>CADECW010000002.1:68427-107274 GCA_902825855.1 uncultured Rhodospirillales bacterium | reverse complement strand
ATTGCCCTGTGCCAGGGCCACGCCGCCGGAAAAAGCCAGCACGCCGGCCGCGATCGTCATGGTCTTCAACATCGTCGTTCCTCCTTGCGGGGTCAGGATGCCGACGGAACATCGCCTGCGAGCGCGTCGTTGCATGGCCGGCAACTTTGACACACACGCATGGCACGTCCCTTGCGGTGCGTCGGGGTGCGGGGCAAGAACGGAAGGTCCCGCTGCGCAGACCGGAGCCGTCACATCTTCAATCTCTACCTCGCGCTCGGCGCGATGACGGTGCAGCAGGCCTTCGCAACCATGGGCCGTTCGACGGTCCCGTTGATCGCGGCCGCCATCGTCGCCGATCTCGCCATCGATCCGGCATTGGTTGGCGTCTATGTCGGTATCGGCGCCGTCGCGGGCTTTCTGACCACCATGACCTGTGGCGGCTTGATCGTGCGATACGGAGCCATGCGCATGACCCAGGTCGGCATGTTTGCGCTGGCCGTGGGATTGGCGCTGCCGGCCTCGGGCTGGCTGCCGTTGTTCGCGCTGGGCGCTTTCGTCGGCGGGCTGGGACAGGCGATCTCGACGCCGTCGAGCTCGCATCTGCTCGGCCGCCTGTCGCCGCCGCGTCTGGCGCCGCTGGTCTTCTCGATCAAGCAGACCGGCGTGCCGGCGGGCCTGATGGTGGCGGGAGTGGTGGCACCCGTGCTGGCGACCGAAGCGGGCTGGCGCACCGCCTTGCTGGTGATCGCGAGCCTGGCGTTGCTGACTGGCGTGGCGTTGCAGCCCTTGCGTGCGCGCTTCGACGTCGATCGAGTGCCGGGCACGCCGCTGTCGCCCGCGGACATCCGCGCCAACGTCGCGCTGGTGTTGCGCGAGCCCGCCTTGCGGGGGATGTGCGTGGCCATGTTCAGCTTCGTCGGCCTGCAATCGCTGTTCACCGGGTTCTTCGTGCTCTACCTGGTGCGAGGCCTGGGCTACGACCTCGAACGTGCCGGCCTGGTGTTTGCGATCGCCGTCGCCGTCGCGGTGCCGGCCCGTATCGGCTGGGGCTGGCTCGCCACGCGGCTGGTCCGGCCGGCGACGCTGCTGTCTCTGCTCGGCATCGGCATGGCAATTTCGGCCGTACTAGCCGCCGTCATCCATCCCGCCTGGCCGACCTGGCTCGCCACTCTCGTCGCCATCCTGTTCAGCGCCACGGCGGTGAGCTGGCACGGCGTGCTGCTGGCCGAGGTGGCACGCCTCGCGCCCGCCGGCCGCATCGGCGCCACGACAGGGGCCGTGCTGGCTTTCGGCGATGCAGGTGCGCTCGTGCTGCCGCTGCTGTTCAGCGCCGCTCTCGCTCTGACGCGCGACTATGCCCCGGGGTTCCTGATCGGCGGCGTGTTCACGTTGGCGGTTGGTCTGTGGGGCGTGTGGCGCCAAGCGAATCCGCCCCAAAGTCCCACCCGTGCGGCCTGACATTTCTCCCGCCGAACCGGCCGGCTTGAACGGCGCCAAGTCGAACCCTAGCCTCGCGTTAACTGTTCGGGAGACGTGCCATGACAACCATTGACGTCCAGGTCCACTGCTACGAGCGCGACAATCCCAGTCGGCCATGGCACGCGGTGCTCGCGGGACCGCCCGAGGTGACCGGCGCCGACATGGTCAAGGCGATGGACGAAGTCGGCGTCGACGGCGGACTGCTGGTGTCGGTCTTCACGATGTACAAATGGGACGCGAGCTACGCGGTCGGTGTGCACAAGCAGTTTTCTAACCGTTTTGCTCTCGTCAAGCCGGTCGATTCCAACGATCCCAAGGTCGGCGAGACGATCGAGGAATGGGCGAAGATGGACGGCACGGTCGGCGTGCGCATCATGTTCACGCCCGAAGTCTCGACCGATCCGGCGCATCCGGGCATCAATAAGGTGCTGGCGACGGCTGCCAAGTGCGACTTTCCGGTCAACCTCATGGCGCGGGGCCGGCTGGAGCAGGTTGCCGAGCTTGCGAAGCGTAACCCGAACACGACGCTGGTGATCGACCATCTCGGGCTCGAACAGCCGATGAAGCCGCCCGCACCGGCCGAGCCCTGGGTCGAGTTGCCCAAACTTTTGGCGCTGGCGCCGCACAAGAATATCGTGGTCAAGATCAGCGGCGCCTGCACGCTGAGCCACGAGCCGTTCCCCTACAAGGACATCCGCAAGCCGGTCGACCGGATCCTCGAGACGTTCGGCCTGGAACGCTGCATGTGGGGCACCGATTGGACGCGCGCGGTGAACCTGCTGACCTACAAGCAAGGCGTGGATTCTTTTCGCGCCAAGGAGTGGCTATCCGACGGCGATCGGGCCGCGCTGATGGGCGGCAGTTTGAGCAAGATCTACGGCTGGGCCCCGAAGAAGGGCTGAACAAGGAAATGATCGGGAGGAAAGCAGGATGCTCAGAAGGAGTTTCATCGGGGGCCTGGTAGCGGCCCCGTCCGTCGCGTCTGCACAGACGGACTGGCCGAACAAGCAAATCCGTATCGTCATTCCTTATCCGCCGGGAGGTCCTTCGGATATCACGACGCGCCTCGTTCTGGAGCGCGCCGGCGCATTGCTGGGTCAGAGCGTGCTGTTCGACAACAGGGCCGGCGCCAGCGGCGCGATCGGCGCCGAGCACGTCAAGAACTCGCCGGCCGACGGCTACACGTTTCTGACGACGACCACGGCCATGGTCTGCATCACGCAGCACCTGCAGCCGTTGCCCTACGATCCCGGCAAGGACTTCGTGCCGGTGGCACGTGTGGCGACATCGTGGATCGGCATGGGCATAAACCCTCAGGTGCCGGCCAACAACCTTCAGGAGTTCATCGCCTACGCCAAGGCCAACCCTGGCAAGATCAACTTCGGCTCGGCCGGACTTGCCACGATTACTCAGCTCTACGGCGAAATGTTCAACATCGAGGCCGGGGTGAAGATGGTCCACGTGCCCTACAAGGGCAGCGCCCCCGCAACGCAGGACCTGCTGTCGGGCCAGATCCAGGTGCAGTTCGATCCGACGACGCTGCCCCACATCGCCGCCGGCCGTCTGAAATGCTTCGCGATCCTCGGCGAGAAGCGCTGGCCGGGAAAGCCCGACATACCGACGTTGAAGGAACAGGGCCTGGGCAGGATCGGCGGCGACGCGTGGTACGGCATCCTCGCCGCCAAGGGCACGCCGCAGGTCGCGATCGACAAGCTTGCCAAGGCGATCGGTGAGGCTTGCAACGATGCGGCCATCAACGAGAAGCTGGTCACCAGCGGCAACTACGCGAGCTACCAGGATCAGGCGGCGTTCGGCGCCACCATCGAGCGCGAGCGCGCCTCGTTCGGCGAGATCATCAAGAAGGCGGATATCAAGCTCTGATCGTTGGGAAGCTTTGCGTGCCCAACCAACCCCGTCATCCCGACCGGAGCGCGAAGCGCGGAGCGGACCTGATCATGGCATGTCGATCCAATGACGAGGTCCCACTTCGCTTCGCTCCGGTCGGGATGACGGGATTTTTCGGCCCCTCCGCGGGCTACAGAACCTTCAGCGCCTTCATCACCTCGTCGACATGGCCCGGCACCTTTACCTTGTGCCAGACCTTGGCCACCGTGCCGGTCTTGTCGATCAGGAAAGTGGCACGCTCGATGCCCATGTATTTGCGGCCATAAAGGCTCTTTTCGACCCAGGTGCCGTACTTCTCGCAGATCTTGCCATCCTCGTCGGACACCAGGGGGAAGTTGAGCCCGTACTTCTTCTTGAACTTGTCGTGCTTTTCGACGCTGTCCTTGCTGACGCCGATCACTTGCGTCTTCAGCTTGCCGAAATCGGGCAGGGCATCGCGAAAGCCGCAGGCCTGCGCGGTGCAGCCCGACGTGTCGTCCTTGGGATAGAAGTAGAGCACTACCGGCTTGCCGCGCAGCTCCGACAGCTTCAGCTTCTTGCCGCCGTCGGTCGCCGCGCTGAAATCGGGCGCTTTCTTGCCTTCCTCGACACTCATCCGTCGCTCCTCCTGTCGTCGGTGCGGGCCTGCCAGCCGGCGTCGCGTGCCGGCTGCTCGACGATGCGCCGGTATATAGCACGGGCCGCCGCGGTTTCAGCCGAGATGCGCTCGCGCAACTCGGCAAGGTCGCCGGCATCCTCGGTGACGGCGATGAGGCGGCGCTGGCCTTCGGGAGCCTTCGCCTCGTCGAAAGCCGCTTCATCGCCGTTCAGGGTGAGGCGCAGCAGGCTCTGCACGTCGGACAGCAGCGTGCGGGTGGCGCGCAGGCGCTCGGCATCGGCGCTTTCGATGAAGCCGGCATCGGCGGCACGGCGCAGCATCTCGGCCGGATGTGGATCGAGCAGGTCAGGCCGCTCGGCGGCGTGGCGCAACGCCAGGTACTGTGCCACGAAGTCGATGTCGAACAGCCCGCCCGGCAGGTGCTTGAAGTCCCATGGGCTCTTGGGCGGCGCGTGGCGGGCGATTCGGTCGCGCATGTCGGCGACGTCGCGCACCAGGGCGAGCGCATCGCGCGGCCGGCACAGCGTGCTCTTGACGATGTCGGCCAGCCGCTCGATCAGGGCGGCTGGCCCATGGATCACGCGGGCGCGCGTCAAGGCCATATGCTCCCACGTCCAGGCCGACTGCGCATGATAGCTCTCGAAGCCTGCCAGCGAATTGGCGAGAGGGCCGGCGCGGCCGGACGGCCGCAGGCGCATGTCGACCTCGTACAATGCGCCCTCGTTGGTATGGGCGGTGAGCGCCGTCACGATCTTGGCGCTGAGGCGGGTGTAGTACTGGATCGGCGCCAAGGGCTGACGGCCGTCCGACGCTTCGAGATCGGGAGGGATGTTGTAGACGAAGATCAGGTCGAGATCGGAGGTGGCCGACATCTCGCGGCTGCCGAGCTTGCCCATTCCCAGCACTGCCAGCCGCTGGCCGCGAAAGCCGCCGTGGGACTCGGCGAACAGCCGCTCAACGCGATCGCACACCGCGGAGATCGTAGCAGCGGCGACGTCGGAGTAGGCGAGGCCCGCCTGGGTCGGCCGCACGATCGCCTTGAGCTGCTGCACGCCCACCTGAAAGCGACGGTCGTTGGCCCAGCGCCGAGCCAGGTCGAGAATGTCCTGCTCGTGTTCGACGTTGCTGAGCTGCCTGGTGAGGTCGGCCTGCATCTCCTCGGCCGGCGGCAGCGGCAGGTAGAAGGCGGGCGATAGCACCGAATCGAGCAGGAGGGTGCGGCGCGACAGATGGGCCGCCAGACCAGGAGCGCTGCCCATGATCGCGGCCACCAGGTCGAGCAGAGCGGGATTGGACTTGAACAGCGAGAAGAGCTGGATGCCGGCCGGCAGGTTGCCGAGGAAGAGATCGAAGTTCAGCAGCGCCTGATCGGGCGCGGCGGTCGAGCCCAGGGCCTTCAGCAGGCCGGGCATCAGCTCGGTCAGCAGCTCGCGGGCGCGGGCGGTGGCGGTCGAGCGGTAGCGGCCGTGGTGCCAACGCCGGACGATCCCGGCCGCCGCCGAAGGATCACGGAAGCCCAGCGTCCGCAGCGTCGCCAGCGTGCCCGGATCGTCGTCGGTGCCGGTGAAAACCAGGTTGCCGCCGGGGCCGGCGAGGCTCGGCGCCTCCTCGAACAGGTGCGCGTAGTGGCCTTCGACGCAGTGCAGACGGTCGAGCAGGTCCTTCTGAAACGACTGCGAATCGGCATAGCCCAGGAAGGTGGCGATGGCGGCCACGCCGGCCTCGTCGTTGGGCAGGCTATGGGTCTGTCGGTCGTCGACCATCTGCAGGCGGTGCTCGACCTTGCGCAGGAAGCCGTAGGCCTCGATCAGCTCGTCGGCAGCGGAGGGTGCGATGTGGCCCGTGGCGGCGAGCGCGCGCAGCGTCTCGCAGGTCGCCCGGTGGCGCAGCACCGGATTGCGGCCGCCGAAGATCAGTTGCTGGGTCTGGGCGAAGAACTCGATCTCGCGGATACCGCCGCGTCCCAGCTTCACGTTGTGGCCGAGCACCTTGACGGTGCTGCCGCCGCGATGGGCGTCGATCTGGCGCTTGATCGAATGAATGTCGTGGATCGCTGCAAAGTCGAGATGCTTTCGCCAGATATAGGGCGTGAGGTCGCCGAGGAAGGTCGCGCCAACGGCGCGGTTGCCGGCTACCGGGTGGGCCTTGATCATGGCGGCGCGTTCCCAGTTCTGACCGACGCTCTCGTAGTAGAGCTCGGCGGCCTGCACCGACATGGCAAGCGGGGTCGAGCCCGGGTCGGGGCGCAGCCTGAGGTCGGTGCGGAAGATATAGCCGTCGGCCGAGGTCTCCGACATCAGCTGGACCAGCATGCGCGCGGCCCGCACGAAGTGGCGCGACAGCTGGTCGTTGCCGGCTAGCGCCGCAGCGTCGCGGTCGTAGAGCAGGATCAGGTCGATGTCGCTCGAGTAATTGAGCTCGCCGGCGCCGAGCTTGCCCATGCCGAGCACGGTGAGGGCGGCGGCCGAGGGGTCGCTGCCGATGCCGAGCTGACCGTCGCGGGCGAGCTGAAGGAGGATCGAATCGGTGAGCGCATCGAGACAGCCGGAGGCGAAAGCGGTGAGCTCGCCGGTCACCTGCTCGAGCGACCAGGCTTCGGCGATGTCGGCGACGGCAACCGCGAGCGCAACTCGGCGTTTGAGCTGGCGCAGCGCCGTGGCGACGACGCCGGGGAGGCTGCCGTCGCGTGCGCCGGATTGCACGGCAGCGAGTTCGGCCGCCAGGTCGCTGCGCACGGCATCGGGACCGCGACGCCACAGATCGGTCATAAAAGTCGGGTTTTGTATGGCTGTTTCGGACAGATACGGGCTGTTGCCGAACAAGGCATCGAGGAGCGCCACGTGAGTTGGATCGTCGGGCCGTGACGCTGCTTCGTTCCATCTGGTCCACGCCACGTCGCGGCGCTCGGTGTCGTGCGGTCGCGGCAGGCGGTCGATCGAAAGCCAAGACATACGGTGTGCCGGTCGGTTAAGTTGTTCTCGTGTCCGGCGGCACGCTTGCCTAGGCGCGTCGTCATCGTCAAGAAGCGGGAAATACCACCCTTTGATCAGACGAACGTACCGGGTATGCATCAAGGTCGTTGGCGGCATCGTCTTCGCCGTCGCTGCCCTCGTCCTGGTGGCTGCGATTCGCCTGATGGAAGGTCCCGTCGACCTCGACTTCCTCAAGCACCGCATTGCCCAGGCGGCCGATGTGCCGGGCAACGACATCAAGCCTGAGATAGAACGTATCGCCTTGGAATGGGGGGGCATCAGCCAGCCCATGCGGCTGGTGTTCAACGGCATCCGTTTCGTTACGGGCGAGCACCAGGTGGTCGCCTCGATCCCGACCGCTTCTGTGACCTTCGATGCCCGAAACGTCCTGCAGGGCATGTTCCTGCCGAACACGGTCACGATCGAGGGGCCGACGATCGAAGCCGACATCACCCGCGACGGGGGCATGCTGCGTCGGATATTCACGTCCTCCGACGCCGAATCGCAGGGCGAGGCACTGGTACTGCTGATCGAGCAGCTCATGGCCGAGCCCAACTACGATTCGCTGATCGGCCAGCTCGACATGATCCTGATCGAGCGGGCCAAGGTCACGCTGCGCGACGTCAAGACCGGGCTCACCTGGACGGCGCCTGCGGCGCGCGGCCGCCTGAAGCGCGATGCCGCCGGCGTCAGGATGGCGGCGTCGGCGCGACTGACCGGCGATGCCGGCAACTGGGTCGACGTCTCGCTGTCCGGCGTCTACACCCGCGATCGCAGCCGCATCTTGCTCGACGCCTCCGTCGACGGCTTCAAGCCGTCGATGCTGGCCGACCTGTCACCTGACGTCGTTTTGCTGCGCGGTGTCGACATTGCCCTGTCGGGCCGCCTGCATATCGAGGCCGACGGTCACGGCGAGGTGCGCAGCGTCGCCTTCGATGTCACCGGCGGCAACGGCCGGGTGACGCTTCCTGGCGTTCTGCCGGCCTCGCACATCGTCAAGTCGGTCAGTGCGAGGGCCACCGTCGACGCGGCAACGCACACGGCCAAGATCGATCATGTCGACATTGACTTCGGTGCCACGAAGATATCGTTCGCCGGCGCCGGAGAGCGCAAGGCCGAAGGGCAGTCATTCTCCGGGCGCGCCGAGGTGCGGCAGGTCCCGGTCGACCGGCTGGGTGACTACTGGCCGCTCGAGTTCGCGGCCGGCGGGCGGAGCTGGGCGCTCAGCAATCTCAGCAAGGGCGAGATCGACATCGCCGCCGAGTTCGCGCTGAGCGCGCCGGGCAACGACATGGCCGAGCTTAAGGTCGACCGCCTGGTCGGCCTGATCGACTACCGCGACATGAGAGTACGCTACATGCCGCACATGCCCGAGCTAGAGGGCGTGTCGGGCAAGGCGCGCTACGAGGGCGGCACGTTGCATTTCGACGTGGTGAGCGGGACCGCGGTCGGTCTCAAGACTGCCGGCGCCACCATCGATCTCAGCGGGCTCGACGGGCCGTCGCAGCACGCCGCCATCCGCATGCCGATCACCGGCTCTGCGCAGGACGTCATCCGCTTCCTGGCGCGGCCCAAGCTCGGCCTGCCGAAGGACGTGCTCTACGATTACCGCCGGCTCGGCGGCGATGTGGCGGTCGACGTGTCGATTGCCTTCCCTTTGCTGAATGCGCTGAGCGTCGCCGACCTCGACCTCAAGGCCGAGGCGTCGCTGACACATTTCTCGCTGCGCGGCGCGATCGGCGACGCCGATCTTTCCGACGCCACGGCGCGGATCAAGTACGGTGGCTCCGAGCTGAGCGTCAACGGCACCGGCAAGCTCGACGGCAATGTCGTGGAGATCGGCTGGCGCGAGCTGTTCGGCCCCAAGGTCGCATTCCGTCGGCGCTACGAACTCAAGGGCACGGTGTCGACGGCTGTGGTCGCCAAGGCAGGCTTCCCGTCGCCCGAGCCCTATCTCAGCGGACCGGTTGGCACGACTCTCTCCTATCAGGTGGCGACCAACGGCACAGGCGAGGTGGTCGGCCGCTTCGACATCAAGCCGGCCAGGGCCGAGGTCGTGCCGCTCGACTGGACCAAGCAGCCGGGCACCGAAGGCCAGGTCCAGATGACCATGAAGCTTGCCGCTGGAGGCAAGCTCACGACCCTCGATTTCGACGCCCACAGCAACGGGCTGAGTGGCAAGGGCCAGGTGCGCTTCAGCGGCGATAACGCCCTTCAGCAGATCACCGTGAACCAGATCAGGCTCGGCCAGACCGATGTCGCGGGCGACTGGAAGCGCACCCCGGGCGGCGTCGAAGTCTCGCTGCGCGGTCCCACGCTCGAGTTGCCGCGGGTGTACACCATGATCAAGGCGCGCGACGACATGGCGGCCAAGGATCCGGCAGGCACTGCTGCGCAGGGGCGCTCCAGCACCAGGTTCAACCTGCAGATCCAGCGGCTTCTGACCAAGCGCGGCACGCTGGGCTACGTCAATGGCGTCCTGGCGCTGGCCGGCGAGCGCATCGCTGCCGCCGACCTGTCTATCGGCGCCGGCAAGGGCTCGACCTTTCGCGTCACGCCGCAAGGGCAGAACCGCAAGCTCTTCTTCTACGTCGCCAATTTTGGTCAATTGTTGACGGACGCCGGTTGGCTCGACGGACTGGTCAACGGCTATCTCCACATCGAGGGCCTGTACAACGATGCCGCCGCCGGCTCGCCGCTCGACGGTTTCCTCAAGGTAGGGCCGTTCCGGCTGCAGCGGGTGGCAGCGCGCCCCAACATCGGAACGCTGAACTCGGCCATCGACGGCTTGAATCGAGGCGGCAATGCGCTGCAGCAGTTCGACAGCCTCGACGCCAAGATTTCGAAGGTGGGCGATCGCATCAACATCAAGAACGGCCGCACAAGCGGACAGTCGATCGGGCTCACCGCCCAGGGCTATGTGGATATCGGCAACGACACCGCCAGGCTCGCCGGCATCGTCGTGCCGGCCTTTGCTTTGAACAACCTGCTGTCGAACGTGCCCCTGCTCGGCCCGTTGCTGACCGGCGGCAAGGACGGCGGGGTGTTCGCCGTTTCCTACCAGCTCTCCGGCCCGCTCGACGACCTCAAGACCGACGTCAACATGATGTCGGCGATGACTCCCGGCGCCCTGCGCGAACTCTTCACCTCTTCGCCCGACGCCGTCCAGGTGCCGCAGTCACCGGAGATGCTGCGCGCCCCTTAGACTTCAGACGGCGCGAACCAGCACGTGGCGCTTGCGGCCGGCCGAGAGCTTCAGCGTGCCGGAGGAATCGAGGTCGCCTTCGCCCACCGTCACGGTATCGCCGGCGATCGGCTTGTCGTTCAGCCGCCCACCGCCGCCCTTGATCAGCTTGCGCGCCTCGTTGCGGCTCTCCGCCAGGCCGGCTTCGTGCAGCAACTCGAACGCCGGGACCCCGGCGGCGAGCCGCGTTCTCGCCACGCTGACGGTGGGAAGCGACTCGGCGCGGGCGCCTTCCTCGAAGGTGCGGCGCGCGGTTTCGGCTGCTTGCTCGGCGGCCGCGCGACCGTGCGCCAACGCCGTGATCTCCGTGGCGAGGATTTTCTTGGCCTCGTTGATCTCCTGACCTTTCAACGCCACGAGCCGTGCGACCTCGTCGAGTGGCATCTCGGTGAAAAGCTTGAGGAAGCGGCCGACGTCCTCGTCCTCCGTGTTGCGCCAGTATTGCCAGAAGTCGTAGGCGGAGACGCGCTCGGCATTCAGCCACACGGCGCCAGCCATGGTCTTGCCCATCTTGGCGCCGGACGAGGTTGCGATCAGCGGCGTCGTCAGCGCGAACAGTTCGGCGCTCTGCAGGCGGCGGCCGAGATCGACGCCCATGACGATGTTGCCCCACTGGTCGGAGCCGCCCATCTGCAGGATGCAGTCCTGCCGCTTGTGCAGCTCGGCGAAGTCGTAGGATTGCAGGATCATGTAGTTGAATTCGAGGAAGCTGAACGGCTGGTCGCGCTCGAGTCTCAGCTTCACCGAATCCATGCTGAGCATGCGGTTGACCGAGAAGTGCCGGCCGACCTCGCGCAGCATCGGGATGTAGAGCAGGCTGTCGAGCCAGTCGGCATTGTTGACCATGACCGCGTCGGTCGATCCGTTGCCGAACTTCAGGTACTTCTCGAAGACCTGCTTGATGCCTGCCATGTTGCTGTTGATCTGTTCCTCGGAGAGCAGCGGGCGCGCCTCATCGCGGAACGACGGATCGCCGACCTTGGTGGTGCCGCCGCCCATCAGGGTGATCGGCCGATGGCCGGCCTTCTGCCACCAGCGGAGCATCATGATCTGCAGCAGCGACCCGACATGCAGGGAATCGGCGGTGCAGTCGAAGCCGATATAGGCCGTCCGGACGCCGCTCGCGAGCAACTCGTCGAGCCGCGTCGCGTCGCTGCACTGATGGACCATGCCGCGCTCGTGCACGATCCGCATGAAGTCCGACTTGAAGGCCGCCATCTCTTCGCCTGTTGTCCCTAGGGGGCCGGGGGTTTAACACGGCACCGACCGGGCCTCAACGGAGCGCGAGTTGGCCAACCTGAAGGAACAACGGGTCGAATTGGCCTGCAACGGGCGGAAGCCGTCACTCATCTGCAAAAGGAAGTGGGTGTGATGCGCGCTCTTGGCCTCATGAGCGGCACGTCGGTCGACGGCGTGGACGTGGCTCTGATCGAGACCGACGGCGAGCGCCTGACCTCGTCCGGCTCCTTTCTGACAGTGCCCTATGCCGACGACGTGCGGCGCCAGATCCGCGGCGCCTTCGGGGCGGACAAGCCGAACGAGGCCACAGTCGCCGCCGAGCAGGCGGTGACCGATGCGCATATCGCGGCCGTGAGACGCTGGTCGCAGGAATGCGGCACGCCGCTCGCGACGCTCGATGTCGTTGGCTTCCACGGACAGACGATCACTCATCGGCCGGAGCGGCGCTTCACCTGGCAGATCGGTGACGGCGCGGCCCTTGCGCGTGCGACCGGCGTGAAAGTGGTGAGCCACTTGCGAATCGCCGACGTGAAGGCAGGCGGGCAGGGTGCGCCGCTGGTGCCGGTCTTTCACGCCGCGCTGGCGCATGATTTGCAGAAGCCGCTCGCCGTGGTGAATATCGGCGGCGTCGGCAACGTGACCTGGATCGGCGCCGACGGCTCGCTGCTGGCCTTCGACACCGGACCGGGCAATGCGCCGATCGACGACTGGTGCGCGCGGCGTGCCGGCCTGCGCTTCGACCGCGACGGTGCGCTCGCGGCTTCGGGCAAGGTCGATCGCGCCCGCGTCGAGCGCTTCAGCGAACATCGCTATTTCGTGGTGAAACCGCCCAAGTCGCTCGATCGCGGCGACTTCAACGACAGATGGGCTGACGGTCTCAGCGTTGCCGACGGAGCAGCGACGCTCACTCGCGGCACGGCGCGCGCCATTGCGCTGGCGGCACGTCACTTCCCGATGCCCGTTGTGCAGTGGGTGATCTCGGGCGGCGGCGCGCGCAATCCGACCTTGCTGCAGGCCATCGCCATGGAGACGCGCGACAAGGTGGTCACAGCCGACAGCCTCGGCTGGAACGGCGATGCCCTGGAAGCGCAGGCGTTTGCGTTTCTGGCCGTGCGCTCGCTGCGCGGCCTGCCGATCACTTTTCCGGGAACGACGGGCGTGCCACGCCCGCTCAGCGGTGGCCGTCTGGACGAGCCTTGATCTAAGGCTCCTTGTTGGAGGTCGCGCGGCCCGGCGGATTGACAAGGCACTTGGCGACGTACTTGTCGACGTCTATCGCGAGCTTGTCGAGCGAGTCGTGGTAGAAATGGTTGGCACCCTTGATCGTCCGCGATTCCACGGTGATGCCCTTCTGCAACGACAACCGTGCTACCAGCTTCTGGATGTCGGCGATCGGCACGACCTCGTCCTTCTCCGCGCCGACGATCAGGCCTGAGGACGGGCAGGGGGCGAGGAAGGCGAAGTCGTAGGAGTTGGCGGGCGGCGACACCGAAACGAAGCAGTCGATCTCCGGGCGGCGCATCAGGAGTTGCATGCCTATCCAGGCGCCGAACGAGTAGCCGGCGATCCAGCACGATTTGGCATCGGCGTTCATGCTCTGCAGCCAGTCGAGCGCGGCGGCGGCGTCCGACAACTCGCCCATGCCGTTGTCGAAGCGGCCCTGGCTGCGGCCCACGCCGCGGGTGTTGAAACGCAGCACCGAGAAGCCGCGATTGACGAACACGTGGAACAGCGAGAACACGACCTTGTGGTTCATCGTCCCGCCATATTGCGGGTGCGGATGAAGGATCAGCGCGATCGGCGCGTGCTCTTCCTTGCTCTGGTGATAGCGCCCCTCGAGCCGACCCTCCGGGCCGGTGAACATCACATCAGGCATCTAGACTCCGGTCTGTCCCTCATTATTGGCCGCCGGACGCGGGCCGGAGCAGCATTTTTTGGGGGAATCTTGATACTTGACCAACTCAGTCGGGTTTACTAAACCCGAGCTATTCAGTCGGTTTTTCCCCAGATCCCTGTCTGGAGGACCGCAATATCGTAGTAACGCCTTGGTTTTCAAGACCTTTAGGCGTTCGGACAGACGGCCGGCCCAGGAGCCGGCGCGAGGAGGATGCTGTGAAGCTCAGCACCAAGGGTCGTTACGCCGTCATGGCGATGGTCGATCTGGCGCGTCACGCCCAGGCCAAGCCGGTTTCGTTGTCTGATATCGCGACCCGGCAGGAAATCTCGTTGTCATATCTGGAGCAGCTTTTTGCCCGCCTGCGTCGTGCCGGGCTGGTGAAGAGCGTGCGTGGTCCGGGCGGCGGTTACCGCCTGGCGCGCGGCTCGGCCGAGACGCGGGTCTCGGAAATCATCCTGGCGGTGGACGAGCCGATCAAGGCGACGCGGTGCACAGAGATGGGCGCGACCGGCTGCCGCGCCGACCGCAGCAAGTGCCTGACGCACGACCTGTGGGAGGAACTGGGCAACCAGATCCACGCCTTCCTGAGTTCCGTGACCCTGCTCGACGTGCTCGAGCGCCGCCTGGCGCCGCGCATCGCCGAGGCGCCTGCCGCCCAGGCCGCGGCCAACAACGATTCCTCGATGGCTGCCGCCAGCTGACAAAGGCCAGCCCGATGCCCGCCGCGTTCGTGTACCTCGATCACAATGCCACCAGCCCGCTCAGGCCGGAGGCGTTCGATGCAATGATCGACGCTTTGCGCACGGGCGGCAATCCGTCGGCAGTGCATGGCGTCGGCCGCAAGGCACGTGGCCTGATCGACAAGGCGCGCCGTCAAGTGGCGGAGCGGGTCGGTGCCTTGCCGGCGGAAGTGATTTTCACGTCGGGTGGCACCGAAGCGAACAACATGGCCCTGGCGGGCGCCGGCAGGCGTCGCGTGCTGATTTCGTCGATCGAGCATGAGAGCGTGCAGCGCGCGGTGCCCGATGCCGACATCGTGCCGGTCGACGGTGAGGGCGTGCTCGATCTTGCCGCCCTGGAGCGCACGCTCGACGCCTCGAACGAGCCCGCGCTGGTGTCCGCGATGTTCGCCAACAACGAGACAGGCGTGCTGCAGCCCATGGCCGACGTTGTGCGGATCGCGCGCAAGGCCGGTGCGCTGGTGCATTGCGATGCCGTCCAGGCCGTCGGCAAGGTGACGGTCGACCTGCACGGCATCGGTATCGACTATCTCAGCCTCGCCGCCCACAAGCTGGGCGGGCCGACCGGCGCCGGCGCGCTCATCGTGCGGTCCGATGCGCCGTTCGCCTCGAACCGTTTCGGCGGAGGACAGGAAACCAATCGTCGCGCCGGCACCGAGAACCTGTCCGGCATCGTGGGCTTCGGTGCGGCCGCCGAGGCTGCAGGTGGCCTCGATTCTGCGCTGCGCGATTGTACTGAAGCGGCGCTTCTTGCCATCGCCCCCAAGGCTCGCGTGTTTGGCTCAGGTGCCAAGAGGTTGCCCAACACGACCTACGTTTCAATGCCGGGCGTTCCGGCCGCGATCCAGGTGATGGCCCTCGATCTTGCCAATGTCTGTGTCAGCGCGGGCTCCGCCTGCTCTTCGGGCAAGGTGCACCGCTCGGCGGTGCTGGCAGCCATGGGAGTAGAAGATGCCGAGGCGGGCTCGGCGACGAGAATAAGCTTCGGCTGGAACTCGCAGGCCGAGGATATCGATCGCTTGATCGCGGCGTGGCGGGACCTATATATCCGAGTAGGTAAGTCGGACATTGCCCATGCCCGTGCGGCCTAGTAATTTCAAGGGGTTAGCATGAACGTCCATACCCAGATCCGGCGCAACGACCAGCCGATCTACCTCGACTACCAGGCCACGACTCCCATGGATCCGCGGGTCCTGGAAGCGATGATGCCGTACTTCACGCATCAATTCGGCAATCCGCACTCGCGCAGCCATTCGTACGGCTGGGAGGCTGAGGAGGGCGTCGAGAAGGCGCGCGGCCAGGTGGCCAAGCTGATCGGCGCTGACGAGAAAGAGGTGATCTTCACCTCTGGCGCCACTGAATCGAACAATCTCGCCATTCGCGGCGTCGCCGAGTTTTACAAGGATCGCAAGAACCACATCGTCACTACGGTGACCGAGCACAAATGCGTGCTCGATACCTGCCGCCACCTCGAGCAGCAGGGTTTCGAGGTGACCTACCTGTCCGTGCAGAAAAACGGCCTCATCGATCTCGAGGCGCTGCGCGCCGCCATCACCGACAAGACGGTGGTGGTGTCGGTCATGGCGGTGAACAACGAGATCGGCGTCATCCAACCGCTGGCCGAGATCGGCGCGATCTGCCGCGAGAAGAAGGTCTTCTTCCACACCGATGCCGCGCAGGCCGCCGGCAAGATCCCGCTCGATGTCGAGGCGATGAACATCGACCTCTTGAGCATCTCGGGCCACAAGATCTACGGGCCCAAGGGCATCGGCGCACTCTACGTGCGTCGCAAGCCGCGCGTGCGGCTGGTGCCGCTGATCGTGGGCGGCGGCCAGGAGCGCGGCTTCCGCTCGGGCACGCTGCCGACGCCGCTCTGTGTCGGCCTTGGCGCGGCGGCCGACATCGCCATGAAAGAGATGGATAGCGAAGCCGAGCGGCTTACGAAGCTTCAGCAGCGCATGTTGAAGGGCCTGCAGGGGCGGTTGGCGGAAATTTTCGTGAACGGCGATCTCGATCATCGCATCCCGGGCAACCTCAACATCAGCTTTGCCTACGTCGAGGGTGAATCGCTGATGATGGGCATCAAGAACCTGGCGGTATCGTCCGGTTCGGCCTGCACTTCGGCGTCGCTCGAGCCAAGCTACGTGCTGCGCGCGCTCGGCGTCGACGAGGAGCTGGCACACACGTCGCTTCGCATCGGCCTTGGACGGTTCACGACCGAGCACGAGGTCGACACGGCCGTCGAGGAGCTGGTGCGGCACGTCAACAAGTTGCGTGAGATGAGCCCGCTCTGGGAGATGGCCCAGGAAGGCATCGATATTAAGTCCATCGAATGGGCGGCCCACTAGTTCAGGGGATTGGGGCGCCCGATCGGAATTGAGGAGAGAGTCATGGCTTACAGCGACAAGCTGATCGATCACTACGAGAACCCGCGCAACATCGGGTCGCTCGACAAGACTTCCGAAGATGTCGGCACCGGACTGGTCGGTGCGCCGGCCTGCGGCGACGTCATGAAGCTGCAGATCAAGGTCGGCGCCGACGGCCTGATCGAGGACGCCAAGTTCAAGACCTTCGGCTGCGGCTCTGCGATCGCCTCGAGTTCGCTCGTCACCGAATGGGTGAAAGGCAAGACCATCGACGAGGCCGAGACCATCAAGAACACCGACATCGCCAAGCACCTGGCGCTGCCGCCGGTCAAGATTCACTGCTCGGTCCTGGCCGAGGACGCGATCAAGGCGGCAATCGCCGATTATCGCTCGAAGACAGCCAAGAAGTAGGGCTGCGAAGAAGTAGCTTCAGAGAGAGTGTCATGAGCACGCCTACGACGACCGAAGCCCCCAAGCCTGCTACGCCGGCCGCCAAACCTCGCCGGCCGCGTCCGCAGGTCATGTCGGTGACGCCGGCCGCCGCCGAGCAGGTCAAGGCGCTGATCGAGAAGCGCGGCAGGGAAACTGCCGGCATCCGCATCGGCGTGCGGACCAAGGGCTGTTCCGGCCTCTCCTACACGCTGGAATACGCCGACAAGCAGGAGCCGATGGACGAGGTGGTCGAGACCGAGGGCGTGAAGCTCCTGATCGACCCCAAGGCATCGCTGTTCCTGATCGGCACCGTGATGGACTACGAGGAAGAGAAGTTGAAGTCGGGCTTCGTCTTTCGGAACCCCAACGAGAAGGGCCGCTGCGGCTGCGGCGAATCCTTCCACGTCTGATCGGCTGATGGATCACTTCGCGCGGCTGGGACTGCCGCCGGCGCTCGACCTGGAACCTGCGTCGCTCGACCGGGCCTATTTCGCGCTTCAGCGCCAGTGGCATCCTGACCGTTTCGTCGCCAAGCCGGCAGCGGAGCGCGCCAAAGCGTCGGCCGAAGCGGCCGCCCTTAACGACGCCTATCGGACGCTCAAGGATCCGCTCAGTCGCGCGGTCTATCTTGCCGAGCTTTCAGGAGTGGATCTGCCGGGCGACGGCAAGACGATCGACGATCCGGAGCTCTTGATGGAAGCCATGGAAGCGCGCGAGGAGTTGCAGGAGGCGGGCACCGCCGAAGCGGTCGATGCGCTCGCGGCCAAAGCGCGCGCCGACAAGAAGGCATCCCTGGAGGAACTGGGTGGTTTGTTCTTGGCAGACGACAAGCCAGCCATCAGAAAGGCGCTCCTTCGCCTGCGCTACCTCGACAAGTTCGGAGAGGAGGCGCGTGCGCGGCGCATGAACATAGAACGGTCGACCGCATGACCTTGATGGAGATCCACGAACCAGGCGAAACGCCGCTGCCGCATGCCGGCGAGGGCTCGTTGGCGGTCGGCATCGATCTCGGCACGACCAACTCGGTGGTGGCGATCGCGCGCGAGGGCAAGCCCGCCGCGCTCCACGACGAGACCGGCAAAGCCATGGTGCCGTCGGTCGTGGCCTATCCGTCCTCCGGTGGCGTGCTGGTGGGCGATGAGGCGCGCCTGCTGCTGGCGCACGAGCCTACGAACGTCGTGGCCTCGGTGAAGCGGCTGATGGGGCGCGGTGCTGCTGACCTGCATGCAGTGGCCGGCGTGTTGCCCTACCAGATCGAGCCGGGCAGCGGTGAGACCGACATGGTGAAGCTTCGTATCGCCGGCAAGGCGCGCTCGCCGGTCGAGATCTCGGCCGAGATCCTGAAAGCGCTGCGCAAGCGCGCCGAGGAGGCGCTGGAGAAACCCGTCGAGCGGGCCGTCATTACCGTGCCCGCCTACTTCGATGACGCCGCGCGCACCGCGACGCGCGACGCCGCGCGCGTCGCCGGCCTGGAGGTCCTGCGCCTGGTCAACGAACCGACGGCGGCGGCCCTGGCCTACGGCTTGGACAAGGGGTCGGAAGGCCTCTACGCGGTCTACGACCTCGGCGGCGGCACCTTCGACTTTTCCCTGCTGCGGCTGGAGAAGGGCGTATTCCAGGTGCTGGCAACCGGCGGCGAGACCGCCCTGGGCGGCGACGACTTCGACCGCGGCATCGCCGAGCGCATGCTGGCCGAGCGCAAGAAGGACGGGCTCGGCGACCGGATCGAGGAAGCCGAGGTGAAGGCCGCGCTGACCCTTGCCCGCCACATGAAGGAACAGCTTTCCGATCGCGACCAGACCTCTGGCCGACTAGAGCTTTCAGGCGTGCCGTCGTTCCACGCGCTGACGCGCGCGGAGTTCGAAGCGATGATCGCCGACTATGTAGGGCGTACGCTGGACATCGCGCGCCATGTGCTGGGCGATGCCGGCATGGCGCCATCGGAGATTCAGGGAGTGGTGCTGGTCGGCGGTTCGACGCGCCTGCCTCTGGTGCGCGCAGAGGTCGCGAAGCTGACGGGCAAGGCTCCGCTCATCGACATCGATCCCGACGAGGTCGTAGCGCTGGGCGCCGCCCTGCAGGCGGAGGCGCTGACAGGCGGAGGCGATACGCTGCTGCTCGACGTGACGCCGTTGTCGCTGGGCCTGGAGACGATGGGCGGCATCGTCGAGAAGGTCGTGCCGCGCAACACGCCGATCCCTGTGCAACTCGCGCAGGATTTCACGACTTATCAGGACGGCCAGACGGCCATGGCGATCCACGTCGTGCAGGGCGAGCGTGAGATGGTGGCCGACTGCCGCAGCCTTGCCCGTTTCGAGCTCCTGGGCATCCCGCCGATGACCGCCGGCGCGGCGCGCATTCGCGTCGGCTTCGCCGTCGATGCCGACGGCCTGCTCACTGTCTCGGCCGAGGAGCGCACCACCGGCGTGCAGCAGCGCATCGAGGTCAAGCCGTCCTATGGCCTCAGCCACGACGACATGGCCGACATGCTCTACGACAGCATGGAGAATGCCGAGGCAGACATGACGGCGCGCTTGTTGACCGAGGCCAAGGTCGAGGCCCGACGCACCCTGCTGGCGCTCGACGCGGCACTCGCCAAGGACGGCGAATTGCTCAACGCCGCCGAGCGTGTCGAGCTGGATCAGGGCAGGGGTCGCTTGGAATCCGCCATCGCCGGCGCGGATCGAGACGAGATCAATGCGGCGGCCGAGGCACTTGAGACGCTCAGCAAGCCGTTCGCCGAGCGGCGCATGGACCGCGGCATCCGCGAGGCGCTGGCAGGCAAGTCCGTGAACGAACTGGAGAGCCGGGTAGGCGAGTGACGATGCCGAAGATGACATTCATCCTGAAGGATGGCTCTCGCAAGGAGGTGGAGGCGCCGCTCGGTCTCAGCGTGCTCGAAATCGCCCATCGCAACCATGTCGACATAGAGGGCGCCTGCGAGGGCTCGCTCGCCTGCTCGACCTGCCATGTCGTGGTCGAGGGCGCGTGGTTCGAAAAGCTCGCGCCGGCGAGCGAGGACGAGGAGGACATGCTCGACCTCGCCTTCGGCCTTACCCACACTTCGCGACTGGGGTGCCAAATCCGCATGACCGAGGCGCTCGACGGATTGGTCGTCAAGTTGCCGGCGGCGACGCGGAACATGATGGTCGACAAATAGGGAGAGGCCGATGGCGAAGAAACTGCGCTGGACCGACGTGCAGGACATCGCGATCGAGCTCGAGGAGCGCCATCCCGATGTGGACAACGTCAACTTGCGGTTCACCGACCTGCACCGCTGGGTGATGGAACTGCCTGATTTCGACGACGATCCCCACCGTTCGAACGAGAAGATCCTGGAGGCTATTCAGGCTGCCTGGATCGAAGAACGTGATTAGACGGACGCCCCAATTCGGTCGAAAATCGATGCGTATACAGCATACGGCCGGGAGGGTGTTCATGAGGGGCAACACGATCCGTTCACTGCTGCTGCCGCTGCTGCTGGCAGCGGGACTAGGCGCTTGCGCGTCGAATGCTGTTCAACCTGGCATTGTCTATTCGTCGGGTGCTCCTTCGGGCGCCTACGGCGGAGGGCAGCCCGCGGCCGGGCCTTACTATGGATCGGGTCCCTACGGATCTGGTCCCTACAACAGTGGCGGGCCCTATGGCGGCGCCCAGCGCGTCAGTTCCAGCTATCCAAGTCAGGGCGGCTACCCGAGCCAGGGGACCTATCCCAACCAGGGAGCGTACCCAAATCAGGCGTCGTACCCGAACCAATCAACCTACCCGAACCAGGCCTATCCAGCGCAGGGCAGCAACTACGGCGACAGCGGTCGTGTCGTGTCGGTCCGTGAAGTGGCGCTTGCTGGACCCGGCGGCGGCGGTGGCGGCGGCAACGGCCCGCTGATCGGCGGCCTGCTCGGCGCGGGCGCCGGCGCCACGATCGGTGCAATCACCAGCCAGTCGCTGGGCGGCGGTATCGTCGGGGCGGTCTTGGGCATAGTGGGCGGCGCGATCGCCGGCTCGATTGCCGACGGCCAGCGTGGCGCGGGGCGCGGCATCGAGGTCACGGTGCAGAAGGACGACGGCCAGCAGGTGACGGTGGCGCAGCGCGACGATGGGGATATCCAGTTGGGTGATCGCGTGCAGATCGTGCAGAATCGCCAGGGTGTGGCCCAGGTCGTGCGCCAGGCAGCGCGCAGCGCCGATACGGCGGGGACGTTCCAGCCGACGCAATAAGAGAAGGACGGTGAATGTTCGGTAGGTGGTTGCTCGGCTTTCTGGTGCCCCTGGCGCTCGTTGGTACTCTCGGCGCGTGCGAAAACAGCGGCACCGTGCAGCCCGGTGTCGTCAACACCCAGGCGGCTGGTGGCTATCGTGGCGAGACCGGCCGCGTCATCGCCATCCGTGAGGTACAGGTCAGGAGCGGCAACACGGGCGTGAGCGACGGCACGCTGGTCGGCGGCGGGCTCGGCGCCATCGGCGGTGCCGCGATCGGCGGCGCCACCACCAACTCGGTGGGCGGCGCGGTGGTCGGCGG
The DNA here is from genome assembly GCA_902825855.1 of uncultured Rhodospirillales bacterium. GTDB lineage: Bacteria > Pseudomonadota > Alphaproteobacteria > Reyranellales > Reyranellaceae > Reyranella. Next base: position 85,901 of record CADECW010000002.1, on the reverse strand, counting down.
CCTTCTGGGCGCGGTGGCGGGTGGCATCGCCGGTACGGCGATCGACCAGAACTCGCCGCGCCGTGGCATCGAAGTTACGGTCCAGAAGGATAACGGCCAGCGCGTAACCATTGCTCAGCGCGACGACGGCGACGTCCAGATGGGCGACCGGGTGGCGATCGTCTACGACCGCAACGGCGTGGCCAAGGCCGTGCGCGACTCGGGTTACCGGCAGGACTAGGGCAGGCCGTGGTCCTGGAGGACCTGCTGGTGTTGGTCCAGCTTCGGCCGGGAACGCTGCGGGCGACCTGTTGTTGCCGCCGGTGCGGGCCTATATAGGCCCGGCCATGCCCAGGAATTCCCTCGGTATCGACAAGGAACCCGGCGACACCCGTGTGGTGGTCGCGATGTCGGGCGGCGTCGATTCGTCGGTCACGGCGGGGCTCCTGAAGGAGCAAGGCTACGACGTCGTAGGCATCACTCTGCAGCTCTACGACCACGGCGTTGCCGTCGGCAAGACGGGCGCGTGCTGCGCCGGCCAGGACATCCAGGATGCCCGGCAGGTCGCCGAGCGCCTGGCGATTCCGCACTACGTGCTCGACTACGAAAGCCGCTTCCGCGCCGAGGTGATGGATTCGTTCGCCGACGCCTACGTGCGCGGCGAGACGCCGGTACCCTGCATCGCCTGCAATCGTACGGTGAAGTTCCGCGACCTGTTGAAGACGGCGCGCGAGCTTGGCGCCGAGGCGCTGGCGACCGGCCACTACGTGCAGCGCCTGATGGGCGAGGCGGGCCCCGAGTTGCACCGCGGCGCCGATCCGGTGCGCGACCAGAGCTACTTCCTGTTCGGCACCACGACGGAGCAACTCACCTTCCTGCGCTTTCCGCTCGGCCATATGCCGAAGAGCGAGACGCGCGCGCTGGCCGAGCGTTACGACCTTGCCGTCGCCGACAAGCCCGACAGCCAGGACATCTGCTTCGTGCCCAATGGCGACTACGCCTCAGTGATCCAGAAGCTGCGGCCCGAGGCCGCCGAGCCGGGCGAGATCATCGACCTGCAGGGCAACGTGGTCGGCCAGCATGGTGGCATCGTTCGCTTCACGGTGGGCCAGCGTCGACGCCTGGCCCTTGGTGGACGCGAGGGTACCGACAACGAGCCTCTCTATGTCGTGCGCCTGGAACCGGAGGCGCGCCGCGTCGTCGTCGGTCCGCGCTCGGCGCTCGGGCGCAGCGAGATCACCCTCTACGATGTGAACTGGATAGGCCCGCGGATCGACGGCTCGCTGCCGGTGAAAGTGCGCGTGCGTTCCTCGCAGACGCTGCGGCCGGCAGAGATCCGGCTCGACACCGACGGCGCGACGGTGCGCTTCGCAGAGCCTGAAGTCGGCGTCTCCCCAGGCCAGGCCTGCGTAGCCTACGATGCGGAGAACGGCAGTCGCGTGTTGGGCGGCGGCTTCATCCGGCGCTTTGCGTCATGATGAAGTTCGACCATCTCGCCCTGCCGGTCAGCAATCTCGACCGCTCGCGCGACTGGTACATGGAGATACTCGGTCTGAGGGTCGAATTCGAGATCGCCGCTCGCCAGGCGGTGGCGCTGCAGGACGGCGAGGGCTTCGCGATCTTCCTGGAGGAAAGGGCGGACGTGGCGCCGAACGGAATCGCGCTCTGGTTCCAGGTCGACGATGTCGACAAGACCTTCGCCGAATGGACAGCACGCGGCGTCGCCTTCGCCCATGGCCCGCAGAAGAATTTTTGGGGTTACGGGTCGGAATTGGCCGATCCCGACGGCTATATCGTGCGGCTGTGGGACGAGCGCACGATGAAGAAGAAGGGCACGGCAATCAAGGCGGCCGACACGAGAGAAGTGCGGTCCGCGTTGCCCGCTCCGCCGGTTCGTGCACGATGAGGTCGCGAAGATTGTGTCGCGGGCCGGTCTGAGGCTGAACAAGAGCCACGCGACGCGTCCGGAATGCCCGGCGCCTTTCTTGACACTCCGCCACCCGTCCGCATACAAGCGCCCACCCGTGGCTGGGTAGCTCAGCTGGTTAGAGCACGGCACTCATAATGCCGGGGTCGGCGGTTCAAGTCCGCCCCCAGCTACCAATCCCCTTTTAGATCAAAGACTTGCAGGCGGTGGGTGCAAAGGCCGAAGTAGGCCCACACTCAATTGCACAAACGCCAGCCAGCGCGTGAAGCCCGGCGGCTATGCCTGCGGCGTCCACCTTTCCAGGCCAGCGCGCTGACAGAATGTGCGGCAATCCAGGTGGACGTAGTCGAGGTGAGATCCATTTGGGTTGACGATCCTGGCGTCGCCGCCACCGTGGCTCCCCGCACGAAATATCGGCAAACCAGGTGGCAGTGCAACCTTGAGTGAGCCGAAAATCATTGCTGCCGAGGTGTTAGCACCTGAGGGAGGGCTGACATTCATGTCGGCATTTTGGATGGGCGCGCTAGCAGGAAGCGCTGGCACGATCTTGGTCGCCTGGTTTCTATGGCGGACGACCTTGAGGCTTTTGCCCATTGCTTTCGACCTTTTTGAAACCTTCGGCGATCGGAAACGACGGCGGTAGTCCACGTCCCTGGAGCGAGTCCGCCAGGCACGCAAGCCATAACCATAGACAGGCAATCTGGAGATCACGGGGAGGGGGTAATGGCCTGCTACGTCATCATCGAGTTGACTGCGAGACCAGGTGAAGGCGCTGCAACGTTCGAGGCGTTACGTGCTGCGGCACCGCAAACCCGCAACAAGGACGGCTGCAAGAGCTTTGAGCTTACCGTAAACCGCAACAACCCAGAGAACATGCTGGTCATAATGAAATGGGCCAGTCTCAGGCAATACGAGACGGAACGCGCATGGGGAATTGTCCGGGGCGAGAGGCAACCCCTCGACGATCTGATGGTTGGAAAATCGTCTGTCCGCTTCCTGGAAATCACCGACGTTTGAAATGACGTTCATCCCTTGGTCGCTTCTACAATTCCAACCTCATAGCGGGGGACTCTGAACGTCCCTTCGATAGAATGTCTGAGCGTACGCTGGTGATGGCCAAGTCGATGTCACCAGTCCGTTGGAGATTGGTTCGCCATTCGCCACCGACCCCGAGTCAATCGGTAGTTAACCATAACGCGAAGATGCCCAAATCTCTTTGGCAATGTACCCGAAGAAACGGGGCTCGGCTTGAAGCGCCAGGACGACCTGGTCAGGCCACAAACTATCCGACACGGAAATCGCCGATTGCCGCCAAGGCCGCTCCCTCGCTACGGCGCCAATGGATAGCGGGCTGGCTAGCGGCCTTGCTTCCGCCTGTTACACCACCACTGGGGACAGGACCCCAGTCTACCGTAGCGATGACACCGTGCGGGCCATACGGATAATATCCGAGGTGGGACGCGTTGGGGGGCTTGGCATTGGGGAACCTGGTTGCGGGAGCATTCGTCGGACTCATTGCCGCTTGGGGCGGCGTGGAGCTTGGTCTCGAATGGCGTGTCGCCTGGAGCCTGGCGGCGGTGCCCGTCGTGTTCGGCCTGTTCAACGTGTTGAAGGGTCAGGTCTTTTCGCTCTTCCTTGGGTTTGGTCTCTTGGCGCTTCTTTGGAGCTATACGCCCTTGGCCGAAGCCGTCGAACCGCTGATCGATAGGATCATGGGTGACGACAACGACGAGCCGGCCGAGCCCGACAACCGGTAGCCATTGTCGAGGGGCCGGCGCATCTGGTCGCGATCCGCGCGCCGCCCGGTCAAGACACTCCGTATGCCCACGGACTCTGGCGTGGGAGTCCCGCTAGAGCGCACCTGGGATGCGTGTTGCAAGAGGCATGACGGGTCCAGCTGATTTCAGCTGGACCCATCATGCTTTAACTTCTCGATGGTCGCCGACCGCCATCAGCGCCCTCGCCTGAATACGATGAATATCGCCGCGATGGTGACGACGCTCAGGGCGAGACCAGCCAGAACAAGGTCGTCGAAGGCGACCCAGTTGAACGACCAGGGACTAGACACCGTTGATCCCCTTTGCTGCCAGCGCGGCTGCGAGCTGAAATTTCCACATCTCGCCGGGCCAGCGCTCGCTGCGGTCCAGCCAGGAAGTCAGGAAGCAGGAGTGACCTGAGATAAGCATTGGTCAGCCCCTGTTGTATTTGCCGATAACGAGGTGCGCCCGCTGCCAGCGGCTTCTCGGCAGCCCGTAAGTCTTCTCGGGGTTGAACTGCTTCACGGTCCAGGTCGTCGAGTTGTAACGGACCAGGCGCCTGACCAGCGCACGCATGGTACCGTCGCGCTCTTCCCGAACAAGCAGAACGTCGTCGCCGGAGATCGGCTGAGCACCGGGATTCACCAACAGCAGATTGCCCGGCTCATAGGCGTGATTCATCGAGGTACCCTGCACATAGACGGCAAAGGCATCGACTACGCCCACCAGACGCGCGTCGCGTGCGATCCAGGCAACGGGATCGCTGGACAGTACGAAAGCGCCGTCCGGCCCGCTCTCGGCCGACCCGTAGACGCGGAGCGGAGGGGCGGTACCCGATGGGGATTGTGGTGGCGCCTCTGGTGTCCTGGGAGGGCGAGTGACCAGTGCTGCGGGCAGGTCTCCCTGCTTTGTCCCGTCGTCCTGGTCGGCCATGTTGCGCAGCTCGTCAACCGGCACGCCAAGCGTGTGCGCCAGCTGCTGCATCTTGCGACGGTCGGGGACCGTAACGCCGCTCTCCCACTTGCTGACGGCGGCTTTGGATATCTTGAACCCGTCCGCCAGCGCCTGCTGCGACAGATTCACCTTCCTCCGCGCCTGCCGCAGAAAATTACCCAACTGACTCATGTGGATAGATTGGCGCAGCTGCCGGTTAACCCGCGCGTTTCCTGTATGTGGACCAGTAGTTGACAATGGGTTAACCTCCCACCCATGACCTCCACCGGCATGACCAAAGCGTGCGAAGCGGCGGGCGGTAAGGACACCGACATCACCAAGGTTCCTGACATCTCGGCCTCTGCACTCAGCCGATCGCACGAGTTTGTCCCTCGCGCCATCGAACTTGAGGAAAAGATGCTTGGCAAAGTCGCGCGGCGCGACGTCCGGCCGGACTTTGCCGGCGAGCGGCCACACTCGCTCATCGTCGTGCTGGAGCGGTTGACCGTGAGGCTCGACCGACCAGCTCGGGGGTGCGGGTGATGCGCAACGAGGGCCGCGATCGAATGACCCGTCCGCCTACAATTGCCGCCGGGCAGGTCACGCCGCCGGTAGTATCGCTGGAAATCGAGGCGCTCAGCGAGTTCGTGGCGCAACGGCCCTGGCTTGCGGATTTGCTCGAGCGCGAGATTCACCGCCTGTGGGGTGGCCAATTGCGGTTCGAGCGTTCGGCCAAGGCTGGCGATGCCTCGTTGCGCGCCATCGATCCTGTGGCCATGTCGGCATGTGACCCGCCGGCGCGGAATACGCGCAGACTGTCGTCATCGCGGCGGTGACGGCGCAACCGAACTCCGCGGATTTGGGTTGCGACAGCGGCATCGCCGGGAATCCAGTCCCGAAGCCGCCGATGCCACCGAGACCTGCCGGCCTTTGGCTGGAATGGCCGTCTGAATATGTGCCAGGTTCCGCCGGAAACCCCAAAAGCGTTCCTACGGTCAGCTGGAGACAATAGGATCGAATGGAGGGTAAGAGGCGGCAACAGCATCTTTTCATGCTGATACGACTGGCAACGGACGCCGGACCGTCAGTTCTCGACGTCGAGTCGGCGATTGGGCCGTAGGAGTCCACGCCATCTGCGGCGGCGTCAGGGAAGGTCGGCACCGGACCATCGCGAAAGTCCCGAGGGAGCAGCGGCTTGAAATCTACCGTCGTTCTCGCCCTGACGCTCGCAGCGTTCTCCTGCAAGGAGAATCCAACCGCGACGCCGGTCCACCACGCCACCATCAGCAATCCCATGGTGTACCTGGTCGAGGATGCCGAGAACGCCGGGCGGCACGACTGGCCGTTGCCAGTCGGCTACGTTGCGCTCGCCAACGTCGCCGAAGGTAACGGCACGGCGCGCCAGACATGGGATTTCGCTCCGTTCGGCAGCTACGAGCCCGAACGAGGCGACGGCTTCCAGGTCGCCGAGGTCGGAAGCGACGGCTGGGTCCGCTTCACATCGACCCGCGATGGCGGCAAGCCATTCGTTCAGCACTTTGTCGGCCAGCACTGCAAAGGCACCGGCTGGCTGGTCTTCGGCACCGATGCAGCTAGCGGCACCTGGCGTGAGGTTGTCGCAACGCTGAGTATCGCGCGCGACCCGGCAACATGTCCGCCCTCGCTCAATCCGGCATTCACGCGCTATAGGCTCGAGCAAGTTGAGTATCCGTTCTCGGTGACGGGCAGGCCGTCGACCAGGATCATCTCGACGGTGATCAGCGAGCACTACGACCGCGCGTCGATCGACAGCTCCAGCGCGCTGGAGCGCTCATACCTTGGCAAGGGCTACGGGCTGCTGCGATGGGAAGCGTGGCGCAGGACACCGCCGCCGATCGGTGACTTGCCGGAGCGCTGCGTAGCAATCGCCTACAGCGAGCCACCGGCGCCCGGGTGGCAGCTCAACGACTGCCGGACCTACACCCTGCTACCGTGAACCACCAGCCGACCAAACAGTCTCCGATCAGTTTCAGCATCGTCATATCCGGCGGCGCCGCGCAGCGCGCCGGCGAAACGCTGTAAGGCCGACAGCCCCGCCGTTGCCGGCCCACACTCCCGGCAGCGGCGGAGCACACCGCACGTGGATCTGTGGACCACGCGCGGCGGGTCCATACAAGAAAGGCCGCGTAGCCCGTGGGGGCTGGGGTCTGGGAAGCTCGGGGCGGCGATTCCAATGTTGAAACGTAAAGGATTACCGGCGCATTACGCGCCTGGCGAACAGCCGGCCATCTCCCCTCGAGCGACGAGGCGGTCGGCTTGATCCGAGCTCTGCCTCTACACGACGAAGTCAGCAGCCGTCACCTGACCGAGGGTGACGCCGACGAGGTAGACATAGTCTCGTCCATCCCCGAGGGCGAAATAGCAATTGCCGGTACCATCGTCGCGCCCGGTCGCCAGAACCTGAGCCGCGTTCGTGTAGCCGTAACTCTTGACGTCGATCCGGTCCTTCGCCACGTCGAACTCATAGACGATGTCGTAGGATGTCGGGCCGGTCGTGCGCTTGTCGACGACGATGAGGTTGTTGCCGTCCACACCGACATAGGCATTGGCGTCGGTCAGTCCCAGCGTCGACAGTGATATGTAGTCGATGCCGTCGCCCGCCCGGTAAGTGTCCGAACCGCCGCGGCCGTACAGCACGCTGTCTCCGGCATTGCCGATCATCTGGTTGGAGAACATCGAGCCGACAAGGGTCGTGGTGCCCGCGGTATTCGCGCCGTCGATCTGCAGGATCTCGCCGACACTATAGACATCCCAGAACCACGAGGTGGTAGAGACGATGGTGTCGACGTCGGCCGCCCCACCCGGGTAACCTGGGAATGCCGAGCCTTCGTCGACCAGGTCAAAGCTGTCGTCGACACGATACAGGTCGTTGCCTCGCCCACCGAGCAGGACGTCGGCCCCGGCTCCGCCATCAAGCGTATCGTTGCCGTCCATCCCGACTAGCGTGTTGACGTTCTGATTCCCGAGCAGCAGATTGGCTGAGGCGTTACCCACGCCGGTAACGGCTCCCGACCCGTTGGCGAGTGTCAAGTTCTCGACGTTCAGCGGAAGGGCATACAAAGCAGCGCTCGAGAGCACGCTGTCTGTCCCTTCGTTGGCGGCCTCGAGCACCGTTTCGGTCTGTTGATCTACGGCATAAGTGTCGTTGCCGGCGCCACCGATCATGACGTCGATGCCTCCGCCGCCATTGATCGTATCGTCACCGGCGAAGCCAACCAAAGTGTCGCCGACTTGCGTGCCGGTCAAAGTCTCGCCGCCGCCGGTTCCCAGAACAACGGGCGAGAGGCTTGAGACGTTGTTCGTCTCGGCGACTTCGGTAATCGCACCCGCTGGATCGGCGATTGCACCGAGAAAATAGGTCCCGGCTACCGACTGAACCGGCAGCGTTACCGTCAGGCTCTGGGTAGTCGCCGAGCCCGCCAACACGGTTGAGGCTGTCACGGTGCCAAGCAATAGATCGGCGGTCGTCACCGCAGTATCGGCTGAAAGATAGACGTTCGACGCCACATTGCTCAGATCGACGGTGCCATTGTTGCCCAGTTGAAAACTGACGACCGATGCCAAGCCATCGAAAGTCAGACTGGCAATGACGAGATCGGGCAAGGACTGCGGCTGCAGTGGTCCATTGACCAGTGCGCCGACGTCAAGGCGTCCGCCGGTGACGGTCCTGCCGGCGAGCGAAGCGGTCGCCAGGGTGGAACCCAGCAGGGCGTCGCGCAGTTGGCTGGCTGAGTAGTCCGGATGCAGGGAGGCCAATAGGGCGAGCGCACCGGTGACGTGCGGCGTAGCCATCGAGGTTCCGCTGAAAGAGGCGTAACCGCCGGGAACCGTCGAAAAGATGCCCACGCCAGGCGCGCCTAGATCGACAGTCCGCGGCCCGTAATTCGAAAAGGATGCCAGGGCGCCGGTACCGGTCAGTGCGGCAACGGCAACGACAGCCTCATAGCCTGCCCCGCTCACGGTACTGTAGTTCGAAGGGTAGTTCGCAACCGTATCGTTGTTGTCACTGCGCTGATCGGTGCCGCCGTTGCCGGCGGCGGCGATGAACAAGGCATCCTGACGGGCGCCTCGGACAATCGCAGCCTGCAACGCGTTCGAAACCCCGCCGCCACCCCACGAATTGTTGGTGCCGATGAACTCCGAGGTCCACTGGTTTGTTTGATCGAGGGCAGAGGCAGCGGTGTAGTAATCGAGGGCCTTGATGGCGTTGGCCAGGCTCCCCGAGCCGGAAGCGTCGAGGAACTTCAGAGGCATGATCTCGACGCTCCAGTTCACGCCAGCTACGCCAGCCGCATTGCCACCGATGGCTCCGATCGTGCCGGCCGTATGGGTGCCGTGTCCGTTGTCGTCGTAGGGATTGTTGTCGTTGTTGACGAAATCCCAACCTATCAGATCGTCGACAAAGCCATTGGCATCCTGGTCGATCAGGTCGGCCCAGCGGCTGTCGGCAAGCAGATCGCCGGCATCGATCCGCCCATTTGCGTTGCCGTCTGCAACGAGGGCGGCGTTTGCCGACTGGTTGAGGTCGCGGAAGGTTATGAGCCCATCGCGGTCGACATCGACCAGGGCAAGAGTCTTGGGAAGTTCACCTTGGTTGAGCCATACGTTGAGGTAGAGGTCGGGATGGGTGTAATCGAGGCCGGTATCGACGTCGCCAACCACAATCGTTGATTTTCCTGTATTGCCGGCAGCCCAGGCCTCGGCGGCCTGGGAGCCAAAGCCGTTGGCGGGTACCGACAGGTCGCCGTACATGCCCCACATGCTGCCGCTGACGAACAGGCTGTCGTTGGCAATGGCCTGCAGGCCCAACGCGTGGTTCATTTCCGCCGAGGCAACGCCGGGAAGCGTGCCGAGGGCATCGATAAGAGCGGCCGTCGCCTCGCTGTCGAGTTCGAGCAGGACAAGTTCGCCGCTCTCCGCGCTGCCGGCATGCACGGTCTCCGCCACGCGAGCGCCGGCCATGGCCAATGCCGCACTCCTGTCTTGTTGCGTTGCGTCCAGTGCGAACTGAACGAGCAGGCCTATGCCGGTGGTCGGCGCAGCGAGCACCTGGCTTACGCCGGCACCTTCGGGCATGCCAATTTCATGGACAATTGTGATCTCGTCGCCCGTGATACGGGCATCATCGGAAAGGTCGGCAATAAAAAAGGTCGAGACGCCGAGATCGATGGCATCATCGTCAAACGAATCGACCGCCCGAACATGCCGGAAATCAGCCAGGCGACCACTTGCAAGTGCCATGACCCACCCCCAATGCGCGTCCGAAGCCTACCATAACAGCGACCTGACGGCGTTGGTTTTCATTGGCAACCGGGCAGCGTTGCGGTTGGCAAGCGGCATCCAGTTCTTCAAGAATGAAGCTGATGTCATTGCAACCCGACTGAAATTCAACCGAGGCGCGCAGCTGGCATGGAGCAGGAATCGCCGGGCTGAGTGCGGCCCAGATCACGGAAGGCAAAGCCACGGTCCCACATCGCGACGTTGACCGACCGCGCGGCAACGTCACGCTCTGCGGGGAGAGCGGCTTTGGACGAAGTTGTTTGCGAAAGGGAGGCTCAAGCTCGCGTCACTCAATCGCCCCGACTCGGTACGGCCAAGGCAGAAACAAAGCTGCTGCTGCGGTGCTGATTGGACTGGTTGTTAGCGCCGCGAGCTTCGGAGGCAGGCATTGCTGCCCGCCAGTCATATTACTGGCGGCGTCGAGGTTGCTGTCATGCGGCAACCGCAGTGACGATCGTCAAAATGCAATCAACATTGAGGAGCGATGCGGGTACGGTAGCCATCGGAGTACTGGCTTCCGCAGACGACCTGCTGCTGAACGACGTCGTCACGATAGCCGTTCTGTCCGCGGTTCGTCACGGTCACGGTGGTATAGCGACGGCCATCCGCCTGATTGTACCAACCGTGGGCCCCCTGCTGATTGGCGTAGTTGTAGTACGGCGCCGGCTGTGAATAGCCGTAGCGCGTAGGAGCGGGGGCGGGGTAGTAGCCGCTGTTGTAGTAGGGGTTGCCATAGGCGGGTGCGGGCTGGTAGGCGCCACGCGGTGCGCCGTATCCGTCGTCCTGACAGGCCGTCCCAATCATGCCGATGCCCACGACAAGCATCGGCCTCAGAAAGAACTTCAACATCTGTGTTCCTCCAACCTCGCCACTACAGGGCGAATTGACTTTCTTCAAGAAGCCGATGCGCCGCCAGACCTGGGCCGAGAAGCAGGCCTCGATACCTCCGATCCCAGTTCACCGCGGCTGCCTACGATTGCACGGGGCCCTGAGCGCTCTCAAGCACCCCCTCCTGAAGTCTCCGAGCGTTCATCAAGCCACTAACGCTCGGTTCCCCAAACCGTTGCGAGCGTCGTGACCCGCCGGTCCTCAGCCCGCTCCCCCGGCGGCCTTGGATTGTGTTAGGACCCAGAACCAGTCTTTGGCAGGCGAGCGCCGGAATGAGTCCAGCTGAAAGGGAGCATTTCAACGGCCATGGCGACGGTCTCAGGCGTCGCCAGGCGCTCGCGCTTGGCTTGGCCGTCTCAGGCGCAGCGGCGTCAGCAAAGGCGGGGTCGGGAGTTCGCATGCTCGCTTCGTCGGAGCAACTGCGGCCTTCTTACGACATCGTCATTGTCGGTGCAGGCTCGGCAGGCTGTGTGCTGGCCCATCGCCTCGGCAGGGCAGGCCGGAACGTCCTGGTGATCGAGGCTGGCGGCAAAGCGAACCTGCCCGCCGTTTCCGTGCCGCCGCAATGGCCGACTCTGTCCGGCAGCAGGCTCGATTGGCGCTACTCGACGGTGCCGCAGGCTGGCCTGGGCGGCCGCATTGTTCCCTATCCGAGGGGCAAGGTCGTGGGCGGCTCAAGCGTCATCAACGCGCTGGCTTATCAGGCAGGCCATCCTGCCGCCTACGATCGTTGGCCTGCCGGGTGGCGCCATGCCGATCTGTTGCCGTACTTCAAGCGTGCCGAGACCTTCTCCGGCGGCGCCAATGCGTCGCGTGGCGGCGACGGTCCGCTGCATGTCCTTTCCCTGGGGGATGCTCGTGACCGGACGGCTGTGGCATCAGCTTTCATCGCCGCGGCCCAGGAACGCGGCTTTGCGATGACGCCTGACGTCGGTGGCGCGGTCACCACCGGCGTCGCCTGGAATCAGCTCAGCATCAAAGGCCACGCCCGCGACGATGCGGCTACCGCCTTCCTGGACAGCCTCGAAGGCTCCGTCGACCTCCTCGTCGATGCTCAAGTGATCGGCTTGGTGATCGAGCGCGGTCGCTGCCTGGGGGTACGCCTTGCCGGGCAAACCGTCCGGCCGGAAGGCGAAGTCCTGCTTTGTGCCGGCGCGATCGATTCGCCGCGTCTGCTGATGGTTTCCGGCGTAGGGCCCGCCGACGCCCTGCGCGCCCTCGACATCGCCGTTACCGCCGACATACCCGGTGTCGGGGCCAACCTCGAGGATCACCTGCTGCTTGCCGGTGTGGCTTTCCGGGCCCGCCGCGAGGTGACGCCCTCGCACTACAACCATGCTGACGCATTGCTCTACGTGCCGCATGCGAAAGCGGGCGAAAGTCCTGATCATCTCATCATGTGCCTGTCGCTGCCTTTCGTGCAGCCGGCAGTCGGTGCGTTGCCGCCGCCTGCGTATACCCTGGTACCCTGTCTGATGCGGCCCTCGAGCCGCGGCAGCGTGCGCCTTGCGTCTGCCGACCCGATGGCGCCGGCGCTCATCGATCCAAACTACCTTTCAGACCCTCGCGACCTCGAGAGCCTGAGCGCAGCGGTGCGGTTGACGCGCGAGATCGGCGCAGCCTCGTCATTTGCCGATTGGCGGGCCGAAGAGGTCTATCCCGGGCGTAGCTGGGAGGATCAAGCCTCGCAGCATGATTTTGTCCGTCGCGCGGCGCGGTCGTTCCATCATCCCGTCGGCACTTGCCGCATCGGCGCCGTCGTTGACACCGCACTACGCATCCAAGGTGTGGCGGGGCTGCGCGTGATCGACGCATCGGTTCTGCCGGGCCTTCCGGCAGCGATGATCAACGCCGCCGTCACGGCCGTGGCGGAGCGGGCAAGCGATCTCGTGCTGGGCGGCTAGGAAAAGGGCATTGGTTGTAAGGGCGACGCGCGCTGGAAGCCGGCCTCATCTACCGGTTCGTGCAGGCGCCCCTCTGCGTTTCGTCGCGACCCGGCGCGCCGCTGCCAGCGCGATGCGAGCCCAGGCGACGAACTCATCGGGCTCATCGAACAGCCGCTCCGGCGCGCGCCAGAAGGAGAGGTCGATGGTGTTGCCGGCCTTGGCGTAGTTGAGGGGCGGCGAGGAGCGCGCTTCCTCGAAGGCCTCGCGGTTGTCGTCGTCGACCCTGAGGTAGAGCACGTTGTCGGACACCATGCCGAACATCACGCCGTCGCAGAACACGCCCGTCTTGCCGAACATGCGGCGCAAGGTGACGCGGCCGAGCGGCTCGAGCTGCTCGCGCAGGAATTCGGCGAAGCTGTCGCTGGCGACCATGCCCGGAGGATAGCTCTTTATTTTGTGGTCTTCCTTCGCCACGTTAGGTCCATGGCCAGCGGACATACGCATCAGACCGACGTCGTCATCGTAGGAGCCGGCCCGGTCGGCCTGTTCGCCGTGTTCGAGTGCGGCATGGTACGGCTGCGCTGCCACGTCATCGATGTTCTCGACGATGCCGGCGGCCAATGCACGGCTCTCTATCCCGAGAAGCCGATCTACGACATCCCGGGCTTCCCGCGCATCGAGGCAGCCGAGCTGGTGGTGCGCCTGAAGGCACAGGCGGCGCCTTTCCGGCCGGTCTACCACCTCGGCGAGCAGGTCCAGGGCCTGGAGAGGCTGAGCGGCGGGTTCTGGAAGGTCACGACGTCGAAGGGCACCGTGGTGCAGGCGCGCGCCGTCATCATCGCGGCGGGCGTCGGCGCCTTCGGTCCCAACCGGCCGCCGCTGGCCGGAATCGAGACCTACGAGGGCACGAGCGTCTTCTACTATGTCACGCAGCGCGAGGCCTTCCGCGGCAAGCGCGTGGTGATCGCGGGCGGTGGCGACACGGCTGTCGACTGGGCGCTGTCGCTGGCCGAGATCGCAGGGCGTGTCTCGGTGATCCATCGCCGCGACAAGTTCCGCGCCGCGCCCGAGAGCGAGGCCCGCCTCAAGATGCTGGCCAGCTCGGGCAAGCTGGATCTCGTCGTGCCTTATCAGCTCCACGGGCTGGAGGGTGCTGGCGGGCGGCTTGCGGCGGTGACCGTCGCCACCCTCGACGGCGACACCAGGCGGATCGAGGCCGATGCCTTGTTGCCGTTCTTCGGCCTGTCGATGTCGCTGGGGCCGATCGCCGACTGGCAGCTCGAGCTGCAGCACAACCAGATCGCTGTCGATGCCTCGACGGCAGCGACCAGCAAGCGCGGCATCTTCGCCATCGGCGATGTCGTCACCTATCCCGGCAAGCTGAAGCTGATCCTGACCGGCTTCGCCGAAGCGGCTATCGCCGCACGCTCGGCCTATGCGCTGATCCATCCCGAGACGCCATTGCACTTCGAGTATTCGACGACGTCGGGTTTGCCCACGGTGTGAGCTGTCTGAGCTTCCGGAAGAACGTCCGGACATCGTGAACGAACAGCTCGGGTTGCTCGAACGCGGCGAAGTGACCGCCCTTGGCCATCTCGCTCCAGTGCTGGATGTTGCTGAAGTTGGTCTCCATCCAGCGCCGTACAGGCGTGACGATCTCCTTGGGGAACACCGCGACACCGGTCGGTACGTCGACCTTGCGGACGGTTCGCCTGTCGGGTCGGAAACTCTCCCAGTACAGCCGGGCCGACGAGCCGGCCGTCGCTGTCGTCCAGTACAGCATGACGTTGTCCAGGAGCTCGTCGCGGCCGAGCACGTTCTCGGGATGGCCGTCGCAATCGGTCCATGCCCAGAATTTCTCCAGGATCCACGCGGCCTGGCCGGCCGGCGAATCCGTGAGACCGTAGGCAAGCGTCTGCGGCCGCGTCGACTGCTGCTTGGAGTAGCCCGAATCCCAGTCGGCATAGTGCTTGATACCCTTCAGCGCGCGCGCTTCCTCGGGCGTCGGCTCGCCAGCCACGTTGGGCCGGGTCGACATGGCGAGCGTGATATGGATGCCGGCACAGTGCGCCGCATCGAGCGCGCCGATCGCCGTCGTGACCGCCGAGCCCCAGTCGCCGCCCTGCGCCCCATAGTGTGCGTAGCCAAGCCGATCCATCAACCTGGCCCAGGTGCCGGCGATGCGATCGATGCCCCAGCCGGTGCCTGCCGGCTTGCTCGAGAAGCCGAAGCCCGGAAGCGACGGACAGATGACGTGGAAGGCGTCGGCGGAGTCGCCGCCATGGGCCACCGGATCGACCAACGGCTCGATCACCTTGTGGAACTCGACGATTGAGCCCGGCCAGCCGTGGGTGATGATCAGCGGCATGGCCCGGGTATGCGGCGAGCGCGCATGCACGAAATGGATGTCGAGCCCGTCGATGGTCGTGGTGAACTGGGGGAAGCGGTTGAGCAGCGCCTCGCGTTTCCTCCAGTCGTAGGTGTCGGCCCAGTAGCGACAGACCTCTTCGATCCACTTGCGTGGCACGCCCTGGCTCCAGTCGGAGACCAATTCGGCCTCGGGCCATCGCGTGCGTCGCAGCCTGGCCTTCAGGTCGTCGAGGACGTCATCGCCGATGGCAATACGGAATGGGCTGATGGCGCTCATGGATTGGCCTCTCTATTCATCGGGTTGACGCATGTGCGCGCTGGCTTCCTCTTCGGTGCGCAGCCAGAGCTCGTTGGCGATCGGCCGCTCGGCTTCTTCCATGATATGCCCGACCAGGCCGACCGCGCGCGCCATCACGCCGAAGCCGCGCACGACCTTCCAGGGGAAGCCCAGTTCGCAGCACAGCGCGCCGATCGCGCCGGTGGCATTGACGGGCAGGGACTTGCCCGACTGCCGCTCGGCCTCTGCCGCGATCAGCTTCATGAGGGCGACGTAGTCGCCTGACAGGCCGCATTCCTCAGCGATCTGGAACAGCCGCGGAGCGCGCGGATCGACGGGCTTGTGAATCGGATGGCCCATTCCGGGAAGGATGCGCTTCGCGGCCCGCCAGGCTTCGACCACCTCGCGCGCCTTGGCCTGCAGATCGGCGCCCGACGAACCGGGCGGCAGCGTGTCGTACAAGAGCTTGGCGGCGTTCTCCATGCTGCCGACGAAGACCGTTCCCAGTCCGCAGAGGCCGGCCGCGACGGCCGCCTGCAGCGATTCGGGGGCTCCGGCATAGGTCATGCGCGCCGCGATGGCGCTCGGTGTCAGCCCGTGCTCGACCAGGGTGACCAGGATCGCATTGTAGACGCGCGACTGCTGTGGCGTCGGCATGCGACCGGTAAGCTGAAGGTAGGAGAAATCACCGAGGTTGAGCGTGCCGATAACTTCGTTGGGCAGGTCCTTGCCGCGCACGACAATGCGCTTGCGGTTGCTCCAGGCGATGTCGGAGCGGATAGGTTGGGGCTTGCGGGCCATGATGTCCTCAGCGAGGCGAACGGTGGCGAGTGCCGGGCGGTGGCGGTGTCTCGGGCGGGCCGGCGAAGCACTGGACGATGCTCATCCAGTGTCGGGACGTGTCGCCGCAGACCAAGAGGGACGTGTCGGCGACGTTGCGGGTCTGCGTGACGACCTGGCAGAAGGCGATGGCATCGCCCTCGACCGTGTCGCTGTCGGACGCCTTCCATTCCCAGGTCTCGCCGAACGGTGTGTCGAGGCGGACCGACGGCATGACGGCGGGTACCGGCAGGCCGCGATTGCGATAAGCCCAGCCGAAAGTGCGCACCCCGATCTCGGCGATGTTGCGCAGGCGCGGCGAAGCCGGCGGCCGCTCTACACCCAGAAGATCGTAGATCGCCTGGGCGTGCGACCACGTCTCCATCTGGCGCGCCGTCGTGAACATGCGCACGCCCATGTCCGGTCCGGCCCACTTCAGGCGGGTGTCGGCCGGCTTCTCGGCCAGCGCGTCGCACAGCCGCTCGGCTGTTTCATGCCAGCGCTGGAGCAGGGCGCGTCCCCCGAGCCCATTCAGCCGCTGCCGCGTCTCGTCGATGCGGCTCAGTCCCTTCTTACGTTCGGCCTGGATGTCCGCCATCAGCGTCGTGAACGCGGCGGGATCGGACGCCGAGGCGAGCGCCATCGTGTCGCCCATGTGCAGGTGGCGAACGATGTCGTCGATCGTCCAGGCTTTGAACTGGGTGGCGCGGGTCCAGTCGCTGTCCATGAGTCCGTTCAGCAGTTGCCGAAGCTCGGCACTTTCGCTGCGGAAGTCGTCGACCTGCTGGATCATTCCGCGGCTTGCTTGACCGCCGACTGCTGCAGGCGCAGCACTTCCTCCCAGCCGCGATAACCGGTGAAGCCGTCCTTGTCGAAGAACAGGACGGGCCCGTCGCAGAAGAACAGGTACTCGGTATCCTCAAGTGCCGTCGTCGCGCCATGCACCATGCCGTTGACCTCGTGCAGGAAGTCGCCGGCGTTGTAGACGTTGTCTCGGACCTCCAGCTTGCCGGAGAGCACAAAGGCGAAGGCGGCCGACAGGTGTTTGTGCGGAGGCGCGACGTAGCCCTTCTTCCATTTCAACAGCACCGCCCAGCGGCCCGACTCGGGACCGACCCACAACACCTTCGTCCAAGCCTGTCCAGGCTTCGTCTCGATCCACGGAATTTCCGAAGAGCGCGTGATCGAATCGGCCAGTTCGCTGTTCACCGGCCGTATGTCCTGGGGAAGTGCCATCCATCCCTCCGAAGCTGTTCGTTGGCCTCGACTCTGGACAGGTGGCGGCTGCAAGTCCAGCAGTGGAGGCCAGCGATCTTCGA
>CADECW010000002.1:64856-68327 GCA_902825855.1 uncultured Rhodospirillales bacterium | reverse complement strand
TCGACATCACACCGCCGCGTTACGGCGCGCGACGTCGACGGCGCATTGCCGGGCCGAGCCGGCCATGCCCTCTGCAATGAGGTGCTAAGGTCGCTGCATGATTCTCGTCGGACAGTACGATTCGCCCTACACCCGCCGCGTCGCGGTCAGCCTGCGCCTGCTCGGCTTCGACTTCGAGCACGACACGCGCTCGGTCTTCGGCGACTTCGATTCCATGCGAGCCACCAATCCGCTGGGCCGCATTCCCTCGCTGATCCTTGATGACGGCACGACGCTGATCGATTCGGCGGCGATCCTGGACTGGCTCGACCAGGAGGTTGGACCTGAACGCGCGCTGCTGCCGGCCAACGGACCGGCCCGCCGGCAGGCTCTGCAGCGGATCGCGCTGGCGAGCGGCACGATCGACAAGGTCATGGGCATCGGCTACGAGCGCCTGGTCCGCCCCGAGCGATATCGCTGGCCCGACTGGATCGCGCGCTGTCGCACTCAGGCCGAAGGTGGCCTGGTTGCATTGGCGCGGCTGTCATGGCCGGTCGATGAACCGGTCGGTCAGCCCTGGATCACGACCGCCTGCATGATGCGCTACGTACGGCTTGCCGACGGCGGCCTGCTGCCGATCGGCCGCTACCCGGCGCTCGATGCCGTCTCCGATCGCTGCGAGGCGCTGCCGGCGTTCAAGGCAACGTATCCTGCGGACTATACGGTGCCGTCGTCAGGCTAAACTCCGACTGCGAGCCTGCGCAACGCCGCCAGACGACCCGCGAAAGGCGGCTCTGCTTCAGGCACGAGGGCAGAAGCCGAGATGCTCTCGGCGAAGTGGCAGGCGACGACCTGACCTTCGCTCCCGACAGGGCGCAGCAGCGGCTCCTCCTTGCGGCAGCGATCCTGGACGTAGGCGCAGCGGGTGTGGAAGCGACAGCCCGCAGGCGGGTTCAGCGGGCTCGGCACGTCACCCGCCAGCCGGATGCGCGCGCGCTGCGCGGTGGGATCGGGCACGGGAACGGCCGAAAGCAGCGCCTGGGTGTAGGGATGGCGCGCCATGGCGAACAGGCTCTTCTTGGGCGCTAACTCGACGATCTTGCCGAGGTACATGACGGCGACGCGATCGCTGATGTGGCGAACCACCGCAAGATCGTGGGCGATGAAGATATAGGAGAGGCCGAGCCGGCGCTTGAGGTCCTGCAGGAGGTTGATGACCTGTGCCTGTATCGAGACGTCGAGCGCCGACACCGGCTCGTCGCAGACGATCAGCTTGGGTTGCGAGGCGAGGGCGCGGGCGATGCCGATGCGCTGGCGCTGCCCGCCCGAGAATTCGTGCGGATAGCGCAGCGCGTGCCAGGCCGACAGGCCGACTTCAGCCAGAAGCTGGTCGATGCGCTGCCGCAGGACGGCACCAGACGCCAGGCCATGCAGGCGCAGCGGCTCGGCCAGGGTGTCGCCGACGGTGAGGCGCGGATTCAGCGAGGCATACGGGTCCTGGAAGATGATCTGCATGTCACGGCGCAGGTTGCGCAGAGCGCCGCGATCCAAGGCGCGCACATCGCGACCCGCGAAGCGGATCGTGCCTTCAGTCGCCTCGATCAGGCGCAGCACCATGCGGCCGGTCGTCGACTTGCCACAGCCCGATTCGCCCACCAGCGCCAGCGTTTCGCCGGGCGCCACGTCGAAGGTGATGCCATCGACGGCGCGCACGGTCCCGACCGTGCTCTGAAAGACGATGCCGCGCTTCACCGGGAAATGCTTGACGAGACCGGAGACGGAAAGCAGCGCTTCGCTCATGATGCGGCGCCCGTCGTGGGGAGGACCTGGTCGAGCGGCGCCTTCCAGCAGGCGGCGCGATGGCCGGCCGCGATCTCCCGCAGCATGGGTTGCTCGGCCTTGCAGCGGGCATCTGCGAGAGGGCAGCGCGGGCTGAAGCGGCAGCCCGCGGGCAGGGCAAAGGGATTGGGCACGACGCCTTCGATCGCCTGCAGGCGCTCGTCGCCGTAGCTGCCCAGCCGGGGGATCGAGCCCAGGAGGCCGAGCGTATAGGGATGCTGCGGATCGGCGAACAGCGGGCCGACGGGCGCCTCCTCGACGATCCGGCCGGCGTACATGACGATCACCCGATGCGCGATCTCGGCGACGACGCCGAGATCGTGGGTGATCAGCATGATGGCCGTGCCGGTGCGCTCACGCAGGTCGCGCAGCAGGTCGAGGATCTGCGCCTGGATGGTGACGTCGAGCGCGGTGGTCGGCTCGTCGGCGATCAGGATCTTCGGGTCGCAGGCGAGCGCCATGGCGATCATGACGCGCTGGCGCATGCCGCCGGAGAGTTGGTGCGGATATTCGTCCAGTCGCGTCTCAGGCGAGGGGATCTTCACCAGCCGCAGCATTTCCAGGGCACGGTTGCGCGCCTCCGACGCCGTCACCGAGCGGTGCAGTCGAATCGCCTCGACGATCTGCTCACACACCGTCTGCACCGGGTTGAGGCTGGTCATCGGCTCCTGGAAGATCATCGACACGGTGTCGCCACGTACGGAGCGCATCTCGCTCTCGGGCAGGTCGAGGAGACTGCGGCCCTCCAGCCGGATGTCGCCCCCGGCGATGCGGCCCGGTGGGTTGGGCACCAACCGCATGATGGAGAGCGACGTCACGGACTTGCCGCACCCCGATTCGCCCACGATGCCCAGCGTCTCGCCCGGTGCGAGGGAGAACGAGACGCCGTCGACGGCCGCGAACACGCTGCCGCCCGACCGGAACTCGGTGCGCAGGTCCTTTACCTCAAGGAGCGGAGTTGAGGTCATTCGTCGGGCGTGATCCTGAGCGACCGACTTCTCAGGTGACCGGTCGGCTTTGCGGCAGGCGATCCTTCGTCCCGTAGACCGGCGGCGCCAGCTGGTCGGCGGTGCGGCCGGCCCAGTCGCGCTGAGGCACGGTCTTGAGCCGTTTGCGCTGGCCTTCGACGAGGCCATGGGTCGCGGCCTCGACGTCGACCGTAAGCACCTTGCCGTCCTTCACGACCTGCGCGCCGTCGACGTAGACGTGGCGGATGGCGCGCTCGCTTGCGGAGTAGATCAGGCTCCTGACCGGCTCATGCGCGGGCTGCATGTAGGGATGGCTCATGTCGACCAGCGAGAAGTCGGCCTTGCAGCCCGGCGCCAGGCGGCCGATGTCGGGCCGGCGCAGGATTTTCGCGCCCCCCACCGTTGCCGCCTCGAACGCGTGGCGCGTCGTGCCCATCTTGTAGTTGCTGGTGAAGACCCGCGCGACGTAGCAGGCCAACCGGATCTCGTCGACCATGTTGTGCGGGAAGGTGTCGGTGCCGATGCCGACGGTTATGCCGGCGTTCATGTAGCGGCCGATCGAGTTCAGTACCATGCCACGGCGGGCGAACACCGTCGGGCAGTGCGCGACTGCCGCGCCGGAGTCGCGCAGCCGCTCGAAGTCGTTGGCGTGCGGGTAGTGGATCTGCGGATGGTCGCTCAGGAA
>CADECW010000002.1:0-64756 GCA_902825855.1 uncultured Rhodospirillales bacterium | reverse complement strand
CGTCCGCTGGGGTGCTTCATGGCGGCGTCGATGGTCTTCATGGCCGCGTCGAAGGCCTTCTCGCCGGCCTTCTCGTCCCAGGCGTATTCAACGGTATGGCCGTTCTTGGTGTACCAGTAGCCTTGGCGCATCATCGGACAGACGACGGCGCGAATGCCGGTCGCCGCGAGGTCGTCGATCCAGCCTTCCCGGCTCATCGACAGGTCGGAGATCGTGGTGACACCGCTCTTCAGGAGCTCCGACATCGCCACCATTGTCGAAGGACCGGCATCCTCGGCATCGAGGCCGAATACCGGCAGGTATTCGTAGAGCGAGCTCTGGCCCAGCTTGTCACTGCCATACTCTTCGGTGAGTCCCTTGTTGGCGGGCTCGGAAAAGGGATGGCTGTGAACGTTGACAAGGCCCGGGATGGCCATGAATCCCTTGCCGTCGATCGTCGTGTCGACCGTGCCGGTGTAGCCCGGTCCGACATGGACGATCTCGTTGCCCTTGAACACGAGGTCCCCGCCGTCGACATACACATGGCGGCGCTCGGATTCGTCCCAGGCCACGACATGGTCGAGGCCGGCGATGCGGGTGGTCTTCATTTCTGTCTCCCTACCTGGAAGCGCGCGCTCCCGTGTCTATTTGAACGCGATACCCAGCCCCTTGTTGAGCCCGCAGCCGTAGTTGCCGTGCGCGCGCAAGGGCTTGAGCTTGGCGCCGGCGACGACGAACAGGGGCTCGTGGTACAAGGGGATCCATACCGCGGCGTCATGGACTTTTTTCTGGACGGCGCCGTAGGCTTCGGCGCGAACCTTGTCGTCGGTCGCGGTCGAGCCCTTGTCCAAAAGCTCGTCGGTTTCCTTGTCCTTCCAGTTCATGCGGTTGGGCGTCGGCGTATTGGCCGAGCGGAAGTAGAGGTTCAGCGCGTCGCCGGCGCTGACATAGGGGAAGCTCATGCCGAAGGCGTCGAACTCCTGGGTGGCGAGCTTGCCCCACGCCACGGTCGAGTCGAAAAGCTGGATCTGCAGGTCTATGCCGACCTTGCGAAGGTCGCCCTGCACCGCCTCGGCGATCTCCTTGAAGGCGCCGGAGATGCCGTAGACGATCGGGGCCAGCTTCTTGCCGTCCTTGTAGCGGAAGCCGTCGTTGCCCTTCTTCCAGCCCGCTTCGTCCAGAAGTTTCTCGGCTTCCTTGACGTTCTCGCCGTAGACGGCGCGGTCGACCTTGTCGTTGAAGTCGAGCACGCCTGGCATCAGCAGGGTCGAGGCGGGCTCCGCTAGACCGAAGGTGACGGCCTCGGCGATCGCCTTCTGGTCGACCGCGAGGTTCATCGCCTTACGCACACGGACGTCGCTCATCAACTCCTTGTCGACCTTGAAGCCGATGAAGTAGGTCCAGAAGAAGTTCTCGGCCTTGGTCACGGACAGCGACTTGTTGCCCTGCAGCTCCTTGATCGACCAGTACGGCACGTACTGGCTGGCGTCAGCCTGGCCCGCCTGCAGGGCGGTGACGCGGGTATTCTCCTCCGGGACGACCTTCCAGATCACCTTGTCGACCTGCGCCTCGGTCACCTCATAGTAGGAGGGCCCCCACTTGTAGCCCTTGTGCTTGCTGAGCACGGTCGAATCGCGCGGCGTCCAGCTCTCGAAGCAGAACGGCCCGGTGCCGTCGATGCCCTTGATGCCGAAGTCGGCGCCGAGCTGCTTGACCTGGTCGACGTTCAGGATGGTGTGGAAGTACTGCGTCATCTGGTACAGCAGCTCGGAAAACGGCTTCTTGAGCTTGTACTCGACCGTGGTGTCGTCTATGGCGGTTATCTTGTCGACCTCGCCCATGCGCCATTTCACAAGTCCCTTGGTCTCGGGATCGAGCCAGCGCTCGTAGGTCGCGACCACGTCCTTCGCCGTCATCTTCTTGCCGCTGCAGAAGCTCACGTCGTCGCGCAGCTTGAAGGTATAGGTGAGACCATCGGCCGACGCCGTCCAGCTGGTGGCGAGGCCGGGCCTCAGGGTCTTCATGTCGTAGTCGAGGTTCACCAGCGTGTCGCCGATCATGTACATGACCTCGGCGCCCGACCGGGCCGTCGACTTGTGCGGGTCATAGCGGTCGGTGTCGATCTCGCGCACGATGGTGACGGTCTTCTGCGCCATCGCCGGCGCCGCCGCGCCGATAGCGGTCGCGGCGAGCGCCGCGAGAAGCAAACGATTGGACATGCCTATGAGCCTCCTTATTGCCTGAGCTTGGGGTCGAGGGCATCGCGCAGGGCGTCGCCCAGGACGTTGAATGCGAGAACGACGAGGAAGATCGCCGCACACGGGAACGTCGAGACGTTGGGTGCGATCTGCAGGAACTTGCGTCCGTCGGCGGCCATGCTGCCCAGCTCTGCCGTCGGCGGCTGAGCGCCGAGACCGAGAAAGGAGAGGGCGGCGCCTAAAAGGATCGCCTGGCCGAGCTGCAGCGTCATGTAGATCAGGATCGTCGGCCAGCAGTTGCGCGCGAGGTAGCGCCAGATCAGGGCGCCGTCGCCCAGGCCGACGGCGCGGCCGGCTTCCATATATTCCTGTTGCATGATCGATTGCGCCGCGCCTCGGGCGATGCGGGCGATCGACGGCACGGCGGCAACCGAAAGCGCGATCACCAGCGAAAAGAGGCCGGTGCCGAGCACGGCGGCGATGGCGAGGCCGAACAGGATCGACGGGAAGGAGAGCAGCACGTCGATAAGACGCATCAGCGGCGTGTCGAGGCGCTTGAAATAGGCTGCGCTGAGCCCGATCAGCGCGCCCAGGCCGCCGCCGACGGCGACGGCGATCACCCCCATGCCCAAGGTGGCGCGCAGGCCGAACAGTATGCGGCTCAGCATGTCGCGGCCCTGGTTGTCGGCGCCGAGAAGGTAGCCGGGACAGCGCTCGCCGAGCGGCGGGCAGAAGCGCAAGCGCATGTTGTTGGCGTACGGGTCGTAAGGCGCGATCAGCGGAGCGAAGATCGCCGCCATGACGATGACGAACAGGAAGAGCGCCGCTGTCGCCGCCGCCGGATCGCGCAGGATGCGCCGCCAGACGGCGTTCTTGCGCCGGATCGCCGTGATGGCGCGCTGGTCGGCTTCGCTTTGCAGCGACAGGGTGGCGTCGGTCATTGGCCGCGCTCGCGATCTTCCCGATCGCGCGCATCCTTCGCACCCGGAATCATCAGCACGCAACAAGCGTGTGGTCCGCAATGCATCATGGCCTTGCAATCCTCGGATCGAGGTACGCGTAGAGCACGTCGACAGCCAGATTGACCACCATGAATCCGATGGCGAGTATCAGGATCGCACCCTGAGCCAGCGGGAAATCGCTCGAGGTGATGGCGCCCACCGCCATCCGTCCGACGCCCGGCCAGGCGAACATGGTCTCGGTGACGATCGAGCCGCCCAACAGGAAGCCGATCTGCAGACCGACTAGCGTCACCACCGGGATCATGGCGTTCCGCAACGCATGGCGGATGGTGACGCGCCAGTCGGAGGCGCCCTTGGCGCGTGCCGTGCGCACATAGTCGGCGCCGAGCGTTTCGAGCAGTGACGTGCGCGTCATGCGCGCCACCGGCCCGACGAACACTGCGCCCAAGGTCAACGACGGCAGGATGATGCTCAGAAAGCCGGCCGACGTCCAAATCGGCCCGTTGCGCCCCTGGAAGGGCAGCAGGCCTGCGCCGCCGACATACTGAATCAAAAGCAACCCGACCCAGAAGACCGGCACCGAGACGCCCATCACCGACAGTGCCATGATGGCGCGATCGATCAACGTGCCGCGACGGCGTGCTGCCAGCGTGCCCAGCGCGATGCCGAGCGGCACTGCCCAAACCAGACAGGCCAGCATCAGTTCGACCGTCGGCCAGAAGGTGAGCGCGATCTCGTCGACCACCGGCCGGTTGGAAATCATCGAACGACCAAGATCGAGCTGCAGCACGCGACCGAGATAGCGGCCGAACTGGATCCACAGCGGCTCGTCGAGACCGAGCTCCTGGCGGATGGCCGAAATCTCCGCCTTCGTTGCCGTTGGACCAGCCACGACGGTCGCCGGATCGGTCGGCACGACCTGCAGTAGCAGGAAGCCGATCAACAGCACACCGAGCAGGACCGGCAGTGAAATCATCAATCGATGGGCGATATGCCGCGCCATGTCTTTTGGACAGCCCCCTTCGCGGGATAGAACACTGGCCGACGCTGCAGCGCTCGACAAGCGCCGTGCCGGTGGCATGATCGCAGCAAGAAACGCGCCGAGGAGCGTAACTCATGTCTGCCGGAAAGCTGAACGAACAGGCGAAGGGCGTATTCATCATCGCCGCGACGCCATTCACCGACGAAGGCGCGCTCGATCTCGAAAGCGTCGATTCGCTGACCGACTTTTATTTGGGCTGCGGTATAACGGGATTCACCCTTTTGGGCATCATGGGCGAGGCGCCCAAGCTGACGGCGGAGGAATCGCTTTCGGTCGTCGGCCGCGTCGTGCGCCGATCGCAGGGCCGGCAGATCATCGTCGGCGTCAGCTATGCCGGTCTCGAGAACGTGCGCCGGCTAAGCCACGAGGTGATGATCGCGGGCGCCTCCGGCGTGATGGTGGCGCCGCCGGCGGGCCTCAAGGGCGATGATGGCGTCTACAATTATTTCGCGCAGGTCTTCAAGGAGCTGGGACCCGACATCCCCGTCGTCTACCAGGACTATCCGCAGAGCACGGGCGTTTACCTTTCACCGTCGGTGTTCGAGCGGCTGGTCGACGACTTCAGGCAGCTCGTCATGCTGAAGCACGAGGACTGGCCGGGTCTCGCCAAGCTTACGCGCGTGCGCGAAGGTGAGAAGAAGCCGGGCCGCCGGCGCGTCTCGATCCTGGTCGGCAACGGCGGACTCTACCTGCCGCAGGAGCTGCGGCGTGGCGCCGATGGCGCCATGACCGGCTTCGCCTGGCCTGAGATGCTCGTACAGGTCTGTGAGCTCGCGACGAAGGGCAAGATGGAGGAGGCGGAGGACCTGTTCGACATCTACCTGCCGCTGGTACGCCACGAGCAGCAGCTCGGCATCGGGCTTGCGTTGCGCAAGGAGGTATTGTTCCGACGCGGCGCAATCAAGAGCCCGCGGCAACGCGCACCGGGATCTTCGCTGACCGCGACCGATCGCGCCGAGCTCGAAAGCCTGATCGCACGCCTGGAGCGCAGGCTTGCCGCCGCCGGTCGCGGCGCCAAGGTCGCGGCGGAGTAGGACGATGGCCGACTACGACCTGATTGTCCGCAACGCAAAGATCGTCACGGCCGAACGTCACAGCGAAGGCGACATCGCCGTCAAGGATGGCACCGTCGCCACGCTGGGTGCCGATGTGAAGGGAACGGCCACGCGCGAAATCGATGCCGCAGGAAAGTTCGTGCTGCCGGGCGGAGTCGACAGCCACTGCCACATCGAGCAGCGCTCCGGCATGGGCGTGATGTGTGCCGACGACTTCTACACCGGCACGGTCTCGGCTGCGTTCGGCGGCACTACGACGGTGATACCTTTCGCGGCCCAGCATCGCGGCATGTCGTTGCGCCAGGTGGTGAAGGACTACCATGAGGCGGCGACGCCAAAGGCCGTGATCGACTATGCCTTCCATCTCATCATCACCGATCCCACGCAGCAGGTACTGGGGCAGGAGCTGCCGGCCCTGATCAAGGACGGCTACACGTCGTTCAAGATCTACATGACCTACGATGCGATGAAGGTCAGCGACTACCAGATCCTCGATATTCTGGCCTTGGCGCGGCGCGACGGCGCGCTGGTCATGGTACATGCCGAGAACCACGACATGATCCAGTGGCTGGCGCATCACCTGGTCGACCAGGGCCATGTCGCGCCCAAGTTCCACGCCATCGCGCATGCGCGCGTAGCCGAGGCCGAGGCGACCAACCGCGCGATCTCGCTGGCACGCCTGGTCGATGCGCCGCTGTTGCTCGTGCACATGTCGGAGATCGAGGCGATCGAGACCTTGCGCCAGGCGCAAAAGAAGGGCCTGAAGATCTTCGGCGAGACCTGCCCGCAATACATCGCGCTGACCGCCGACGACATGGACAAGCCCGGCGTCGAGGGCGCCATGTGGTGCTGCAGTCCGCCGCCGCGCGATTCCGCAGCACAGGAGGCGGTATGGGCCGCGCTGAAAGACGGCACTTTCCAGACATTCTCGTCGGATCATGCCCCCTACCAGTTCAACGAGAAGGGCAAGATTCCCAAGGGCGACAAGACGACCTTCAAGGAGATGGCCAACGGCGTGCCCGGCCTGGAGATCCGCCTGCCCATCCTGTTCTCGGAGGGCGTCCAGAAAGGGCGCATCACGCTGCAGCAGTTCGTGGCCCTGACCTCGGCGAACCATGCCAAGCTCTACGGCCTTTATCCCAGGAAGGGCACGATCGCCGTCGGCTCGGACGCCGATTTCGCCATCTGGGATGCCGACAAGGACGTGACCATCCGCTGGAAGGATCTGCACGACAATGTCGGCTATTCGCCCTACGAGGGTCGACAGATCAAGGGATGGCCGATCACCGTAGTGAGCCGCGGCCGCGTCGTGGTCGAGGACGGCAAGCTCAATGCGGCGCGCGGCTCGGGCCGGTTCCTGCCGTGCGATTCGCCCGATGCCGCCAAGCCGCAGGGTCAGACGGCGCCGGAGCTGCAGTCGATGTCTCGCTTCGGCCTCAAGCCGCTGTTCTAGGGAGAGAACCTCGTGTCCCGTCGCCTGAAAGTTTCCGCCGCCCAGCTCGGCCCCATCCATCGCGCCGACAGCCGCAAGAGCGTGGTCGCTCGCCTGGTCGAAATGCTGAAGGAGGCCGATTCGCGCGGCTCGAAGTTCGTGGTGTTCCCCGAGCTCGCGCTGACCACGTTCTTCCCGCGCTGGTGGATGGAGGACCAGGCCGAGGTCGACAAGTACTTTGAGGCACAGATGCCGAGTCCCGAGACACTGCCGCTGTTCGAGCTGGCGCGCTCCAAGGGGATCGGCTTCTACCTGGGCTACGCGGAGCTCACGGAGGAAGAGGGGAAGACCCGGCGCTTCAACACCTCGATCTTGGTCGGGCCGGACGGTCGTACCATCGGCAAGTACCGCAAGGTCCATCTCCCGGGACATGCCGAGCATCGGCCGGCATCACCTTACCAGCATCTCGAGAAGAAGTATTTCGAAGTCGGCGACCTCGGCTTCAATGTCTGGAAGATGTTCAAGGACGAGATCATCGTCGGCCAATGCATCTGCAACGATCGACGCTGGCCCGAGACGTTTCGCGTCATGGGGCTGAAGGGCGCCGAGATGGTGGTACTGGGCTACAACACGCCGACCGACAACGTCTATGCGCCCAAGGAGCCGCCCTACCTTCGCGTGTTCCATCACAACCTGTCGATCCAGGCGGCCGCGTATCAGAACGGCATCTGGGTGGTCGCCACGGCCAAGGCGGGCAAGGAGGACGGCTTCTGGCTCCATGGCGGCAGCGCCATCGTCGCGCCGACCGGCGAGATCGTCGCCAAGTCGACCACCGAGGAGGATGAGGTCGTCTCCTACGACTGCGACATGGAACTGGGCGAATACATCCGCAACACGACCTTCAACTTCGCCAAGCATCGCCGCCCCGAGCACTACAAGCTCATCGTCGAGCGCACAGGCGTGAAGGTGGAACCGAGCAACTGAGGATCTTTTCGATGCAATACGCCGTCTCCGACGTGAACGACCACGACCGTTACAAGATCCTCACCGCCTTCGTTCTGCCGCGACCGATCGCCTGGGTGACCACGCTCGGTCCGACCGGCACGGTGAATGCTGCGCCGTTCAGCTTCTTCAATGTCTTCGCCGAGGATCCGCCGATCGTGATGTTCGCGGTCAACAAGCGGCCGGATGGGCGGCTAAAGGACACTTGGACCAACATCAAGCGGACCGGCGAGTTCGTGGTCAACCTGACCGACGAGCCGCTGGCGCGCGCCATGCACGATTCGAGCGGCGACTTTCCGCCCGACATCGGCGAGCCGGACTATCTCGACTTGAAGCTCGCACCCTCGGTCGACATCAAGCCGCCAAGACTTGCCGATGCACCGTGGTCGATGGAATGCAAGACCTGGCAGGTCATCAACGTCAAGGACGACCGCCAGCTCATCATGGGCGAGGGCCTGCGCTTCCACATCCGCGACGAGCTGTGGGATCCCAAGGCGATGCGTGTGCATATGGAGAGGTATCATCCGATCGGACGCATGTTCGCCGATCGCTACTGCCGCACCGACGATCGCGTCATCTTTCCGGCCGCCGAGGGCCCCAAGAAGGCTGCGGCGGCAGACTGACGTCAATCCGGTGACAGGCCGATGAAAGTTCGCAACCACTCCGACATACTTGAACTGGAGAAGGTGCCGGCAGCCGAGCGCGTCCGCCACAAGGGCGTGGCGGATCTCTTGGCCCATGCAGCCCGCCAGAACGCCGGTCGGGTGGCACTGCGCTATCTCTCCGGAACCGGTCCGGTCGACGCCGTGCGGGACGTCACGTTCGAAGAGCTGCATCGACGCGTGATCCAGACGGCCAACATGCTGCGCGCCCATGGCGTCGGGCCTCAGGATACCGTCACGCTGCTGATGCCGAGCGTGCCCGAGACGTTCTTCGCGCTGTGGGGCGCGGAGATCGCGGCGGTCGCCAATCCCGTCAACTATTTCCTCGAGGCCTCGCAGATCGCCGGCATCATGAAGGAGGCGGGCGCGAAGGCGCTGGTTGCCGTCGATGCAGCGATCTTCCCGGACATCTGGCCGAAAGTGGAGGCGATCCGCGCCGTCCTGCCGGACCTCAAGGTCTTTCGGGTCGGCGGCAGTGTCGTCCCTCCAGGCATCATCGACTTCGATGACGCATGCGCCAATCAGCCGGGCGACCGGCTGGTGGCGCCAAAGCCGATCGACGGTAGTACAGTGGCGGCGCTCTTCCACACCGGCGGGACGACAGGTCTGCCCAAGCTCGCCAAGCACACCCATGGCGCGCTTGCCTTGATGGCATGGACCAATACGCTGGTGTTCGATCTCGGTCCCGGTACGGTGCTGCTCAATCCGTTGCCGCAGTTCCATGTCGGCGGCTCGCTGTTCGGCGCCCTGGCGCCGATCGCCAATGGCTGGACAGTCGTGATCCCGACACCGCTTGGCGCGCGCAATCCCAATGTCGTGCGCGACTACTGGAGCATCGTCGAGCGCAACCGCGTCAACATCGGCGGCGCCGTGCCGACGACGCTGGCCGCGATCATGAACGTGCCGCGCGACGGGCATGACCTCAGCTCGTTGAAGGCTTTCGTGACCGGCGGCTCGACGGTTCCGGTCGAGCTCATCCGCCGCATCGAGCGCGAGATCGGCGTGCCAGTCGTCGAAGGCTACGGCATGACCGAGGTGCATTGCTACTCGACGATGAATCCCATGCATGGCGATCGGCGTACCGGGTCGGTCGGCCTTCGTCTGCCCTATACCGAGGTCCGCATTGCCGACGTTGCGTCGGACGGAACGATCCGGGGCGATTGTCCGCTCGGCGAGATCGGGCATGTCCTCATGCGTGGCCCGCAGGTCACGCCGGGCTATCTCGACCCGCGCCACGACAAGGGCGCGATGCTGGCCGATGGATGGCTCGACTCCGGCGATCTCGGCCGCCTCGATGCCGAGGGCTATGTCTGGCTAACCGGGCGTTCCAAGGATCTCATCATCCGCGGCGGCCACAACATCGATCCAGTGATCATCGAGGAAGCGCTCACCCGTCACCCTGGCGTGGAGACCGCGGCGGCCGTGGGACTGCCCGATACCTATGCCGGTGAACTGCCGATGGCCTTCGTGCAACTGCGTCCCCGTGCCGAAGTGACGGCGGAGGAGTTGCGCGAGTTCTGCCGCCGGGAAGTGCCCGAACGCGCCGCGGTACCGGTACAGGTAGTGCTTGTCCCGGTGATGCCGGTAACGGGCGTCGGCAAGATCTACAAGCCTGCCCTACGATTGCAGGCAGCGCAGCTTGCCTTCGAGGCGGCGCTGGCGCCGCTGCTGGGTGAAAGCGTCACGGCAAGTGTGACGGTTCGCAGCGATCCGACGCACGGCATGCTGGCATTGGTGCGGGTCGATGTGTTGGGTGGAAGATCGCGCGACGCAATCGTGAAGCGATGTGGGGAGCTGCTGGGAGGCTTCCAGCTTAGGCACGTTGTCGAGTTCGTCTGACGCTAAGGATCGCGTCGTTTTTCCGGCGGCGGCGGGGCCAAAGAAGGCAACGGCTGCACATTGATCACTGCCGCCGGCTCGGGCGGAAGGTGTAAGCTCGCCAAAACCAATCCGTCGCCGAGGAATGACCGCGCGTTCTCAGGAAGGTTGGCCACGCTGGGTGGCAGCGCTGCTGATGGGCCTGCTGCTCATCCTGGCCCTTTTGATCGTCTCATGGTTCCTGCGCGCCTGCGCACCGGTCGTTCCGTCGACCAGTCTCAGCATGATCGAGACGCCGGCGCCGCCGCCGCCGGAAGCGCCGCCCGATCCCACGCCGCTCCTGAAAGCATCGCTCGACGATGCCCAGGCCGACGGCAGGAAGCTGTCGGGCGAACTCGCCGCACTCGAGGCTGACATCAGCAAGAAGGTGGCCTTGTGCAGACCGATCGAGCCACCGAAACCACCTGAGCCGCCGAAGCCTCCGCCGGTTGCCAAAGCGCCTCCTGCGCCATTGCCGGCCGACCGCTGGGCGCAGAGGGATCTCGGCATGCTGCAGGGCTGCTGGCGGCTCGGCCAGGATACGCAGGGGAGCATCGGCATCGGCGGTCGCTCGGAGCGCTGCGCCGTGAAGGCGGGCCGCATCTGCTTCGGCGCCAACGGCGGCGGCGAGCGGCGCTCGACTGCGGTGTGTCCGGCCACCGGCACCATCACCTGCGCCGCGCCCATCACCGCCCGATTCGGCAACGACAATACGCTCGGGACTACTCAGCCCGCGGTGCAGTGCAATCCGGCGCAGGCGAACTGGACCGGCCCGCCCAACAGCCTGACCTGCCGGCGCGTCAGCGACACGCTCGCGGTCTGCAGGGATCGTCTGAACTTCGAATACGAATTCCGGCGCGAGTAGCCTTCGTCAGGTCGACCATCCCAGCCGCGACCGGCCGATCGCCATGGACACTGCGGCCTGGCTCGGCTCGACCACCGGCAAGCCGACATGACGCTGCAGCCGGTCGCGATAGCGCGCCATGCCGGCGCAGCCCATCACCAGTACGTCCGCGCCGTCTTCGTCGCGCAGCTCGGCCGCGACCTCGGCCATGCGCGCGAAAGTGCGCGCCTCGTTCGAGAGCTCGACGACGCCCAGCCCGATGGCTCGATCGCCGGCCATGCGGTCGTTCAGGCCCATCTGGCCGACGTAGCGCAGATGGCGTGGAATCGATTTCCGCAAGATGGAGATGACGCCGAAGCGCTGGCCGAGCGTCAACGCCGTCAGGATTCCGCACTCCGCAATGCCCAGCACCGGCTTGGTCGTGATCTCTCGCGCTGCGTGCAAGCCGGGATCGGAATAGCAGGCGATGACGAAAGCCGAGCAATCGTTGTCCCGCTTCTTTACCATTTCGCCGATCGGTCCGACGACCTGCTCGACATGCGCCTGGTTCTCGATGCCGGGCGGGCCTTCAGTGAGCGTGACGCATTCGATGGCCGGTCCGCCCTTCATGCGGAGCGGTTCCATCGCCGCATCGATGCCCTGGGTCACGGCCTGGGTTGAATTGGGGTTGATGACGAGAATGCGATCGGCAGTGTCGGTCATGGCCGCACCATGGCCCTTAAATTGCTATTCAACAATGGCTGATCTAACGTCGATCCCTGGGGATGGTTGTAAGGGAGACTTGGAATGATGACACGGCGCCTGGCTGCGATCGCGGTCGCGGCCCTTGTTTGTGTGGGTCCGGCGGTGGCACAGGAAAAGCAGCCGCCGCTGCGCACCGGCGTTGACGGCACCTTCGCGCCGCACGCCATGCCCAAGCTGGGCGGCGGCACGGAAGGTTTCCAGATCGACGTCTTCACCGAGGCGGCGAAGCGCATGAAGCGCGACATCACCATCGATTCGGTGAGCTTCTCGACGCTCATTCCCGGCATGCAGGCCGGACGCTACGATTTCATCGCCGCGCCGACGACGGTGACCAAGGAGCGCGCGGAGAACATG
Organism: uncultured Rhodospirillales bacterium; assembly: GCA_902825855.1. Classification (GTDB taxonomy): domain Bacteria; phylum Pseudomonadota; class Alphaproteobacteria; order Reyranellales; family Reyranellaceae; genus Reyranella. The sequence continues at coordinate 52,625 of CADECW010000002.1, read as the reverse complement.
CTGTTCACGGCGGGCTATCTGTGGACGGCCTTCCAGTTCGGCATCAAGAAAGGCACGCCGCCGATCAAGAGCTGGGAAGACCTCAAGGGCAAGTCGGTGGCGGTCAACAAGGGCACTCCGTACGAGACGCTCTCCAAGCAGATGGCCGAGAAGTACGGCTTCACCGTGCAGGTCTACGACACGCAGCCGGATGCCACGCAGGCCGTTCTGTCCGGGCGGGCCTACGCCACGCTGGGCGGCAACACGACGATCGTCTACGCCGCGTCGAAGAATCCGCAGTTCATCGCCGACCTCGAGCTCAAGGACACGCGCGCCCATTGGGCGGCGCCCGTGCCGAAGAACAATCCCAAGCTTCGTGCCGAGCTGCAGGATGCGCTCGACTGCATGAAGAAGGACGGCACCATGGCCAAGTTCTACGAGAAATGGTTCAACAAGAAGCCCGATGCGGACGATCTCGCCGTGGTGATCACACCGGGCTATGGCGTGCCGGGCATGCCTGGCTACGATCCGACGCCGCACGAGTTGAAGTGTGGCTGACGCGATTGTCGAAGCGCGCGGCCTCCACAAGCATTTCGGCCATCTTCATGTTCTGAAGGGGGTCGATCTTTCGGTGGCCGAGCGCGAGCTGGTGTTCGTGATCGGCCCGTCGGGTTCGGGCAAGTCGACGTTGCTGCGCTGCCTCAACCGGCTGGAGGAGCCTTCCTCCGGTTCGGTCGTGGTGGACGGCATCGACATGCTCGATGCCAAGACCGATATCAACCATGCCCGCCAGCGCATCGGCATGGTGTTCCAGTCATTCAACCTCTATCCGCACATGACGGCGCTCGGCAACGTGACGTTGGCGCTGCGCAAGGTGGTGGGCAAGTCGCGCTCCGAGGCCGATGCGCTGGGAATGGCGGCGCTGCAGCGCGTCGGTCTGGCGGACCGCGCCGGGCATACGCCGGGCCAGCTCTCCGGCGGTCAGCAACAGCGCGTTGCCATCGCGCGGGCCATTGCGCTCGAGCCGCGGGTGATGCTGTTCGACGAGCCGACCTCGGCACTCGATCCCGAACTGGTCGGCTCGGTGCTGGAAGTGATGCGCGACCTGCGCCAGAGCGGGATGACCATGATCGTCGTGAGTCACGAGATGGGCTTCGCGCGCAACGCCGCCGACCGCGTGGTGTTCATGGACCACGGCCTGATCGTCGAGCAGGGGCCGCCGGCCGCGATCTTCGAGCGTCCGACCCAGGAGCGCACGCGCGCCTTCATCGGGCAGATCCAGAGACATTAGATGACGCTGTCGCCCGGACCCCTGCGCAAGACATGAGCACCTGGGACCGTTTCGTCGATACCTTCTTCAACGCCAGGGTGATGGCGAAATACCTGCCGGACATCCTTTCCGGCATGGTCGTCACCATCGAGCTCGCCGTGCTCATCATAGTGAGCGGCCTTATTGCCGGCCTCGTGCTGGCGCTGCTGCGTGCGCTCGCCATCCGACCGTTGAACTGGCTGATCATCTTCGTGGTCGACCTGTTCCGCTCGCTGCCGCCGCTGGTCGTCATCGTGCTGATCTATTTCGGCCTGCCGGCCGCCGGCGTTTCGCCCTCCGGGTTCGTGTCGACCTGGCTGTCGCTTGCCTTCGTGCTGATGGCCTTCTCCGAGGAGATCTTCTGGGCCGGCATCACCTCCATACCGAAGGGGCAGTGGGAGGCTTCGCGCTCGACCGGCCTGTCGTTCGGTCAGACCCTCATCAATGTCGTGCTGCCGCAGGCCTTGCGGCTTACCATTCCGCCGCTCACCAACCGCACCATCGCGATCACCAAGGGCACCGCGCTCGGCACCGTCGTGGCAGTCACGGAGATCTTGGGACAGGCAAGCTCGGCCGTCTCCAACTCCTACAATCCCTCGCCGCTCATGATGGGAGCGGCCGCCTACCTCGTGCTGTTCCTGCCGGTCGTCGTCGCCGCGCGCTGGATCGAGACCAAGTTTGCGTGGAAGCGATGATCGAGACCTTCTTCAATCCCGAGATCATCGCCGCGATTTGGCCGATCGTGCTGGCGGGCCTCCTGAACACCGTGCTGCTGTCGCTGATCGTAGTGCCGCTTGGCCTGCTGGGCGGCCTGATGCTCGCGCTGCTTGCCACCGTGCACAGTCCATTGGTTCGCTGGCCATTGATGGCTTGGGTCGACTTCTTCCGCGCCTTCCCGCCGCTGGTCCTGCTTGTGCTTCTGTTCGCCGGCCTGCCGTTCGCCGGGCTGGAGCTCGGCGGGTTTGCCTGCGTGGCCATCGCCTTCTTCCTCAATACCGGCGCCTACTACGGCGAGATCTTGCGTGCCGGCATCGAGTCGGTGCCAGCGGGTCAGGTCGAAGCGGGCCGTTCGACCGGTCTCAGCCGCCTGCAGGCCATGACCTACATCGTGCTGCCTCAGGCCGTGCGCAACGTGCTGCCCGACCTGATGTCCAATACGCTCGAGGTCGTCAAGCTGACCTCGCTCGGCAGCGTGGTCGCCGTGCCCGAGCTTCTGTTCCAGGCCCGCCAGGCGCAAAGCCTGACCTACAACGCGACGCCCATCGTGCTGGCGGCGATCATCTACTTCCTGTTGCTGTGGCCGCTGGTTCGCCTCCTGAGCCGGCTGGAGAATCGGGCATTGGCCGGCCGCCGGTAGGAGCCGGAGACTGCAATCGGGCCCTGGTAAGCCAGCGCCCGTTGCCATAGGTTTCCGGAAAAGGGAGGAACCAATGCTTCGTATGGCTCGTGTCTTGGCGATTTTCGTCGGACTGGCCGCGACGCCCGCGCTCGCCCAGGGCACCTGGCCCGAAAAGCCGGTCAAGCTGGTGGTGGGCTTTACCGCCGGAAGTGCCACCGACGTGACCGCCCGCATGTTCGCCGACAAGTTCCAGCAGGCGTGGGGGCAACCGGTGGTGGTTGAGAACATCGCCGGCAATTCAGGCGCCATCGGCACCGATCGCGTCGCCAAGGCCGCACCCGACGGCTACACACTGATGTGGGCCGGCAATGCCGCCATTACCATCCTGCCCAGCATGCAGACACTGCCGTTCGATCCGCTGAAGGACCTGACGCCGATTTCCACCTCGCTGCGCATGCCGTCGATCATGATGGTGAACAACGACCTGCCAGTGAAGTCAATTGCCGAGCTGGCAGCCTATGCCAGGGCCAATCCCGGAAAGCTGTCCTATGGCACGCCCGGAGTGGGCACGCCGCAGCATATCGCCGGCGAGCTTTTTTCCCACCTGGCCGGCATCAAGATGGAGCACATCCCCTACCGCGGGGCCAACCTCTCGGATCTCATGGCCGGCGTCGTCCAGGTCGGTATCCAGAATGCCGGCGCCAGCCTGCCGCTGGTGCGCGACGGCCGGGTCCGCGGCATCGGCGTCACCTCGCTGCAGCGCTCGCCCAACGCGCCCGACCTGCGGACCTTCGACGAATCGGGCTTCCCGGGCTTCGAGGCGACGTCATGGTTTGCCCTGATGGGACCAGCCGGCTTGCCCCAGCCGATCGTCGACAAAGTGCGCGCCGAATCGCTGAAGGTGCTGGCCGAGCCGGAGATGAAGCAGAAGTTCGCAGCACTCGGCCTGGACACCGTCGGCAGCACGCCCGAGGAGACGCGCGCTTCCATCGCCGGTGACATTCCCAAGTGGGCGAAGGTCATCAAGGACGCCAACATCAAGCCGGGCAACTGAGCATGGACTTCTCGCACCTCGTGGCGGCTCTCGACGGAAATGCGGCGCTGCAGCGGCGCGCCCGTTTGGCTGAGCTTTCCTTTGACGTGCTGGGTGGCACGGAGCCGGTCACCGTACGCGTCGGCGAGCGCATCTCGGTCGAAAAGGCAGCGGCTGCGAATCCCGCCTTCACGCTGACTGCCTCGCCCGCAACTTGGGCCGAGTTCGCCAAGGCCGTCCCGGCCGTCGGCTTCCAGAGCCTCGTCGCGATGCAGCGCGTCGGTCATCTCAAGGTCGACGGTGACGTTCTGGCCTGGGGCCGCCACATGCTGTTTCTGGAGCAGATCTTCGCGGCGCTGCGGCCGGCTGCGCCGTTACCGCAGTCAGCCGTAGTCGGCGAGCCCATCATCGAGCCGATCGTCGGCCGCTACCTGCGCCTGGACTTCAATGGAAGGCCGCACCGCCTCTATTTCGAGGAAGCGGGGCAGGGCATCCCGTTGCTCTGCCTGCATACTGCCGGCGCCGACGGCCGCCAGTATCGCGCCTTGCTGAACGATCCTTCGATCACCGCGCGCTTTCGCGTCATCGCCTTCGATCTGCCATGGCATGGCAAGTCTTCGCCGCCCTCCGGCTTCGAGACTGAGGCCTACCAACTCACCACTCAGCTCTATGTCGACACCGTCATGGCGGTGTCGCGGGCGCTCGGCCTGGCGCGGCCGGTGGTCATGGGCTGCTCGATCGGCGGCCGCGCCGTGCTGCACCTCGCGCTGCGCCACGGCTCGCATTTCCGTGCCGCAATCGGCTTGCAGTCGGCGACCCATGCCGACGGGGGCGCCGATACCCGCCTCCGCGATCTCAACGTGCTGTTCCGTCCGGACGTCCATGGCCAGGAAGCGGCCGCCGGAACGGTGGCCTGCCTGATCGCTCCGACATCGCCACGCTCCGACAAGTGGGAGACGCTGTGGCACTACATGCAGGGCGGTCCGTCCGTCTTCCTCGGTGATCTCCACTACTATTTCAGCGACGGCGATCTCCGAAACGCCGATCTTGCCGGTCTCGACGGCAAATGCCCGTTGTACCTGCTGACCGGCGAATACGACCTTTCGGCGACGCCGGAACTGACCGCCGAGCTCGCCCGGGTGACCGGCGCGCGGCATTTCGAGGTCATGAGAGGCATGGGCCATTTTCCGATGTCGGAAAGCCCGCACGAGTTCCGGCGCTACCTGACACCGTTGCTCGACCGGATTGCAGTGAATTAGCGCTCCTCGACGATGCGGCCGTCAGGATAGATGGTGACCTTGCTGGGCACGCCCTGCGGTCGCGTCGGCACAGGATCACGGGTGACCTTCGCGTTCCATGAGCCGTCGTTCTGCCGCGTGATGCTTTTCACGCGATATCCTTCGGACTGGACGCGATCGCGTGACAGCGATTCGGTATTAGGATAGCGCCCGCCATAGGAGGCGGAGGGCTGCGGCGCGGGCGTTGACGGAGCGACAATAGTCGGCGGCGGCGGCAAGGCGCCGGGTGACATTGTCTCCGGCATACGGCCGCCATTGCCGATCGAGCCCGGGGCGTACTGGGCCGTAGCCGGTGCGGCCAGCGTCAGGATTGAGACCGAGAAAGCGATGAGGAGGAACGTGCGCATCATCCGGATATGGTCGATCCGGCGATGCCAACAAGTCCATACACTAGTATGAGAGCGGCAGCGCTGGCGGGACGCAAACGAGGAGTAAACCGTCCCGCCAGGCCGGGCGGCAGAGGCCTCTCGGCCTACTGCTCCCTGATCGTGCCGTTCGGCTCCAGGACTACGGCGACCTCGACGTTGTTGCGCATCGCCTTAGCCGCCCAGTTGCCGGCCGTGTCACGCGTCAGGCTCTTGACGCCGCTGTAGCCGCGCTTTTCCAACTCGGCCTTGGCTGCCGCCTCGGCGGCCGTCGGATTCATCGGGCTTTTCGGCTGGGCGGTGTTGGGGTTGCTGGTGGCGCCGGGCATCGATCGCTGGTCGCGGCCTTCCGGCGTGCTCGGGGCCTGCATCTGGGCGTGCGCCACGCCGGCCGCGGCGATCAGAGCGACGGTCGCCAGGGTCGTGCGGATCATGGTCGTCCTCCTTGCTGTAAGTTTGCAGACGCCGAGTGAACGCGATGCGGGAAGAGGTGTTGCATGACAATTGTCGTGCAACGAAAGACCGGCCGCAGGCTGGCCACATTTGCTTTGCGCTTTGGCGCCGGCCCCTGCGACTTGCGTACCGACTGAGGAAAGATCACGATTTCCAACTGCGTCGCGCACAGGAGGCGTCCATGCCCGGCAAGTCCTTCGTCATGGCGTTCGTCTGGAGTGGTTGGCTGATCGCTTCGGTGATCGCCTTCATGATCGTCGCCTATGCGAGTTTCTTCGGCATCGGCGTAATCGGCCTGATGATCTGGTTCGTCACCGCCCGGGTAGACATGGAACAGGACGGCGTCGTCGGTGCCGGCGTCTCGCCGGGGTTCCTCGCTCACCAACTCAGGACCAGGACCGAAATGTCGCGCGCCGAGCGGGCGGCCCTGCACACCCGGCACCTGCTCGAAAAGCAGTCGACGCGCTTCTTCCGCTGGCTCGGTATGACGCTCACCGCCGCGGGCTTCGGCGGCTTCCTGCTCTTCCAGGTCTAGCGAGCGTCTACTTCTTGCCGCCGATACAGTCCTCGTAAGTCACAGTCCGGTTGGGGCCTTCTTCGACGAAGGCTGTGTCGCCCTTGCTCCAGAACACCAAAGTCTCGCCCTCGTTGGCGTAACGTATGCCCGAGGCGGACAGGGTCTGTGGCAAGGTGAGCTTCTTGCCGTCCGCGAGTGTGAGGATGACGTGGCCGCCTGGAATGGGTCGACCGTCGGGTGCCGTGCGAGTCAAACCGTCGAAATACTCGGCATGGAGTGACTTGCCGTGTGCACAGCTGTACTGAACGATGGCAACCGGTGCCTGGGCCAAGGCGACGTCTGCAACCACGATAGCGACCGCGACAGTGACCTTGCCGAGCATGATGTATCTCCTCACGTCTCCACGCTGAACGCAAGACTCACCATTGTCCATGCTGCCGTAGACGTTCCCTGCTATCGGGTTCGCATTGTGAATGGTTCGCCGACGGTCGACGCGCGTAGGACGTGCAGCTGTGGCGCGACATTGCTATCAAGGGGCATGAGCCTCGAATCGGTCCGCGCTTTTCTCGCCAGCCATGCTCCAGACATCTCTATTGTCGAACTGGACGGCAGCACTGCCACGGTGGCGCTCGCCGCGGCGGGCCATGGTGTGCAGCCGGCGCAGATTGCCAAGACCCTGTCGCTGCGCGTGCGCGAGCGCAACCTGCTGGTCGTCACCAGCGGCGAGGCGCGGCTCGACAACAAGAAGGCCAAGGTCGTGTTCGGTGGCAAACCGCGCATGCTGACGGCGGAGGAAGTTGTGGCGATTACCGGCCATCCGGTCGGCGGCGTCTGCCCGTTCGGCCTGGCGACGCCGCTGCCGGTCTATTGCGATGTGTCGCTGAAAGCGTTCGAGGAGGTCGTGCCTGCGGCCGGTTCAACGCATTCAGCGCTGCGTATCAATCCATTGCGCATGGCCCAGCTGGTTGACGCTGAGTGGGTCGATGTCTGCGGCAGCGGCCACGCGTGATGCTTGGGATGATGCAAATCATCAGCTGCTGTTTCTCTTGCCCCAGCGCTCCAGGTAGTCGATGCATCCGGCAAGGTCGGTGACGTCCACATAACGCCGGCCAATATCGCGCAGGTTGTCGCGGTGGGGGCCTTCCTCGATGTCGCCCACGCAATCCTCGGGCACCAGCGTGCGGAAGCGGTGGCTGAAGGCATCGAGCGCGCTGCCGCGGATGCAGCCCGAGGTGTTGCAGCCGGTCACGATCATGGTGTCGACACGTTCCTTCATGAAGTAGTTTGCGACACCGGTCTCGAAGAAGATCGACGGGCCTTTCTTTGTCACCTTGAGATCGTAGCCCGGCTCGTAGATGCGCGGATCGAGCGCGGTGCTGGGATGGTCGTGGAGGAAGGTCTGCTTCACAGCAGTGATCTTCCAGTAGGGCATTTCGCGCTCGTTCATGTAGGCGGTGTTGCACACCGCAACGGGAACGCCGACGCGCCGAGCGACCTTGAGCAGCTTGGCCGTGTTCTCGACGGCGCGAATGACCAGCGGGGCGCCCCCCAGGGGATACTGCGGATCGGTGAATCCGAGCTGGAAGTCGACCACGACGATGCCCGGCTTCTCGCCGGTTCCGACCGAGATCTCGCCATAGCTGCGGCGCTGATAGTCGTCTGTCATGGACACACGATAGACCGTCCGGACCGCAGCAAAAAGCCCACTCCGTCGAACGGAGTGGGCTGGTTCGAGGCGAGCCGGCCAGGCGGGCCGGGCTCAGCGCGTCTGCGTGACATTGCCGCCGTTGTCGAGAGTAACTGCCACCGGGGCGTTGCGCTGGTCGCGCGCCACGGCGCGCCAGGTGCCGTCGCCGGTGCGCTGCAGTCCGCGCACGCTGGTGTAGCCGCTCTTCTCGATCTGCGTGCGCGCGACGGCTTCGGCTACCGTCGGGGTCGGGTCGCTGCGTGGGCCGAGGGCGTCGCTCTGCAAAGGCTCACGCGGCATTGTGGCGCCGCCAATCGGCGAACGCGCCTCGGCCTGTGTGGCGGCTGCGGCAAGGACAAGGATGGAGGTGAGGAGGGGACGGTTCATTGATGCTTGCTCCTTTACTCAGGCTGATGAACGCGCGGGAGCGTGACCATGAATCGGGGCGACATCGTGATGCAATGAAGCAGCGCGCGTGCGGCTTGTCAGGTTGCTGTCAGGAAGCGTCAGATGGCAGCGACGCCGATGATCGAATCGTGAAGCCAGAGAATGGCAACGTACCCGATTGTGCCGATCACGATGACGATCACATCATTGCGACCGAAAGATTCAACGCCGGGGGCACCTCGATCGCCACGGCGCTTGACGGCGATGCGATCGTAGACCGCCCACATGAGCAGACTGCCGAACAGCAGGAGCGAACCGAGATCGCCATTCACAAGAAGATGGGCAAGTGCCCAAGCCTTGACCGCAGCCAGCATGGGATGGCGCAGGATCGACTTGATGCGGCCGGGGGGCGCATAAGTTGCGGCGAGCGCCACCAGCGCGAACCACAGCAAAACCAGTGCGATGGGATGGAAAATGGCGAAGGGTGGATTCCAGACCTGGACGTAGCCTTCGCTGCGATAGCGGCCAAAGCCCCAGACGATCAGGACGAGACCGATCGCCGCGACGAGCGAATACAGCCCCTTGTAGGGTCCTTCTCCGACACGACCGATTAGGGCGGCACGTGGCTCCCGCAAGGTCGTGAGGATATGAATTCCGAGGAAGAGGACTAGACCAAGGATCAGGAGGCTCATACCTAAAGCCTACCATGACTGCACCTGTGGACCGATTCGCCCGCCGCATGAATGTCGCTATTGAGACGTGGCGTCGGCGCTATTTTGGGGTGTCTTCAGCAACCACGAAACGAACGAACGCGTTTATTTCATGCGACCAGGGGGTGGTCGTCGGGGGCCCAATGCGGCTGGTTTCCATTTTCTGCTCACTGCTCTTCGTAGCCGGTCCCGCTTTCACGCAGCAATTGGTGCTAACGCCGGTCAAGTCGGATTGCCCGCCGGGCGAACCCGATTCGCTGGAGATCAGTTGGAACGGCCCTTGCGACAACGGCGACTGGTTGTTCGACACCGACAAGGGCTGTCGCATGTGGGACTGGCATCCCGAGCCCGAAGACAAGGTGGTGTGGAAGGGCGCTTGCCGGGCCGGCCTGCCGGAAGGTCGCGGCGAGGCGCAGTGGACGGAGCATGGCCGGCCGATCGACCGCTTCGTCGGCACCTACCGGAACGGCAAGCGCGAGGGGCCTGGCAACTATACGTGGAACGATTCGGTGAGCTTCGAGGGCAGCTACGCCAACGACGTCCCGCAGGGCCGAGGCACCTTGCGCATAGGAGACACGGTCATGACCGGGCAGTGGAACAGGGGCTGCCTCACCACCACCGGCAAGACTGCGGCGATCGGCGTGCCCCGCGCGTCGTGCGGCCCCACCGGAAAGCCGACACCGAAGGTGGCGGACCGCTAACGGGAGCACAGGCCTCTGGTCCGCTCAGGCTGCTGGAGGCCAGCGGTCTTATCCGAGCGAGTGTGCGAGCACGCCCACCAGGCCCGCAGCCACGATCGGATAGGCGGGATTGATCTTGGTCTTCAGCAGCAGCAGGAACGCGACCACCGTGATCGCTCCCCACAGCACCCCGGTGACGGCGCCGCGCCCCATGATGATGGCGCCGGCCAGAACCAAGCCCACCGAGACCGAGCCCAGGCCGGTCTGGATCGCCGGCCGCCAGCGCCAGGTCGCGAGACGCGTCCAGATCCGGCCGATTGCCCAGGTAAGGATGCCCGTCGGCAGGAAGAATGCGATCAGCGCAACCGCGGCACCCGGCAGTCCGGCAACCACTGCTCCAATCGAGACCACCATCATCATGTTGGGCCCAGGCGCCAGCTGGCCCAAGCTGTAGAAATGCAGCATCTCCGGGAAGGTCAGCCAGTGATAGGTGTCGACCGTGAGGGTCTTGAGCTCCGGGAATGCCGCCATGCCGCCGCCGACGGTAAGCAGCGAGAGATAGGCGAAGACACTCGCGATATCGCCGAGCTTGTTCATTCGTGATGCCTCTCGCCGACCGGCGCATTGTGTGGCTTGTGGACCTTCCCGGCGCGCGGACGGTGCCACCAGATGGCGACGATGCCGGCCCCGATCAGCGCATAAGGCACCTGCACGTGGAAGAAGGCGACGGCGGCGGCCGTCGCCAGGACGATGACGTAGTCGGCGACTTCCTTCAGCACCCGCGAGCCTAGCTGAACCATCACCACCAGGATCAGCCCAAGCGCGCCGGCGGCGATGCCGTGCAGGAAGGCCTTCGACCAGGGATCGTCGCCGCCGATGCCGTAGGCATAGGCGGCAGCCGTCATCAGCGTGGCGCCGGGCAGGCACATGCCGATCGTGGCGAGCACCGCGCCCCAGGCGCCGCGCAGCCGATCGCCGACCAGGATCGACATGTTGGTGGCGTTCAGCCCCGGCAGGGTCTGGCTGATCGAGAGCAGCTCGACGAAGGTAATGTCGTCCAGCCAGTTGTTGCGCGTCACCAGGCCGGTGCGCAGGTAGCCGACGACGCCGCCGCCTAGGCTGGTGGCGCCCATGACCAGGAAAACCCAGAAAATCCTGCCCAGCGAAGGCGGGGCGCCGGCGGGGGCGGCGGTCGGTGACGAGGTCTCGTTCATTCGTGTGCCTGTGGTGGGTTGCCCTTCAATCGATAGACCGCGCCGGTCTTGGTGGCGCTGAGGGACAACCAGTCGCTCGCGATCTGCTGCAGCTCGATGAAGAAGCGTTCGCAGGCGGACAGCGCCTTGGGGCTGATGTCGGCGGGGCCGTTGAAGCGCAGCTGATAGGCGAACTCGCCCACGAAAGCATGATGGTCCCCGCGCGATCGCCACAGAGCGACATTGGCGGTGGCGCGGGTGCGATGGCCGAAATCGAGCTCGCAGATGTCCTGCATCAGCTCCTCGACGATGCACTGGTTGACCAACGCCACGTCGGATGGGCCATCGCACGAGATCGCCTCGAGCGGCGGGAAGAGATGCTGCAGCTCGGGCAGGCTCATGTTGTCGAGCGACGACATGGCCAGCCGGTCGGCCTCGGGGGCCTGGCTCAGGCCGAACTCGACATTGTGCGCCAGCAGTCGGCGCACGCCACCAATGCGCTCCTTGAGCGGCAACAGCTCGATCTTGAACTTGATCTTGTAGTCGCCCGAAATGCGTGGCCGCACGTCGGTCGACTGGGCGATCATCATGTCGGGGCTGCGATATTTGAATACGATCTCGGGATCGCCGACCGGAAAGCCGTCCTCGTACGAGATACGCCGGCGCAGGATGAAGGCGTTGTTGTAGAGATGGAAACCGCCGGTATCCAGAAACAGCACCTCGCGCACCTCGGGCCGTTTGTCGAGCTTCGGCGTGTGGTGATAGGCGACACCGGTGGCCTCGGCGGCGCGATCGACGAGGCGGGCGAATTCCTTGAAGACGCGCGCCGAGGTGAAGCGATCAGGTTTCAGGATCAGCTTGCATTGCAGGAATTGCAGCTCATCGAGGCGCCGGCCGTCGAGATAGGTGCCGTCATAGCGCTCGGCGAACCACACCGGCAGCATCAGTCCGTGCTTGTCGCCTTCCATTAGCTCTCCCCGAATGCAAGCTATCGCGCGTGCCGCAGGCTGTCATCCAGACGGTGGGCCGTCGACTCTGCCGAACGATGCGACCTTGCCTTCGTCATAGCAGACGTAGTAGCGCTCGGAGACCGACCACGGCACGCGGCTCCAGAAGTCTTTCAGCAGGAAGTAATAGGCACACTCCTTGCCCGGCGCATGGGAGACCGTGTCGGGCGCTCCCATGATCGACTGGACTTGGGTGCGATCCATGCCGGCGTAGACGCGATCGATGTTCCTGGCAGGCACGGTCGAGCAACCGGCGAGCATGACGACGAGGACAAGAGCAAGATGCTTCATCGGTCGACTCCGGATCATATTCTGCCTGTTCGATGCCGATATGTCAGGCTTCGTGTCGCCGACATCAGTCGGAAGGCAACCGGCTGGCGAAAGAAGCGATGATGCGCTACGTCCAAGACCATGTCCGACAGTTCCCGTTTGCAGCTTCCCGGCCTTGGCGCTTCATTGAGCGGCCCCATTGCCGGGCTTTCCGATACCCCGATCACCGAAGTGGCGATGACCGTATTCGGCGATCCCGACGTCGTACCGTTGTGGTTCGGCGAGGGTGACCTCGTAACGCCAGACTTCGTGCGCGACGCCGCGGCCAAGGGCCTGCAGGCCGGCGAGACCTTTTACACGTGGCAGCGGGGAACCCCCGCGCTGCGCACGGCGCTGTCGGCCTACACTGAGCGGCTCTACGGTATCAAATGTCCGGCCGAGCGCATCTCGGTAACGACCGGCGGCATGCAGGCGATCCTGCTGAGCTGCCAGCTTTTGCTCGATCCTGGTGACAACATCGTGATTGTTTCGCCGATCTGGCCGAACATCACCTCGGCCGCGAAGCTGGTCCGCGGCGAGCCCAGGTACGTCGCGCTGGACCGCAAGCCCGACGGCGGCTGGTCGCTCGATCTCCAGAAGGTGTTCGACGCTGTCGACGGACATACCCGCGCTGTCTTTGTGAACTCACCGGGCAATCCGACGGGCTGGACGATGACCTCGGACCAGCAGAAGGCATTGCTCGATTTTGCCCGCAAGCGCGGCGTCTGGATCATGGCGGATGAGGTCTATGCCCGGTTGATCTACACGCGGCCGATCGCGCCTTCGTTTCTGGAACTGGCAGGCCCCGACGATCCGGTGCTGGTGCTCAACTCCTTCTCAAAGCCGTGGGCGATGACGGGCTGGCGCGTCGGCTGGCTGACCCATCCGGCGGCGCTGGGCGAGCAGTTCGCCAAGCTGGTGCAGATCAACACCTCGGGCGTGCCGCATTTCCTGCAGCGAGGCGCGATCGCGGCGCTGGAGAAGGGCGACGACTTCGTGGCCGAGATGGTCGAACGGTGCCGTTCCGGCGGCGAACTGGTGTTCCAGCGCCTGTCGGCCCAGCCGCGGGTGAAGATCGCGCGGCCTGAAGCGGCCTTCTACAACTTCTTTTCGGTCGATGGCGTCACCGACACCATGGCCTTCTGCAAGAAGCTGGCGACGGAATACAAGGTCGGCCTGGCGCCGGGCGAGGCATTCGGCCCGGGCGGGCAGGGCAATGTGCGGCTGTGCTTTGCGTCCGGCACAGAGCGGCTGAGCAAGGGCGTCGACCGCATCGAAGCGGCGATCAAAGCATTGTAGTCTCGGGAACGAGCGGGCCGGAGGCCCGCGCTCCCAAGGATGAACCGTGGACGCTGCCCCCTCCATCGACGTCCGACATTTGCGCAAGGTGTACGGCGAGATCGTCGCTGTCGACGATCTGACTTTCGCCGTGCCGCGCGGCGCGGTGCTGGGGTTGCTGGGCGGCAACGGCGCGGGCAAAACCACGACCATCGCCATGCTGCTCGGCCTGCTCGAGCCGACGGCGGGCGATATCTTTGTACTGGGCATCGACATGAAGAAGCGCCGCTACGCGGCGCTGCCGCGCATGAATTTCTCGTCGCCCTATGTCGACCTGCCGCATCGGTTGACGGTGCGGCAGAACCTGATGTTCTACGGGCGCCTCTACGGTGTGCGGCACCTCGCCAAGCGCATCGAGGAGATCGCCGAGCACATGCAGGTGGCACCCTTTCTCGACCGCCAGTCGGGCAAGCTTTCGGCCGGCCAGAAGACGCGCGTGGCGCTGGCCAAGGCGCTCATAAACAAGCCGGATGTACTGCTGCTCGACGAGCCCACGGCCTCGCTCGATCCCGACACCGCGGAGTGGGTCCGCACCTACCTCAAGGACTACCAGCGCGAGACCCATGCCACGATCCTGCTGGCCTCGCACAACATGGGCGAGGTCGAGCGGCTGTGTGACGACGTCGTCCTGCTGCAGGCCGGCCGCGTCTACGACCGCGGCAGCCCGCGCGAGCTCATAGGTCGCTTCGGCCGCGAGGACATGGAGGAGGTGTTTCTCGACATGGCGCGCGGGCGCGGCCGCGGCCTCGATGCCCTGACCCGCAAGGAGGCGGCATCTTGAGCGGATCGGCCCAGCGCATCTGGGCGCTGGTGATGCGCCACATCTACATCTGGCGCAACTCGGTGATGCGACTGGTCGATTCAATCTACTGGCCGGCCGTGCAGATGGTCATGTGGGGCTTCATGACTCAGTACCTGCTGCCACAGGCCTCGTTCGTCGCGCAGGCGGCGGGCGTGCTGCTGTCGGGACTGCTTCTGTGGGAGGTCGTGGTGCGCGGCAACCTCTCGCTGTCGATCGCCTTCCTCGAGGAGATGTGGTCGCGCAATCTCGGCCATCTGTTCGTGAGCCCGATCCGATCCTGGGAGATGGCAACCGGCATCATCATCGTGGCGCTGCTGCGGACGTTGCTCGGGCTGGTTCCGGTGTCGCTGCTGGCCTGGGCATTCTTCGGCTACGCGATCTACTCGCTTGGCCTGCCGTTGATAGCTTTCTTCGCCATCCTGCAGATGTTCTCCTGGTCGATCGGGCTCGCCATGTCCGGCATGATCATGCGCGTCGGCCAGAGCGCGGAGAGCTTCGCCTGGTCCGCCGTGTTCATCCTGCTGCCGGTGAGCGGCGTCTACTACCCGATTTCGGTGCTGCCGCACTGGATGCAGGTGATTTCTTACGCCTTGCCGCCCGCCTATGTCTTCGAGGGCATGCGGGCCATCCTGGCCGAGAAGACGGTGCATTGGGACATGCTCGGCCTCGCCTTCGGCCTGTCCGTGATCTACCTGATCGTGGGCTTTCAGATCTTCCAGTGGTTCTTCCGCCTCTCGCGCCGTGCCGGTTCCCTGCTCGGCCAGGGGGAATGAGGTCCGCTCATGCGGGTCGTCACCTGGAACTGCAACATGGCACTCGATCGCAAGATCGATGCGCTGCTGGCCCTCGAGCCCGACATCGCCATCGTCAGCGAATGCGCCGAGCCGAGCCGTCTGCGTCTGCGCTCGAGGTCGTTGTGGATCCAGGGCGAGCCCGTATGGATCGGCCGCAATCCGCACAAGGGATTGGCCGTATTCGCCTTCGGTGGCTATGCGGTGCGGCTCGCGCCCTCCTATCATCCGTCGCTCCGCTACGTCGCGCCGGTCCATGTCGATGGGCCGACGCCGTGCAACCTGTTGGCCGTCTGGGCGCAGAACGCCAGCGCCGGCGCGATCCGCAAGCACCAGCTCGGCCCGCTGCGGCGTGGACTCTCGCGCTATAGGAGCTTCCTGGTCGAGCGGCCTGCGGTGATCGCGGGCGACCTCAACAGCAATACGATCTGGGACAAGCCCGGCTGGCGAATCAACCATTCGACCAAGGTCCGCATCCTCGAGGAGAGTTTCGGCCTGGTCAGCGCCTATCACGCGATTCGCGGCGAGGCGCACGGCCGGGAGAGCGAGCCTACCCTCTACTGGCGCGATCGCACCAAGGACGGTCCGACCTATCACATCGACTACGTCTTCTTGCCCAACGCCTGGATCGGCAAAGTGACCCATCTCAGCGTCGGTGCCTTCGAAACCTGGTGTGGCGCGGGGCTGAGCGACCATGTGCCGGTGATTGTCGATGTGGACGTCTGAGTTAGACTGGCTCGGCGGCGAAGCACGCTCCGCTGTCAGGGAGCCTTCAGCACTGCCTGGCACGTCGCCGGCAGCTTGGGACGGTACGGCGGCAGCACTGTCCCCGGAGGAGGCAGGCGCACGGGCGGATTGGTGAACCAGATATCGAGCTGCTCGCCGCAGCCCTCGTCTCCGTAGTAGCCGGCCTGAGCCTGGCACTGCAGGTTGCCGGGCGGGCAGTACATGCGGACATGGAAATGCTCGTCATGACCCGCCCAGACGACGATCTTGTTCAGCCAGCCACGGTTGCCGGTGACGCCCTGACAGAGGCGCTGCTTGATCCATTTGTTCGCGAAGATCCGATCGACGCCGGGCGAGGTGGCGGCGAGCCGCAGCAACGTTACGTGCTGATCGGTGAAGACCGTGTCGTCGATGCCGTCGTCGGCGGCGCGGACCAGCGAGCGCAGGCGCGGGTTCTCGCGGTCGGCCGGCGCGCGGCGTGCGCCGGGCTGGCGCTCGAACCAGATGTCGACATCGAGCCCGGTCTGATGGCTTGCATGGCCGCTGGGAGCGGGCCCGCCGCGCGGTTGGCCGATGTCTCCGATGTAGATCGGCGCCTGGCCTGCAGCGCGCACTTGCTCGCTGAAGCGCTTGATGAAGTCGAGCGTCACCGGCTGGCCCCAATAGCGATTGCGGCTGATGCGGATCGCCTCGTACCCCGGCCCGTCGAGGGGCAGTGCCTGTGCGCCCTGCAGGCAGCCGGCGGTGTAGAAGCCGATGGATTGGGCAGGCCCCGGCGCCGGCGTCGCAACCTGGCCCCAGTCCTGCGCCGACGCGGCGAAAGTCGAGAGCATCGCCGCGATCAGCGAAACCACGAAACGCGTCATCTTGTTGGCACGATACCCGACAGCTAAGACTTTGCCCATGACCGACTACGCCAACATCACGCTCGAAAGCGACGGCGCCGTCGCGCGGCTGATGCTGAAGCGGCCGGAGCGGCGCAACGCGCTCACTCATGCCATGATGCTGGAGCTCGAGGACGCGTTCGTCAGATTGCGCCAGGACCATCGTTGTCGAGCGCTGGTGATCCGTGGCGCCGGCGGACATTTCAGCGCCGGCGGCGATCTCAATGCCATGGCTGCCATTCCGCCGAAGCCCGCCGACGGCGCCGCCGACCCGCTGGTCGCGGCCTATCGCCAATTCGGCGACGCCTTGCTCGCCCTGAACGAGTTGCCCCAGGTCACCATCTCGGTCGTCGAAGGCTCCGCAGTCGGAGGCGGCTTCGGCATCGCCTGTTGCTCGGATGTCGTGATCCTGCATGAGAGCGCCGCCTTCGGCATGCCCGAACCCAAGGTGGGGTTCATCCCCTCGCAGATCATTCCTTTCGTGGTCCGGCGCGTCGGCGAGGGGCCGGCGCGTGACCTCGCGGTCACCGGTCGGGTGATCGATGCGAGAGAGGCGCATCGTCTGGGGATCGGCCGTCATATCTGCGCCAATACGGCCGAGATCAACCGCACCCTGAAAGCCGTGCTCGACGACGTTCTGCGGCTGGAGCCGCAAGCCGTCGCCACCGTCAAGCGTCTGGTGCTGGGCTGCGCCACGAGCGATGATCGCGCCGTGCTCGATCGCGCCGCCGAGGGCCTGGTCGAGCTGTTGCGCCGGCCGCAGGCAGCGGAAGGCATCCGGCATTTCATGGCCAAGACCCTGCCTCCGTGGGCGAAGGAACAAGGATAGGGAAAGCGATGCGCAATTATCGTCATATCGAGGTCAGGCCGATCGCTGGAGCCCTGGGCGCCGAGCTGCATGGTGTCGACATGTCGCGCGAACTCGAGGACGACGTGATCGCCGAGGTGCGCCAGGCGTTCCTCGACCACCTTGTGATATTTCTGCGCAATCAGAAGGCGACGCCGCAACAGAACCTGGCATTCGCTCGCAGGTTTGGCGAGCCGATCAAGTACCCGCAGCTCGACGGCTTGCCGGAAGCGCCGTTCATCACTGCGGTGGTCAAGCTCGAGAACGAGCGCCACAACTTCGGCGGACTCTGGCACTCCGACACCACTTATCTGGAGATTCCGCCGATGGGCAGCATGCTGCTGGCGCGCGAGGTTCCACCCTATGGTGGCGACACCGTGTTCGCCAACCAGTACATGGCCTACGAGGCGCTCTCGGACGGGCTGAAGGCGACGCTCGATGGGCTGACCGGGGTCAGCAGCTCGACCAAGGCCGAGGTCAGCAAGACACGCGAGGACCGCCTGAAGGCAGCCGGCAAAGAGACCAAGGCGTTGACGGCCGAGCATCCCATCGTGCGCACTCATCCCGAGACCGGCCGCAAGGCGCTTTACACCTCGAGTGCGCACACCTCCCACATCAAGGGATGGACCGAGCGAGAGAGCTTGGCTCTGCTGGAGTTCCTGTGGGAGCACCAGGTCCGGCCCGAGTTCACCTGCCGCTTCCGCTGGGAGACCGGGTCGCTCGCCTTCTGGGACAACCGCTGTGCGATGCACAACGCCATCAACGACTATCATGGCCATCGCCGCGTGATGCACCGCATCACGCTCGGCGGCGACAAGCCGAGCTGACCTCCTTCCTCCCCCGCCATGTGCGGGTGCAGGTCGATCGAGAGGGGGAAAGTAACAGCGAGGATCGATGAATGTCCGATTTCGGTGGCCTGTTGGCGGTTCTCGTCCTGGTCCTGGCGAACGGCTTCTTCGTCGCCGCCGAGTTCTCTCTGGTCGCGGTCCGCCGCAGCCGTGTGATGGAGCTGGTTGCAGCCGAGCGCACGAACGCCCGGGCGCTTGAAAAGACGCTCGGCAGTCTCGACGCCAGTCTCGCGGCCACCCAGCTCGGCATCACCATCTCGTCGCTGGCCCTGGGCTGGGTCGGCGAGCCAGCCATCGCCCACTTGATCGAAGCGCCGCTCGGCCGCGTGGCCGGCTCATTTGCCGGTGTCAGCGCCTATACCATCGCCGTCGCGATCTCTTTCATCATCATCACCGCGCTGCACATAGTCCTGGGCGAGCTTGCCCCCAAGAGCCTCGCTCTGCAGCGCAGCGAGGGGACCGCTCTCTGGGTCGTCCGGCCTCTCGCACTCTTCCGCTGGCTGTTCAGCCCCGCCATCACCGTGCTGAACGGTCTTGGCAACCTCGTCCTGCGCCTGTTCGGACTGCGGCCCGGCGCCAGCGAAGGTTCGCTGCATTCGGCCGGCGAGCTGAAGCTGATCGTCGCCGAAAGCCAGGATGCCGGGCTGCTGCAGGAGGCGCAGGAGGAGATCGTCGTGCGCACGCTCGACATCGGCAACCGGGCGATCGGCGAGTTCATGACGCCGCGTACCGAGGTCGACTGGATCGACATTGCCGACGATCGCGACACCGTGCGCCGGGTGGTGCTCGAAAGCCGGCACGGCGAGCTGCTGGTCGGGCGCGGCACCGTCGACGAGGTCGTGGGCGTGGTCGCCAAGAAGGATCTCTTGGCCCAGGTGCTTGCCGGCCAAGAGCTCGATCCGGCCGCGGCGGTGGGCGCGCCGCTTCTGATCCATGAGGGCGTGCCGATCTTCAAGGTGCTGGAACTCTTCAAGCAGGCGCCGGTGAGGCTGGCCGTCGTCGTGGACGAGTACGGCGGCCTCGAGGGTATCGTCACGCAGACCGATCTGCTGGAGGCTCTGGCCGGAGACCTGCCCTCCGAAGAGGACGACTCGCCCGACATCGTCGAGCGCGACGACGGCTCGCTCCTGATCGACGGCATGGCGCCGGTCAACGGCGTCCTTGGCCGCCTTGGGCTCGGCCTGCGACCTCAGCACACCGGCTTTCACACCATCGCGGGCTTCGTGCTGGCCGAGCTTGGTCGGCTGCCCGCGACTGGCGACTGGTTCAGCTACGACGGCTGGCGCTTCGAGGTTGCCGACATGGACGGCCGGCGCATCGACAAGCTGCTGGTGAAACGCGAGGCGCCCGATGCTCAGCTGGCCTGAGCAGCCCTGAGATCGCCGACGGCGATCTTCGGAAATAGCAGCGGCGGCACGGCGATGCGTCGGCCACCGGGAATGGCCGAAAGTGCGTGCCTGCCGTCCCGCGGCCAAGGTATCCGCCCGGTGGGTTCACCGAGGCTGGACAGGATCTTCTCCGCGCTCGCCGGAATGAAGGGCCAGGCTGCCAATGCCGCCACCCGGACGACGTTGATGGCCGTATTGACGATGGTGGCCGCCCGTGCGGCATCCTTCTTCATGGCGGACCAAGGGGCGGCTTCGGCGAAATAGACGTTGCCGAGCCGCCAGATGGTGCGGACTTCCTCGGCGGCCTTGCGCAGCGCCAGGCCTTCATGATGCCGGAGCAGGTTCGCCAGGCTCTCGTCGAGTACGCCGGCAAGTCGCTGTTCGAGCGGCCCCGGCTGGCCCGCCTCCGGCACGACGGCGTCGAAGCGCGCGGCCGTGAATGTCAGGCAGCGGTTGACGAGATTGCCCAAGACGTCGGCCAGGTCCTTGTTCACGCCGTCGACGAAACGCGCCAGGGTAAAATCGGTGTCGGCCGTCTCCGGCGCATTCGCCGCCAGCCACCATCGCCAGGTATCCGCCGGCAGCAGCTCGAGGGCGGTATCGGTGAAGATCCCGTGGCCCGCGCTGGTCGAGAACTTGCCGCCTTCGAAGGTCAGCCAGTTGAAGCCCTTGATGATATCCACGAGCTTGAACGGCAAACCCGATCCCAGCAGCGTTGCCGGGAAGCTCACCGAGTGGAAGGGGACATTGTCCTTGGCGAGGAACTGCACGTAGGTGACGTCGTCTCTGCTCTGCCACCAGTCGCGCCAGTCGCGCTCCGGCCCGGCCTCGCTCCATTCGATGGCGGCCGCGATGTAGCCGATCGGGGCGTCGAACCAGACATAGAAGACCTTGTCCTCGAAGCCTGCCTTGGGCACCGGCACACCCCATTCCAGGTCGCGCGTGATGCACCGGTCGCGCAATCCCTCGTCGAGCCATTTCCATGCAATCGAGCGTACGAGCGGCGGCCAGTCGCGCGTGGTCGCCAGCCAGGCGCGCAGTCGGCCGTCGAATGCCGAAAGCCTTAGGAATAGATGGCGGCTCGCGCGGAATTCGACATCGCTCGCGCCGGATATCGCCGAGCGCGGCGCGCGCAGATCCTCTGGGTCGAGCAGCGCGGTGCAGCTCTCGCATTGGTCGCCGCGCGCGTTGTCATGGCCGCACTGCGGGCAGGTCCCGACGACATAGCGATCCGGCAGGAAACGTCGGTCGGTGGGCGAGTAGGCCTGCCGGATCGTGCGTTCCTCGATGAGGCCTGCCTTGTCCAGCTCGCGGAAGATGTCCTGTGTCAGTCGTCGATTGGCGACCCCCGACGTGCGCGAGAAATGGTCGAACGACAGGCCGAACCGGCGATAGATGTCGACCTGCACCGCATGCTGGCGCGCGCAGTACTCGGCCACCGGCACGCCGGCGGCATGGGCCGCGAGCTCGACCGGTGTGCCATGCTCGTCGGTGCCGCAGAGGAACAGGACTTCGTGGCCGGTCTGCCGGCGAAAGCGCGCGTGGATGTCGGCCGGCAGCAGGGAGCCAGCTAGATTGCCGAGATGCTTTACGCCGTTGACGTAGGGCAGGGCGCTGGTGATCAGGAACTTGCTCATGGAACTCTCCGTCGTGTCCGTGCGGACATGAAAAAGCCCTTCGCGAGGAAGGGCCGGAGAGACCGCTCGGACGTCTAGTGCCCGCGCGTCAGCGTTCCGCCCCGTCCTGTCGAAGGGGGCGGGGCATTCGCGAGAAGACGTTGTCGCATTGCCTGATCATGGGCGGAATATGGTGTGGGGCGGTTGGAGCGTCAACGCCGCTCGGCGGGCGGCGTGAGCTGAATTGTACCGACGGCGCTGCGGCCGACCTCGGCGCGGCTGCCGGCGATCTCGATGTAGCTCAGGCTCTGCCAGCGCTGGACGAAGTTGCGCGCCCACGGCGACAGCATGTTGCCCGACTGGCCGAGCGGCATGGCGAAGCGGCTGTTGTCGAGGTCGCTGAAATCGTAGACGCCGCGATAGCCCGCACCATGGATCGCCTCGAACGGCCGGCTGCCGCGGTATGAGGGCTGGGCGCGATTGAGTGTCTGAGCGCCGCCGTCCGAGGGGAAGCGCACCGAGGCGATGTCGCGCAGCAACGGTATTCCGTCGAACATCGGATGCAAGTGGGCGGCGTCGTGCTCGATTCCCCACTGCCAGCTGTCGATTTCGGGACCTTGCCGCCGAGCAATCCAGGCGAGCGCACGATCGAGCGCCAGTGCAATGGCGTCCTCACAGGACTCGATCTGGCGCGTGCCGCCGTCGTCGCACCAGCCCGGCTTGTCGCGGATGATGCGCAGCAGCAGCGGCACGTCGGGCGTCGCCATCGACTGGTAGAGTTCCGCGCCCAGCTCGTCGGCCATGATCCCGCGCTGCAGTTCCCAAATCCAAGCCGTGTAGATCAGCGGCTCGGGGCGACTGGCCAGCATGAATCGGTTCCAGCTCTTCAGCATGGCGTGCGCTTTGGCGGCGCGCGCGTTGCGCGGCGTCCCCTTCAGCAGCACCGGCAGCATGTCGTCGGCGTCGAGCGTGCGGTTGTCGGCTTGCATGACGATCATGCCGTAGACCGGATGGCGCTCGACCTCGCGCAGCATCTGACTGGCGCGGCGCTGGCGATAAGGGTCGGCCCAGTCGCGGCTGATGAAGTAGCGGTAGTCGCCGGGTACCAGGCGGGCGTTGGCGTTTACTATGATGCCGCTGGTCGGATTGTAGACCTTCGGCAAATCGTCGAACGGCACGAAGCCCGCCCAATCGAACTCAGACGTCCAGCCCGGCACCGGCATCGAGCCGTCGCCCTTGCGCCGGATCGGCACGCGGGCGGGCGCGATCAGCCCGACGTTCCCCGCGGTGTCGGCATAGACCATGTTCTGCATCGGCGAGACGATACGGCGGGCCGCGGCCTGGAAATCCTCCCAGTTCTGCGCCAAGCCGAGCCGCCCGAAGCCTTCGGCCGAGGTGTCGGCGCCGTCGAGGGCGGTCGCCTGCAAGGCGAGTACATGCCCCTGGGGCGTGAGGTCGTCGTTGGCGGTGCGCCGGATGAAATCGTCGATCACCGGACCGTGTCGCGTTTCTCGCACGCGCATGGTGATCGGCTCGCCCCACCGTACGTTGATCGTCTCTTCGCGCACGGTGAACGGGCGCGGGCCGTCGGGCGTGATGTACCGATTGGGATCGGTCGGATCGACGCGCTCGATGAACAGGTCCTGGCTGTCGAGATTGGTGGTCGTGAAGCCCCAGCCGATCGTTCCGTTGTGGCCCAGCACGACCGCAGGCGAGCCGGGCGAGGTCGCGCCGCGGATGTCGAAGCCCGGCCCGATCAGCCGAGCCAGGTACCAGGTGCCCGGGAAGCCGAGACGGAGGTGCGGATCGTTGGCGAGCAGGGGCTTGTCCGACACCGAGTGGGCACCCGAGAGCACCCATTCGTTCGAGGCCTCGCGCTTGCGCGTGGCGATGTTGTCGGTCTCGCGATAGAGCCGGTCGAGATCGGTGCGCTTCAGGGCCTCGTTGGCCATCGACAGCGTGGCGTCCTGGTTGTCGCCCACCGGCTCGATGAGGAACTTCACGGTGTCGCTGCCGATCTTGCGCGCCAGGCGGAGCCGCAACAGCTCGGCGCGCCAGTTGCCGTCGAGGCTCAACGCCATGAGCTTCGCCCAAACCATCGAATCGGCCGGTCGCCACGGCTCGGGCTTGTAAGAGCCGCCCGACAGCAGCTTGATCACAGTGAGCTCCAGGCCGAACTGCTGATCATCGTCGCCTATCCAGGCGTTCACGCCGGAAGCGTAGGCCTCGATGGTGGCCCGCATGCCGGGCGACAGCGCATTCAGGCTCTCGGTCGCGCGGCGATAGAGGCCGAGGCCGCGCATGGTTCGGTCGGTGTCGACCACGCCGGGGCCGATCAGGCGCGGCGGCAGCAGCTCGGCGAGGCGGCCCTGGCCCAGCCGGCGCAAGAGCTCCATCTGCCAGAAGCGGTCCTGGGCGTGGACATAGCCCAGGGCGAAGGCGGCATCCTCGATCGAGCCGGCGATGATGTGCGGCACGGCATTCTTGTCGCGCAGGATCTCGACCGGCGCCTTGAGGCCGGCGGCTTCGATATGGCCGCTGTACGGCGGCAGAGCGCCGCGCACCTGGAAGAAAGCGCCGGTCAGGAACACCAGGATCGCGAGAACCGTGCCGGCCACGAACTTCGTGAGGCCGACGGCGAGCCGGGCAAGCCGCCGCACTGATCAGCCGCCGAGGAAGGCGAGAATGGCTTCTCGGTCGCTGTCCAGGTCGGGCGCGGGCCGGCGCGTCTTGGGATCTTCGAAGGCCGACATCTTCAGCGGGTTTCCGGCAAGCTTCAGGGTGCCGCCGCTGCCGTCGGGCGCCTCGATCAGCATGTTGCGTGCCGCCACCTGCGGATGCTCCAGCGCCTGCTTGATGTTGTTGATGGGGCCGCAGGGTATGCCGGCCTTGCCGATGACCGCCAGCCAATGCGCCGTGGTGTTGCCCTTCAGCACCGATTCGATCTCGCGCTCGAGCTTGCCGTGATGCTTCTGGCGCAAGGCGTTGGTCTTGTAGCCCGGGTCCGTCGCCATGTCGGGCCGGCCGAGAGCCTCGCAAGTCTTGACGAACAGCCCGTCATTGCCAGCGGCGATGATGATGGCGCCGTCCGACGTCTTGAAGGCCTGGAAGGGCGTGATGGTGGGATGGCGCGCGCCCAGAGGGCCCGGGACCTCGCCCTCGACCGTGTAGCGCATGATGGCGTTTTCGAGCAGCGCGAGCTGGCAGTCGAACATTGCGATGTCGACCTTGGTCGATTCGCCGGTCTTGAGGCGATGCACCAGGGCGGCGTTGACCGCGACGGCCGTGAACAGGCCGGCGCCGACGTCGCCGATCGACATACCGACACGCGCCGGCGGCTGGCCCTCGTTGCCGGTGATGCTCATGATGCCGCCCATGCCCTGGACCACCATGTCGTAGGCGGGATCCTTGGAATTGGGTCCGGTGTGTCCGAAGCCCGAGGCCGAAGCGTAGATCAACTTCGGGTATTTCTTGTGCAGCGCGTCCCAGCCGTAGCCCAGCTTCTCCATGGTACCGGGTCGGAAGTTCTCGACGATCACGTCTGCCTTCTCGAGCAGCTTCTCGAAGGTCTTGCGGTCTGCCTCGGCCTTGAGGTCGAGTGCGATGCTCTCCTTGCCGCGATTGACCGAGGCGAAGTAGGTCGACTTGCCGCTGACGAAGGGACCGTAAGCCCGGGCATCGTCGCCGCCCTTGGGCGGCTCGACCTTGATTACCCGGGCGCCCATCTCGGCCATCAGCAGGGTGCAGTAGGGGCCGGCGAGGATGCGCGAGAGATCGACGACGACGACGCCCGACAGCGGGCCCTTGTGAGCTTGGGTCATGAAGGTTTCTTAGCCAGTGCCCCGCCACGAATCCAGCCGGCCATTTCACCGCACGGGCCTTGGAGATGTCGAAATCGTGGTTCGCTGCGCCGCGAAGCCCCCTTCGGCGGAACGCGCCAATGAGCCCTAACGTGCCACCGCTCGTGAATCGCACCAGACGTTTGCCGCTGCCGCACCGATTACGATCATGCCGCCGAGCAGGGTCAGATCGTCCGGCTTTTCGCCATCGAACAGCCACACCCAGATCGGACCCAGCACCAGCTCCAGCAGGCCGAGCAGGGCGGCCTGTCCCGCCGGGATGCGCTTCAGGCTCGCCATGTAGAGAAGCAGGCCCCCGGCGAGCTGGCCGGGACTGAGCGCCAGCAGCCAAGGCAGCTGCTGCCAGGTGACATTGGTCGGCTCGGCAAACGGCAAGGCGACCAGGGCCGAGATGACGCCGGCCAGCCAGATCGCCGGCGCCATGCCGACATCGCGACGATGGCGCACCACGACATAGTTCCCGCTCATGCACAGCACGACAATGAATGCCACCGCCATGCCGGCAACCGCGCCGTCCTGCACCGACCCTGCGACGCTGATGGCGAGGCCAACCACCGCCGCGGCCATGGTGAGGACCGTGTGGCCATGGATCGGTTCGCCGAGAAAGAAACGCGCCAGCAGGGCGGTGATGAACGGCGTCGCGCCGAACATCAGCAGAACGTTGGCGACGGGTGCGAGCCCCAGCGCAAGGATGAAGCTGACGAAACTTCCGGCCAGCAGCACGGCGCTGGCCAGTAGTGCCATCCCGGCGTTGCGGACATCGATCAGCACGCCGCGGCGCTGCAGCAAGAGCAGTGGCAACATTGAGGCAACCAGCAGCGCCGATCGCCAGAACGATACATCCCATGCCGGCAAATGGATGTGACGCACGATCACACCAGCCGTGCTGAAAATTGCCGCTGCACCGACGGCACAGGCGATGCCGACCGCAGCAGTGGAACTCCGGTGAGTGGCGCGCGTTTTCATGGCAAGAAACTGTGCATACGGATTAGACGTGCCCCCGTCCATTGATTCCCTCGAATTGCCCCCATTCAGGCCACGCTTCCCATGGTGGGGCGCGGATCTGCAAACCATCGCGGTGTTGCTCGGGACCTATCAGTCGGACATGTCACCCCACACCAGCGAGCGCCTGTGCTTCTGCATGGCAGATCGCAGCGGCGACATACTGGTGGGAATGCTCGACCGTCCAGAAGTACCGAAGGAAGGGCGTCCCTTGGTCATTCTCGTGCACGGCCTTACCGGCTGCGAGAACAGCTCCCACGTGTTGAACGCCGCGCGCCATCTTCTCGGTCTCGGTTATCGCGTGTTGCGCCTGAATCTTCGCGGCTGCGGCGCCTCACGCCCGCATTGCCGCGAGCACTATCACATCGGGCGCACTGCCGACTTCCGCTGCGTGCTGAGGCAAATCCCCGATGAACTCACGGACAACGGCGTGGTGGCGGTCGGTTATTCCATGGGCGGCGCGATGATGCTGAAATATCTCGGAGAAGAGGGGTCGTACTCCTCCCTCCGGGCAGCGGCCACGATCTGCGCGCCACTCGACCTTGCGCAGACCTGCGAGCACATGCAGCGGCCGCGCAACTGGTTTTATCACAACTACATCCTGGCCGATCTCAAGAAGGAGACGCTGGGCGAAGGCGGCGAGCTTACGAACGAAGAACGTGAGATCGTGCGGATGGCCAGGACCGTCCGCGAATACGACGATCGCTTCATCTCGCCGCGTTACGGTTTCCGGGGTGCCGATGACTACTATACGCTGTGTGCGCCGCTGGCCTACATGCCGGAAATCCGAGTGCCGACGCTGGTGCTGGCGGCAAGCGATGACCCGTGGATTCCCGTCGGCTACTACCGCGACTTCAAATGGTCGGACAATCCCTACCTGCTGTCGGTGATGGCCGAGGGCGGCGGGCATCTCGGCTTTCATTCGGCCGGCAGCGACCGGCCATGGTGCGATACGGTCCTGGAGAAATTCCTGGAGCGGGTCTGATAGACTCCCGGGCGTGAGCCCGCGATCCGACCTGCTGCCGTTTCAACCTCGCTTCCCCTGGTGGAGCAGCGATCTGCAGACGATCGCGAACCGCTTGCGTAGCCCCGATGGGCTTGTGCCGCATCGCAGCGAGCGGCTGAAATTTCTGTTGCCCGACGGCACCGGCGACACGCTGCTGGCGAGCCTGGACCGGCCGGCTACGCCGCGGGCCGGGTCTCCGCTGACCATCCTGATCCACGGCCTGACCGGCGCCGAGGACAGCCGGTATATCTTCAGCATGGCGCGCCTGATGCTCGACCGCGGCAGCCGCGTGCTGCGGCTCAACCTGCGTGGCGCGGGACCGTCGCGGGCGCTTTGCGGCCAGCACTACTACGCCGGTCGCAGCCAGGATTTTCGGGCGCTGCTGACGGTGCTGCCGAGGGAACTGACGGCCGATGGCGCGGTCGCGGTGGGCTACTCGCTGGGCGGCGCCATGCTGCTGAAGTATCTCGGCGAAGAGGGACGTGCCGCGCCGCTGCTCGCCGCGGCCAGCGTGTCGGCGCCGATCGACCTGTCGATCACCTGCCGCTACATGATGCGGCCGCGCAATCGACTCTATCACCGCTATATCCTTGACCAGATGAAGGTCGAGGCCACGGGCGAGGGCGCCGTCCTATCGGCCGTCGAGCGCGCCTCCATCATGGGGTCGCGCTCGATCTGGGACTACGACGACCGATTCATCGCGCCACGCTATGGCTTTGCCGACGCCGAGGACTACTACGAGCGCTGCCGGCCGACACGATTCATGTGCGGCATCGGCATTCCGACCTTGGTGCTCGCGTCATTCGACGATCCCTGGATACCCGGGACGCTCTATCGGGAGTATGATTGGGCTCAGAACCCGTCGCTCTCACCGGTGCTGACGGACCATGGTGGCCATGTCGGCTTCCATGGCGTCGGCAACCGTCAACCGTGGAGCGACCTCGTCGTCGCGAGGTTCTTCGATGCTCATGGTTAACGAGTCGGAGCCGCTCACCTACATCCTCGGCGTCGTGACCATGTTGATGGCGCTGCTACTGGCGTGGCGAGGCTATCGCCATCTCGCCCGCGAAGATGCGGAACGCAAGGAAAGGAAAAAGCGCCAGGAGGGCGGCCCTAACGGACGGTGATCGGTTCCGCCGGCGGCCCTTCCTTGAGCAGCGCCTTAAACTGCACGCCAAGCTCGAACGGCTCGAAGCGCTCGCTGGAGGCGGCGATCTCATCGGCGTGCCACCAGCGATGGCCGAGTGTCCAGCTGCGTTCACGCTCGTCGAGGCCGGACGTATCGACATCCGTGCGCGCGGTGCGGCCAAGGAAGAAGCGTTCCCGGTGCAGCACGTCCTTGCCGCGCCAGCTCATGCGCCGCTCGCGCTTCCATATCCAGCGCACTGGCCCGTCGACCACGATCGCAGTCTCCTCGCGCGCTTCGCGTACGGCGGCGTCGGCGAACTCCTCGCCTGGATCGACGAAGCCGCCGATCATCACCCAGAAGGGATCGAAATGCGGGTTGGCCGGGTCGTAAACGCCCCGATCGTGCACGTTGAACAGGAAAAGACGGTCGTCGGGATCGAGCAGGACCAGCCGCGCCGAGGGACGCTCGATCATTTGCCTTTCAGCAGTTTTGCGGCATCGACCGCACCATAGGTCAGGATGCCGTCGCAGCCCGCGCGCTTGAAACCGGTCAGTGTCTCGATCAGCACCTTGTCCCAGTCGAGCCAGCCTCGGTCGGCGGCGCCCTTCAGCATCGCGTACTCGCCGCTCACCTGGTAGGCATAGGTCGGCACGCCGAAGGCGTCCTTCACCCGGCGCACGATATCGAGGTAGGGCAGGCCCGGCTTGACCATCACCATGTCGGCACCCTCTTCGATGTCGAGACCGACCTCGCGCAGCGCCTCGTCGGAGTTGGCGTAGTCCATCTGGTAGGTCTTCTTGTCGCCCTTCAGCGCGCCCGAGCTGCCGATGGCGTCGCGGAAAGGATTGTAGAAGGCCGAAGCGTACTTGGCGGCGTAGCTCATGATCTGGGTGTGGATGTAGCCCTTGGCGTCGAGCGCCTGGCGGATGGCGCCGATGCGGCCGTCCATCATGTCGGAGGGCGCCTGGATGTCGGCGCCGGCCTCGGTCTGCACGATCGCCTGCTTGACCAGAGCTTCCAGCGATTCGTCGTTCTGCACGTAGCCGTCGCGCACGATGCCGTCATGGCCGTCGCTGTTGAAGGGGTCGAGCGCCACATCGCAGACGACGCCGATGCCCGGCACATGCTTCTTCACGGCAGTGATGGCGCGACAGACCAAGCCGTCGGGATTGTAGGCTTCGCGCGCGTCTGGCGTCTTCCTGGCCGGATCGGTCTCGGGGAAGATCGCGATGGCGGGAATGCCGAGATCGCGCGCCTGCCTGGCGGCTTCGACGAAGAGATCGACCGTCAGGCGATCGACGCCTGGCATCGAGTCGACGGGCGTGCGGGCCTTGGTGCCTTCCTGCACGAACACCGGCCAGATCAGGTCGTCGACCGAGAGTCTGGTCTCGGCGATCAGTCGGCGCGACCACTCCTCGCGGCGGTTGCGGCGCAGCCGCGTCGTCGGATAGCGGCCCAAGGTCGTAAAGCGTTTGGCCATGGCGCAACTTTATAGCCGCTCAGGCCGCTGGAAGGCGACGGTGATAATAGGCAATGGGTCGCACCCCGTCGGTCGGGCTTGTCCCCCAAGCCGGTTTCATTGACTGGCCAGGACCCCCAGATATGATCCGCGGCGCATGGATTTCACCCTCTCCGAAGACCAGCAGGCGTTCCGCGACACGGCCCGGCAATTCGCGACCGACCGCATGCTGCCCGAGGCGGCGCGCTGGGACTCCGAGAAGATCTTTCCCGAGGAGGTGCTACGCGAGGCGGCGGCACTCGGCTTCGGCGGCATCTATGTGAAGGACGATGTCGGCGGCAGCGGATTGTCGCGGCTGGATGCGGCGCTGATCATGGAAGAGCTGGCTGCTGCCTGTCCAAGCACGGCGGCGTATATCTCAATTCACAACATGGCCGCCTGGATGATCGACGGCTTCGGCGACGACGAACAGCGCAAGCGCTTCCTGCCGAAACTCTGTTCGATGGAGCACTTCGCCAGCTACTGCCTGACCGAGCCGGGCGCCGGCTCGGACGCCGCCGGACTATCGACGCGGGCTGAGCTTGCGGGCGACCACTACATCGTGAACGGCACGAAAGCCTTCATCTCGGGCGGCGGGCGCAGCGACATCTACGTCGTCATGTTGCGCACGGGGGGAAAGGGAGCCGCCGGCATATCCACCCTGGTGGTCGAGAACGGCACAGCGGGGCTCAGCTTCGGCAAGCAGGAGCAGAAGCTTGGCTGGAACAGCCAGCCGACGTCGGCGGTGATCTTCGAGAACTGCAAAGTGCCGGTCGCCAACCGCCTCGGCCCCGAGGGCCACGGCTTCAAGATCGCAATGGCCGGCCTCGACGGCGGGCGAATCAATATCGGTGCCTGTTCACTCGGCGGCGCGCGCGCCTGCCTGGAGACGGCGTCGCGCTACGTCGTCGAGCGCAAGCAGTTCGGCAAGCCGATCGCCGACTTCCAGGCAACGCAGTTCAAGCTCGCCGACATGGCGACCGAGCTCGACGCGGCGCGGCTCCTGATCTGGCGCGCGGCCTCGCTGCTCGACGCCAAGTCACCCGAGGCGACGCAGGCTGCCGCCATGGGCAAGCGCTTCGCCACCGACGTGGGCTTCCGCGTCGTCAACGAGGCGCTGCAATTGCATGGCGGCTACGGCTACTTGAAGGACTTTCCCATCGAGCGCTATCTGCGCGACCTGCGCGTGCACCAGATCCTGGAAGGCACCAACGAGATCATGCGCGTGATCATTTCGCGCAGGCTGTTGATGGGGTAGGCGAGGGACCTTCTCAACTCCTCCCCCCACTTGCGTCCTCTATCCCCTTCCGTATGACGGGGGGAGGGGACGGTTTTTTGGAGCTTTAATGTCTGAGTCCGAGATTCTGTTTGAAATCAAAGACAGCCTGGGCGTGATCACGCTCAACCGGCCGAAGGCGCTGAACGCGCTGACGCACGGAATGATCCTCGAGATTGAGAAGGTCATCCCGCGTTGGGAGAAGGATCCAGCGGTCAAGGCCGTGATCCTGCGCGGCGCCGGTGACCGCGCCTTCTGCGCCGGCGGCGACGTCACCGGCCTTTATCGCGAGATGAAGGACGACCCCAAGGGCACGCTGCGTCGCGACTTCTTCTACGACGAGTACATCGTCAACCGCCGCATCTACCGTTACGCCAAGCCGTGGATCTCGCTGATCGATGGCATCGACATGGGCGGCGGCGTCGGCCTGTCGGCGCACGGCTCTCACTCGGTGGCGAGCGAGAAGTTCCTGTTCGCCATGCCGGAGACCACCATCGGTCTCTTCCCCGATGTCGGCGGGGGCTATTTCCTGACGCGTTTGCAGGGTGCCCTGGGTACCTTCCTGGCACTCACCAGCCATCGGTTGAAGGCGGCGGATGCGCTATGGGCCGGCATCGTCGATGCTCACGTGCCGAGCGCGAAGATCGGCGAGCTGCAGGCAGCCCTTGGCGCGGCCGACCTATCGGGGCCTGACGCCAACCGCAAGGTCGATGCTGTCATTGCGCGCTTCGCGGCGGATCCCGGCATGGCGACGCTGCCCGCCCTGATGCCGGACATCGATCGCTGTTTCTCGGCTGATTCGGTGGGAGAGATCGTGGCCAAGCTGAAGAAGCAGCCGGGTGAGTGGGCGCAGAAGCAGCTCGCCGCGCTCCTGAAGCTGTCACCGCTGTCGATGGCGATCACGCTGGAGCAGCTCAAGCGCTGCGCCAACCGGTCCTTCGAGGATACGATGACCATCGAGTACCGCATGTCGCAGGCTTGCATGCGGCCCGACCACGACTTCTTCGAAGGCGTGCGCGCACTCCTGATCGACAAGGACCAGAAGCCGAAGTGGAACCCGCCGACTATCGAGGGGGTGACGCGCGGTATGGTTGAAGCGCATTTCAAGCCGGTCACGAACGACCTGTTTTTCGATCTGTAAGGGAGGATGACATGGCGAAGATCGCCTTCATCGGTCTGGGCAACATGGGCGGGCCGATGGCCGCCAATCTGGTCAAGGGCCAGCATCAGGTAACGGCCTTCGACCTTTCGGCGTCGGCCCTCGACACTGCCGTCGAGAAGGGTGCGAAGAAGGCGGCGTCCGCAGCCGAAGCCGTGAAGGGCGCGGAGATCGTGGTCACCATGCTGCCCGCCGGCAAGCACGTGCGCGCTGTCTACGAAAACGATGTGCTGCCCAACGCGGCCAAGGGAACTTTGCTGATCGACTGCTCGACGATCGACGTCGACACCGCCCTCCACGTCGGCGAGCTCGCGACCAAGGCCGGGCTGGAGATGGTCGACGCCCCGGTGTCCGGAGGCGTCGGCGGCGCCACGGCCGGCACGCTCACCTTCATGGTAGGCGGCTCGGATGGTGCCTTCGCAAAAGCCCAGCCGATCCTTGAGAAGATGGGCAAGAACATTGTCCATACCGGCGCGGCGGGCTCGGGCCAGGCGGCCAAGATCTGCAACAACATGATCCTGGGCATCACCATGATCGGCGTTGCCGAAGGCTTCTTGCTGGGCAAGCGTCTCGGCCTGGACGTCCAGAAGCTGTTCAACATCGTGTCGACGTCGTCCGGCAGTTGCTGGGCGGTGAACAACTACCTGCCGCTGCCCGGACCGGTGCCGACTTCGCCGGCCAACCGTGACTATGAGGCAGGCTTCACGGCCGACAACATGCTGAAGGACCTGAAGCTCGCCCAGCAGGCGGCACAGACCTCGGGCGCCAGCACGCCGATGGGCGCCGAGGCGGCGCAACTCTTCAACATGTTCGTCAACGCCGGCGGCGGCGCGAAGGATTTCTCGGGCATCATCAGGATGCTCGAAGGAAAGTAGACGATGATCACGCTGTACGATCTCGTCTTTCAGGACGACCGTCGCCCCAGCCCGTTCTGCTGGCGCGCCAAGTTCGCGCTAAAGCACAAGGGCCTCGCCTGGCGTGATGAGCCGGTGGGCTTCACCGAGAAGCAGAAGATCGCGTTCGCCCAGTCGCAGACCGTTCCCGTCATCCATGACGGCCCCAAGGTGGTGAAGGAGAGCTGGGACATCGCCCGGCATCTCGACAGTGCCTATCCGGAGAAGCCGCTGTTCGGGCCGGCGCTCAGCCATGCGCGCTTCGTCGCCCACTGGGTCGACGGCGCCGTGCAGGTTGCCCTGTTCCCGATCCTGGTAGGCGATCTCTACGACCGCGTCCGTCCGGTCGATCAGCCGTACTTCGAGGAATCGCGCGGCAAGCGCCTGGGCACGACCGACTTTGCGGGCTTCCAGGCGAAGGCGCGCGAGAAGGGCGTCGACACCTTCCGCGCCGTGCTCGAGCCGGCGCGACGCATGCTGAAGGAGCAGCCGTTTCTCAGCGGCGAGCAGCCGGGCTACGCGGACTACGCCCTCGGTGGCGCCTTCCTGTGGGCGCGCAGCTCAACTCCGCTCGAGCTGCTCCAGCCAGACGACCCGGTTCATTCCTGGCGCGAGCGCATGCTCGACCTGTTCGACGGCATGGGTCGCAAGGCAAAGACGGCGTGAAATACGACGCTGTCGTCTTCGACCTGCTGACGGCGCTGATCGATTCCTGGACCCTGTGGAGCGAGGTCTCCGGGTCGCCGGAGGCAGGCATGACCTGGCGCCGCCGCTATCTCGAAATCACCTACGGCTGCGGGCCTTACAGACCCTATGAAGCCCTGGTGCGCGAGGCAGCCCGCGATGTCGGCCTGCCCGAGCGACTGGGCGACGATCTCGAGCGGCGCTGGACCAGGCTGCAGCCATGGCCCGAGGCTCATCGAGTGCTGACGAAGATCCCGGTGCCGCTCGCCGTCGCGACCAATTGCTCGGTCCGTCTCGGCCGGCTGGCCGCCGACCGCGTCGGCGTGCCGTTCAAGGTCGTGATCACGGCGGAGAGTGCGGGCTTTTACAAGCCGAGGCCCGAACCCTATCGAGCCGTGCTCACGGCCTTGGGTACGGCGCCCGAACGGACACTGTTCGTCGCCGGCTCGGCGTCGGACGTGCCGGGTGCCAAGGGCGTCGGTATGCCGGTGTATTGGCACAATCGCATCGGCCTTTCGCCACGCGACGATGCCCGGCCCGACCATCTCGAGCCGACCCTCGACAAGCTGGCCGACCTGTTCGACCGGACCTAAGGTGCCGGCCAAAGCAGGAGGGAACACGTGGCCGAACCCAACCCATTCAGGCCGGAGGAGCATCGTTTCGGACCGACGCACTGGTTCGAGGACCTCGCGGTGGGCCAGAAGTTCTACATAAATTCGCGGACCCAGACCGAATCGATGTTCGCGGCCTTCCAACTCGCCAGCGGCGACAATCACCCGATTCACTACGACCGCGAGTACTGCAGGGCGCGCGGCCATCGTGACATGCTGGCGCACGGCCTGCAGGTCGCCATCCAAGGTGCGGCGGGAGCGGGTATCTTCCCGCACGTGATCGGCGATTCGCTGATCGGCTTCCTGGAGCAGTCGTCACGCTTCCTGAAGCCGGTCTACTGCGGCGATACGCTGTATCCCATGCTCGAGGTGAGCGACCTCAAGGCCGGACGGACCACCGGCGTGGTCACCATGAAGCTCACGATTCACAATCAGTCGGGCGTGCTGGTATGCGACGGCGAACACAAGTACCTTGTGAAGAAGCGGCCCCAATAGGAGAGAGAGGCTTACATGCTCGGCGTCATCGCGAAGCTCACCATCAAGCCCGGCACCAATGCCGACTTCGAGGCGACGATGAAGACCCTGCAGGCCAAGGTCCGCGCCGACGAACCCGGCAACAAGCTCTATGCCATGCACAAGACGGCCGACGTTAACGTCTACGTCATGTTGGAGCGCTACGACGACCAGGCGGCGCTCGACGCCCATCGTGCGGCGCCGCATTTCAAGGAACTGGGCCGCAAGCTCGGCGACTATTTAGCCGGCCGGCCCGACGTTCAGGTGATGCAGGAGGTCTGACACCGGTCACGGTGTCATTGGGAAACATGGACGGCGTCATTCATCGCCATACCAAGCCGGGTACCGCGCCGGGCACGCTTGCCGGCCGCGCGCCGGTGCCCGACGAGGCGCTCGACTTCACCTTGGTCGAGTACACGCCGGAGGACGTGCAGGTGCTGCACGGCGTCGAGGTCGACGAGTGCCGCTTCCACCTCGGAACGCCCGGCCACACCTGGATCGATGTCGCCGGCCGGCCCAGCTCCGACATGCTGCGCGACCTCGGCATGGCCTTCAACCTGCATCCGCTGGCGCTCGAGGACGTCTTTCACGCCAACCAGCGCAGCAAGCTCGACCTCTACGAGGGTCAGGGCTTCGTCGTGCTGAACGATCCCGTCTACGAGGATGGCGTGCTGATCCCGCGCCAGGTCAGCATCTTCTTCGGCGACAACTACGTGATCTCGTTCCATGATCACAAACAGGACATCTTCAAGCCGGTCCGAGATCGGGTGCAGACCGCGGGCTCGCGGCTGCGCACCTTCGGCATCGACTACCTCGTCTATGCCCTGGTCGATCTGGTCGTCGATCGCAAGTTCCCGCTGATCGAGGTCTTGTCGACACATCTCGAGGAACTGGAGGACGAGGCGCTCGAGCGACCGACCCCCGACACGCTCTATCACATCCATCAGGCGCGACGGGCGCTGATAACCTTCCATCGCCTGCAATGGGCGGAGCGCGAGACGGTGCTGTCGCTGATGCGGCCGGAAGTGCCGTTCATCATGCCCGAGACTCGGACTTATCTGCGCGACTGCTTCGACCACGCCGTGGCGGTGCTGGAACTCGTCGAGAGCTATCGTGAAATGACCAACGGCCTGATGGAAGTCTATCTCATGCACGCGTCCAACCGCATGGCCGAGGTGATGAAGACGATGGCGATCATCACTGTCTTCTTCATGCCTCTCAGCTTCCTTGCCGGCATCTACGGCATGAACTTCGACCGGGACGCCGGAAACATGCCGGAGCTCGGCTGGAAGTACGGCTATCCCTTCTTCTGGGTCATCGTCGTGATGATCGTCACCGGACTGTTTGTCTGGCTGAAGCGCAAGCGGTGGATATGAGCTACAGGATCTTCGGCTCGGAACTCTCGCCTTATTCGGTGAAGGTCCGTTCCTACTTCCGCTTCAAGGGGCTGTCGCACGAGTGGATCCCGCGTTCTCCGGCGGTCCAGGCCGAGTTCCAGAAGTATGCCAAGCTGCCGCTGGTGCCCTTGGTGGTGACGCCGGAGGGCGAAGGCATCCAGGACTCGACACCCATCATCGAGCGCTTCGAAGCCTCGGAACCGTCGCTCGCGCCTGAAGACCGCGCGCTCGCCTTCGTCTCGGCGCTGCTCGAGGAGTACGGCGACGAGTGGGGCAACAAGTGGATGTTCCATTATCGCTGGCGCTACCAGCCCGACATCTGGTCGACCGCAGAGCGCATCGCGCGCCAGATGATGGAAGGCGAGGGCACCCTTGCCGTGGCGCAGGCCCGCGCAGCCGTCGCCGAGCGCATGGTGCCACGCATCGGCTTCGTCGGGTCCAACCCGACGACCGAGCCGACGATCGAAGGATCGTTCAGGCGCGCGCTTGCTCTCATCGAGGCACATCTGCAGACACGGCCGTACTTGCTGGGTAGCCGGCCGGCCATGACGGACTTCGGCCTGTGGGGCCAGCTCTACGAGCTCGCCACCGATCCCACGCCCGGAGCCGTCATGCGCGCCTCCGCGCCCAAGGTGATGGCCTGGGTGCAGCGCATGCTGTCACCCAGGAAGGAAGGATCGTTCGAGGCCTGGCCGGCCCTGGCGCCGACCCTGATGCCGCTCCTGAAGGAAGAGGTCGCAGGCCTGTTCCTGCCCTGGTCGACCGCCAATGCCGCGGCTATCGCCGCGGGCCAGAAGAGCTTCGAGATGACTCTTGGTGGGGCGGCCTGGTCCCAGGAACCGCAGAAGTACCACGCGCGCTCTCTGGCCGAGATTCGCCGCAAGTATGTGGCCGCAAAGGACGCGTCCGGCCTCGATGCCATCCTCAGGGAAAGCGGCTGCCTTCCGTTCTTGTCATCCTGAGCGCGGCGAAGACTACGAGATTCATCGCAGCGAGGAAGCGATCAGCGCGGCTCCTGACAGGCCCAGCAGCAGCACCACGAGCTGGCGGAAGACCGCGTCATTGACGCGACCGTAGAGCATCAGCCCGAGCCTCGCGCCCACGAGGCTGGTCGGTACGGTGATGATCGCCCAGACCAGGAAGGTGCGATCGAGCAGGCCGGCGACCGCCGCGGCCAGCAGGGCGGCGGCCAGCACGGCCATGTTGAAGGGCTGGTTGACGCCGCGCTGCTCGTTCTTGTTCCAACCGCGCAACTGCACCCAGATGGTCGGTGCGGGCCCGCTCAGGCTCGCCAGGCCGCCCATGACCCCGCCGACAAAACCCACCGCTGCGTCGGCAGGTCGCCCGCCGCGCGTGACGACCGGCGGCCGGCGTACGAGACCCATCCAGGCGCTGTAGAAGATCAGCAGGAGGCCGACGCCGAGCTTCAACGGCTGGACGCGCACCTGCTCGAGCATGGCCGTGCCCAGCGGCACGCCGACCAGCCCGGCGGCAAGGAACGGCCAGAGGCGCGGCCAGCGCACGCCGCTCCAGATTGAGCGCAGCGCCTGCAGATGGCCCGCGACAGAGCAGATGGCGACCAGCGGTGCCGCCGTCACCGGCGACATGGCCTGCAGCCAGAAGCCCAGCGCCATCAGCGCGTAACCGGTGCCGGTGAGCCCGTTGACGAAGCCTGCCACCAGGGCGCCGACGACAACGATGGCGATGTCGCCGGCCGGTGGCAGGGGCACTCGATCAGGCTCCGGTGAACGCCTGGATGCCGGTCATGGCGCGGCCGAGGATCAGGGCATGGACGTCGTGCGTGCCCTCGTAGGTGTTGACCGCCTCGAGATTCATGACGTGGCGGATCACATGGTATTCGTCCGATACGCCGTTCCCGCCATGCATGTCGCGGGCGACGCGGGCGATGTCGAGCGCCTTGCCGCAGTTGTTGCGCTTGATCAGGGAGATCATCTCCGGCTGGGCATGGCCCTCGTCCTTGAGGCGGCCGACGCGCAGGCAGGCCTGCAGTCCGATCGCGATCTCGGTCTGCATGTCGGCGAGCTTCTTCTGGATCAGCTGGTTGGCGGCGAGCGGCCGGCCGAACTGTTTGCGATCGAGCGTGTAGTTGCGCGCCTGCTTCCAACAGAACTCGGCGGCGCCCATGGCGCCCCAAGCGATGCCGTAGCGCGCATTGTTCAGGCACCCGAACGGGCCGCCCAGGCCCGAGACGTTGGGCATCATGTTCTCGGCCGGCACGAAGACTTCGTCGAGCATGATGGCACCCGTTACCGAGGCGCGCAGGCTGAACTTGCCCTCGATCTTCGGAGTCTCGATGCCCTTCCAGGCGCGCTCCAGGATGAAGCCGCGGATGGCGCCGCCGTCGAGCTTGGCCCAGATCACCAGGACCTCGGCGATCGGCGAGTTGGTGATCCACATCTTGGAACCCGAGAGCTTGTAGCCGCCGGGCACGCTCACGGCGCGCGTCTTCATGCCGCCGGGATCGGAGCCGTGGTCGGGCTCGGTGAGGCCGAAGCAGCCGACCCACTCGCCGGTCGCGAGCTTGGGCAGGTACTTCATGCGCTGCTCCTCGCTGCCGTAGGCGTAGATCGGATGCATGACCAGCGACGACTGCACGCTCATCGCCGACCGGTAGCCCGAATCGACCCGCTCGACCTCGCGCGCCACCAGGCCGTAGGTCGTGTAGTTGGCGGCGGCGCAGCCGTACTTCTCGGGCAGGGTGGAGCCCAGCAGGCCGAGTGCGCCGAACTCGTTCATGATCTCGCGGTCGAACTTCTCGTGCCGGTTGGCCTCCAGCACGCGCGGCATCAGCTTGTCCTGGCAGTAGTCGCGCGCCGCATCGCGGATCGCGACCTCCTCCTCGGTGAGCTGGTCGTCGAGGAAGAACGGATCCTCCCAGTCGAACGGCTTGGCATCGGCGCTGATGCCCCGGGCGGCGCTTTTCATCGGTGTGGCGGCGGTGGCCATGTCTGCTCCTGGCGTTGTCTGCCGGGGTTTAACAGGCAGTGCCGGCTCCGCCAACAAGGCGCGGGCGAGAAATTGCGCGTCTTGCAGGGTCAGGCAAACGTGCCCGCGTCGATTTTCCCCGTGAGCGCGCGGAAAATCTCCAGGCTGTAGCGTCCAAAGGCCTCGGAAGCCCGCAGTTCCACGGTCCGCGGCCGCGGCAGGTCGATCCGCAGGTCTGCGACGATGCGGCCGGGACGCGGCGACATGACCACCACGCGATCCGACAGGAACACCGCCTCGGGGATCGAATGGGTCACGAACAGCACCGTCTTGCGAGCCGATTGCGCGAGGTCGCGCTCGCCCCAGATACGCAAGAGCTCGAGCGCCATGTCGTCGCGTGTCATGGCGTCGAGGGCGCCGAACGGCTCGTCCATCAGGAGCAGGGGAGGATCGAGCAGGAGGGCACGGCAGAGGGCTGCGCGCTGCTGCATGCCGCCCGACAGCTCGTGCGGCAGCTTGCCGCCGAATCCCCCGAGCCCCGCCATGTCGAGGAGCTGGAATGCGCGGGCCTTCAGGGCGGCGGGATCCTTGCCGGCAAGCTCGGCCGGGAGCAGCAAATTCTGCAGGATCGATCGCCACTTGAGCAGGATCGGTGCCTGGAAGACCATGCCGATGTCGGGGATGGGCTCTCGCACGGCGCGGTCGGCAACCGTCACCGTGCCGGCCGTGGCCGGCCGGAGCCCGGCCACGATTCGCAGCAACGTGGACTTGCCGCAACCACTCGGGCCGACCAGCGAGACGAACTCGCCGGCGCCGACGGACAGTGAGATGCCGGCAAGGGCCTCGACCGGGCCGCTTGCCGCCTCATATGTCATGCCGACCCGGTCGAGGCCGATCAGTTCCTTGCTCACCCGGCTTGGATCTATTTGGGCATCTCGACCTTGGGCAGGAACTCCGTCGTGAAGGCGTCCTTGCACTCGACCTTCTTCGGCAGGCCCATGTAGGTGTTCACGAGGTCGACCGAATCGCACATCTTCTTCTCGTCGATCCAGCCGATGCCGTTCTTGGCGTAGCGATCGGTCTTCATCAGGCCGATGCCGATCTCCATGTTGGGTGTGATGGTTGCAAGATCGATCTCGGGCACGCGCTTCTTGAAGATCTCCAGCGAAGACTTCGGATCAGCCATGACATCGCGCCAACCCATGTAGGAGGCTTCGAGGAAGGCCTTCAGCACGGCCGGCCGCTCCTTCATCGTCTTGGCGCTGGCGATGATCGACATCGAGTACATGTCGAAGCCGAAATCGGCCCACGGCATCATCACGACGTTGCCGGGGCCGGCAGCCTTTTCGTAGTAGGGCAGGCCGGTCGAATAGTCGCCCACGCCATCCATGCGCTTCTCGGCAACGGCTGCCATCTTGGCAGCGGGCTCGATATTGACCCAGGTAACCTTGGCGGCGTCGATGCCGTTCACCTTGGCGAAGGCCGGAAACATCTGGCGCTGGCTGTCGCCGGGAGGCGCGCCGAGCGTCTTGCCTTCGAGGTCCTTGGGCTTGGAAAGCGGGTTGCTCTTGAGGCTGAAGATGTTGAGCGGCGTCTTGTCGAATACCATGCCCACCGTCTTGACGGTGGTGCCGCGGCCGACCGAGGCGATCACCACTGCAGCATCGGCGAGACCGGCATCGGCGCGCCCGGTGTCGACCTTGGCGATCGAATCGCCGGAGCCCTTGGAATTTTCGAGGGTCACGTCGAGGCCCTTGGCCTTGTAGTAGCCCTTGTCGAGCGCCACCCAGTAGGCGGCATGGTCGCCGACGGCGAACCAGTTCAGTGCGAAGGTGAACTTCTCCTGCGCCGAAGCGCTGCCGGCCGCGGCCAGCAGTGCTGCGAGCGCGAGTGACAATGTCCTGGTCATGATCTGCTCCCTGTTACCCTTCCCCGATTCAGTCGATTCCCTCGGCCCATGGCGCCCACAACTGCGCGGCAAGGACGACGGCGCCGTAGAGCAGCAGCCCGACGACGGAAATCCAGATCAGCGAGGCGAACGCCACAGAGGTGTTCATGCTGCTCTGGGTGGTGACGATGACGTACCCCAGGCCGTTCTGCGAGGCGACGAACTCGCCGACGATGGCACCGACCACGGCTGCCGTCGCGGTAATTTTCAGCGCGCTCAGGATGTAAGGCAGGGCGTTCGGAATGCGGATTTTCAGGAAGATCTTCCACTTGGGCGCGTTGAACACGCGGCCGAGGTCCAGCATGTCGGCCTCGACCTGGCTCAGGCCCACGGCGGTGTTGATCACTACCGGGAAGAAACCGATCAACGCCCCCATCAGCATGTTGGGGAAGATGCCGTAGCCCATCCAGATCAGGAACAGGGGCGCGATGGCCACCTTGGGCAGGGTGTTCACGAACACCAGGAACGGCACCAGCGCATTGGCGATCAGCGGCGACCAGGCGATGGCCACGCCCAGCGCCACACCGACGACGGCGGCAAGGAAAAACGCGCCTATGATCTCGATCGTCGTGACCCAAAGGTGCTTGGCCCAATCGGTGTCGCCGTGCCATAGCGCGTTCCACACCGCGAGCGGCGACGGCAGCAGATACTCGCGAATTCCGCCGACGCTCACCGCGAGCTGCCAGCTCGCGAGCAGGACGGCGAACAAGGTCACTGTCGGCCAGTATCGGCGCAGCAAAGGCTGGAATTTGATCATGCGCGGCCGCACATTCGGGCACACTGGCGAAGCACCCGAAAACCGTCAAGCCGAGGATCATTCGTGAAGCTGTCTCTCTGCAACGAGGTGATCCGCGAGCTTTCCTTCGAGCGTCAGTGTGCGTTGACGGCGGCGCTCGGCTATCGCGGACTGGAGCTGGCGCCGTTCACCTTCGGCGACGATGCCTGGCGCATGCCGGCTGCCAAGCGTGCCGAGATCCGCAAGGTCTGCGCCGACAACGGTCTCGAGGTGAGCGGCCTGCATTGGCTGCTGGCCGCGCCGGCGGGCCTGTCGATCACCAGCGCCGATCGCGCGGTGTGGCAGAAGAGCGTCGACGTCCTGCGCGCCTCGGTCGACCTCTGCGCCGAGCTGCAGGGAACCTATCTGGTGCATGGCTCGCCGATGCAGCGCCGCGTGGCGAGCTCCGA
This sequence comes from uncultured Rhodospirillales bacterium, assembly GCA_902825855.1. Lineage (GTDB taxonomy): Bacteria > Pseudomonadota > Alphaproteobacteria > Reyranellales > Reyranellaceae > Reyranella. The sequence goes on along the minus strand of CADECW010000002.1, from coordinate 10,012 downwards.
CGATGCGGCGCGAGCGGAGGAGGCGTGGACACTGGCCGGCGAACAGGCTGCCATGGCCAAGGTTGCCTACTGCATCGAGCCGCTGGCCCGACCCGATTGCAACTTCGTCAATACGCTGGCGGAAGCAGCCGAGATCGTGCGCCGGATCGGCAATCCGTCGCTGCGCACCATGGTCGATACGCTGGCCGCCGGTCTCATGGAGCAGGAACCCGTAGCCGACGCCATCCGGCGCTGGATGCCGAGCGGGCTGGTCGCCCACGTCCAGTTCAACGATCGCAACCGGCGTGGTCCGGGGCAGGGCGGCGACCGGTTCGCGCCCGTCGTGAAAGCCTTGCGCGAAACCGGCTATCGCGGCTGGATTGCCATGGAGCCATTCGTCTATGAACCCGATGGGTCGACCTGCGCGGCGCGCATGATCGGCTACGTCGCGGGCCTGCTGGAGCAGAGTGCATGAAGGTGAAGCTGGAGGACGTCGAGCGCTTCGAGAGGCACGTGAAGATGCGGCTTGCCTTCCGCTTCGGCGTGATCACCGTTACCGATGCGACGCAGGCCGTGATCAGGGTCCGCATAGCGCTCCCCGATGGCCGGACGAGCCATGGAGTGGCTGCGGAGGCCCTGGCTGCCAAGTGGTTCGAGAAGAGTCCGGCCTTCACCGACGAGCAGAATCTCGATCAGCTTCGCCAGGCGCTCGATCTCGCGATCGAGCTCTATCGCGCCCAGGGCTTCGAGAAGCCCTTCGATCTGTTCGCAGGCACCTACGCCGAGCAGCACAAGCGCGGCGCCGCTCTCGGCCTCAATCCACTGGTGGCATCCTACGGACCAGCTTTGCTTGATCGGGCCATCCTCGACGCGCTCGGCCTCGCAATGGGCCAGTCCTTCGCCACGATGATCGCGCGCAACTTGCCGGGCATTCGGACCACGTTGCTCACGCCGGACATTGCGAGCAACGATCTTGCCCCATTCCTCGCCGGCCTCCGCCCGGGAGAGAGCATCGAGCTCCGCCACACCGTAGGCCTGGTCGATCCGCTGACGGCGGCCGACCGGCCGTTGGCCGATCGCGTGAACGACGGACTGCCCGAGACCCTCGAGGAAGTCGTGTCGTACTATCGCGGCCGCTACTACAAGCTGAAGGTCGGCGGCGACATCCGGGCCGATCTCGATCGGCTCGGCCGCATCGCCGCTGTGCTCGACGCCGGCGCCGGCGACTACCGCACCACCCTCGACGGCAACGAGCAGTATGACGACGTCGAGGGCATCGTCGAACTTTGGCGCAAGGTCGAGGAGACACCGACCTTGGCGCGGCTCGCCAGGGCGACCGTCTTCATCGAGCAGCCGATCAAGCGGGCGGTCGCCTTGTCGCGGTCGGTCGAGCCGCTCGCCAGGCACCGAGCCGTCATCATCGACGAATCGGACGGCGAGCTGGCGGCTTTCCCGGCCGCGTTGAAGCTCGGCTATAGAGGCGTCTCGAGCAAGAACTGCAAGGGTTTTTACAAGTCGATCCTCAACGCAGCGCGCGTTGCCAAACTCGGCGCCGGGCACTTCATGTCGGCCGAGGACCTCACGACCTGGCCGGGCGTCAGCGTGCAGCAGGACCTGGCGTTAGTCTCCTTGCTCGGGCTTGGCCATGTCGAGCGCAACGCCCATCACTTCATCGACGGCATGGCCTTCGCGCCGGAGCATGAGCAGCTTGCCTTCGTTGCAGCGCATTCCGATCTCTATGGAAAGAAGACGGGTGCGCCGGCGCGCCTCAAAGCGGTCGACGGCAAACTGGCGCTGAGGTCCCTGGACGTCCCGGGTTTCGCGGTCGGCGCCGCGATGGACTTCCGATCGATGACGCCAATGACGGAAAGGACTTCGACATGACGTTGCCCGTCCGGTTCGACAGCGTCGAAGCCGTCGAGGATTTCATGACGACTCCCTCGGACGCTCTGATCGCCGATCTTGCCCGTACGCCCGGCGACATCATGGTGCTGGGAGTCGGCGGCAAGATGGGACCGACGCTGGCGCGCCTCGCCAAGCGGGCGGCGCCGGGCAAGCGGGTGATTGGAGTGGCGCGCTTCAGCGAAGCCGGGGTCCGCGAGGCACTGGTCAAGGCCGGCGTCGAGCCGGTCGCGGCCGATCTGCTCGATCGTGCGCAACTCGAGAAGCTGCCGAAGGCCGCCAACGTCATTTTCATGGCCGGCCGCAAGTTCGGCGCAGCCGGCGACGTGCCGCTCACCTGGGCGATGAACGTGCAGGTGCCGGCGATGGTCGCCGAGGTGTTCAAGGACTCGCGCATCGTCGCCTTCTCGACGGGCTGCGTCTATCCGTTCGTGCCGGTTGAGAGCGGCGGCGCCAGCGAGGACGTGCCGCCGGTGCCGCCGCCCGGCGACTACGCCGTCACCTGCGCCGGACGCGAGCGCATGTTCGAGTTCTTCTCCGCCAAGTACGGCACGCCGGGTCGCTTGTTCCGCCTGAACTACGCCATCGACATGCGTTACGGCGTCCTGCACGACATCGGACGCAAGGTGCGCGACGGCGAGACGATCGATCTGTCGATGGGCCACGTCAATGTGATCTGGCAGGGCGACGCGAACACGGTGGCGCTACGCTGCCTCGCCCGTACCACGACGCCTACCACGCCGATCAACGTCACCGGCCCTGAGACCATCGAGGTCCGGTGGGCGGCCGGCGAATTCGGCAAGCTCCTCGGCAGATCGCCGAAGTTTGCCGGCACGCCGGCGGCGACCGGCTGGCTTAACGATTCGCGACGCATGGTGAAGGAGTTCGGGCCGCCATCCGTGCCGCTCTCCACGATGATGGAATGGACGGCCGATTGGCTCGCCCGCGACATGGCCACGATCAACAAGCCCACGCACTACGAGGTGCGCGATGGCAAGTATTGAGTCGTTGAACGTTCGGCCGATCGATGCCGCGCACAGCGATGCGGTGTGGCCTTTGTCCATCGAGGCGGGATGGAACCAGAACGTCGCCGATTGGCGCTTCATGCTGGGAGCGGGTCGTGGCTTCGGCTGCGTCGGAGCGGACGGCGAATGGCAAGCCAGCTCGCTGGTTCTGCCGCTCGGCCAGAAGCTCGCCTGGATCAGCATGGTCCTGGTTACCCGGGCGCGGCGGCGCGGCGGCGTCGGCACGGGCCTGCTGAGGCACTGTATCGAGGAAGTGCGGTCGGCCGGGGCGGTTGCCGGACTTGATGCGACCGAACAGGGTCGCCCGATCTATTTGCCCCTGGGTTTTCGCGATCTCTACGAGATTTCGCGCTGGCACTTCGATGTAGCCAATGATGTGGCCGTTTCGCCTCCGGCTGGCATTTCCCTGCGGCCGATCACGGCGGCCGACCTTCCCAGGCTTGCTTTGTACGACCGGCCGCTGACCGGCATGGAACGGCCGGCGATCTTGGCCCATCTCGCTCTGCGCCAGCCCGGCCGTGCCTGGATCGCGGAGGCTGCTGCGAAAAAGATCGTCGGGTTCGTCCTGGGCCGCGAAGGCAGGATGGCAACGTCCCTTGGTCCGGTGGTGGCTGACAACGAGGCCATCGCGTTGGCGCTGATCGCCAGGGCGGCCGCGTCGGCTCCTGGCCCGTTCATCGTCGACGTACCGGTGGCGCATCGCGCCGTGCGCGCCTGGCTCGAGGAGCAGGGGGCCACGACGCCGCGCGGCTACACCCGCATGACCCTGGGCGAGGCGAAGGGACTGGACGACCCCTCACATGTGTTTACCCTCGCCGGCCCCGAACTTGGGTAGGATGCCGATATGACCCCGGACAAGGCTCTCCATTGGCGCGACCTGCCGCCACCGGTTCTCAGCCTGCTGCGGCAGGGCTCGGTCATCCCGGCCCATCCGCTGGCGCTCGGACCCGACCGCAAGTTCGACAAGCAGTCTCAGCGCGCGATCAGCCGCTACTACGTCGATGCCGGTTCGGGTGGCCTCGCGGTCGGCGTGCATTCGACCCAGTTCGCCATCCGCGACGTCGGCCTCTATCGCCCGGTTCTCGAACTCGCCATCGAAACGGCGCGTGAATGGACCGACCGTCCGCTGGTGATGATCGCGGGCGCGGTCGGCAAGACGGCGCAGGCTGTCGAGGAGGCGCGCGTGGCGCGCTCGCTTGGCTATCACGCCGTGTTGCTGTCGCTGGCCGCGTTGAAAGGTGCGAGCGAGGACGAGCTGATCGAGCACTGCACGGCGGTGGCCGGAGAGATGCCGCTGGTCGGCTTCTATCTGCAGACGGCGGTCGGGGGCATTCCGCTCTCGCGAGCCTTCTGGGCCCGCTTTGCCGCGATCGACAACGTCGTGGCGATCAAGGTGGCGCCGTTCAATCGCTATCGGACGCTCGATGTGGCTGTCGGCATCGCCCAGGCCCATGCCGAGGATCGCATTACGCTGTACACCGGCAACGACGACCATATCGTCGCCGATCTAGTGACGCCCATGGTCGTCCGTACCGGCAACCGCGAGGTGACGCTGCGCTTCCAGGGCGGTCTTTTAGGCCATTGGAGCGTGTGGACGCGAGGTGCGGTCGACATGCTGGAGCGCCTGAAAGTGTCGGTGAAGGCCGGCGCCATCCCGCCGGAGATGCTGGCGCTCGATTCGTTCGTCACCGATTGCAACTCCGTGGTGTTCGATGTCGACCACGACTTCGCGGGCTGCATCCCAGGGTGCCACGAGATCCTGCGCCGCCAGGGGCTGATGACGTCGATCGAGTGCCTGGATCCGCATGAGACCCTGAGTCCGGGCCAGAGCTCCGGTATCGATCGCCTGTATGCGACCTATCCCGAGCTCAATGACGACGCTTTCGTCGCAGCCAACCTCGAGCGCTGGCGGAACTGAAGTGGACGAACTATTCGCGACCCACGACGCCCTTGCGGTTGCCAGGTTGGTCAAGGCGCGCAAGCTAGGTGTGCGCGAGCTGCTGGACGGGACGGTGAGTCGGTTGCGCGCGCTCAACGCGTCGCTGAACGCCATCACCGACTTCTACGAAGGTGCATTGCTCGAGAAGTCGGTCGGATCGGCAGGCGAGGGATCATTCCAGGGCGTGCCGTTCGTGGTCAAGCAACTGATGGCCGATTGCGCCGGCACGCCGACGACGCTCGGGTCACGCTTCTTCGCCCGCGAACCCGTTGCACAGGCTGACAGCGCCGCCATTGCGCGAATGAGGCGCGCCGGTTTGGTAATCGTCGGCCGCAGCAACACCAGCGAGTTCGGACTCGCGCCGACCACCGAGCCCGCCTTCGGTGGCGCGACGCTCAATCCCTGGCGCGCGGGTCTGTCGCCCGGCGGCTCTTCCGGCGGATCGGCAGCGATCGTCGCCGCGCGTGGCCTGCCGATGGCGCATGCGACCGACGGCGGGGGCTCGATCCGCATACCCGCGTCGCTCACCGGCCTGTTCGGCCTCAAGCCCTCGCGCGGCCGCGTGAGCCTGGCGCCGATCGGCGAGACCCTGGCTGGCGCCGGCGCGCAGCTCGGCGTCTCGATCTCCGTGCGCGACAGCGCCGCCCTGCTCGATGTCATCGCCGGCAGCGAGCCCGGCGATCCCTACACGGCGCCGGCAGCGGGATCCTTCCTCGCGGCCACCGAGCGTGCGCCGGGCAAGCTGCGCGTCGCGTTCATGCGGCATCCCGTGGGCGGCAAGGCTCTCGACCCCGTGCTGATGGCGGCGGTCGAGGGTACGGCAAGGCTTTTGGAAGAGCTCGGTCACCAGGTCGAGGAGGCCTATCCGGACTACGACGCAGCGGCGGCCGGCACGGCGCTGGGTACGGTGATGGCGGCCAACACCTGGACAAACATCCAGATTCGCGCCAACGGCCGGGTGCCCGGGCCGGACGATCTCGAGCCGGTGACGCGGCAGGCGGCTGAGCAGGGTCGGGCCATCGCCTCCCACGACTACATCCGCGCCGTACAGATCTTTCATCGCACCGGCCGACAGCTCGGTGCGTTCTTCGAGCGGTACGACATTCTGCTGTCGCCCACGATCGCGCGCTCCTCGCTACCGCTCGGCGCCGTTCGCATGGACGGCACTTACGAAGACTACCAGGCGGGCCTTGCGCCCATGGTGGCGTTCACGTCGGTCTGCAACGTCGCCGGCGTGCCGGCCATGTCCATCCCGCTCGCCTGGACCGACGATGGGCTGCCGATCGGCCTGCACTTCGTAGGCCGTTTCGGCGCGGAGGAGACGCTATTTTCACTGGCGGCGGAACTCGAACGCGTCCGGCCGTGGCGCGACCGTCGGCCAACCAAGGGAGGGATCGCATGAGCGGCTGGATGCGCACCGTCATCGTCGGCTTCGTCGCCGGCGCCTTAAGCGTTCTGATTTTCCATCAGCTCGGCTTCTGGCTCTCCAACGAGCTCGGATACACGCGGGCCGCGCTCTACAACATGCGCGGCGTGCCGCCGTGGGGCGTGCCGACGATCGTGTCGTCGGCCTTCTGGGGCGGGCTTTGGGGCATCGTCGCGGCATTCCTGGTGCCGAGGCTGCCGGGAGCTTTGGGGGGTGTTCTGGGTTGGATCCTGTTCGCTGCCATCATCGTGGCCATCGTCAACTGGACCGTCGTGCTGCCTCTCAAGAGCGGGCGGTTCAACATGCCCGGTCTGCCGATCATCGCCGTGCTGCCGCTGGTCTACGGCCTGTGGGGCTTCGGCATGTGGTTGATCGCCGGCGCGATGCGCTCGGCACTTCGCTGGCGTTAGGAGGAAAGCATGAGGATCGTCGACGCCCAGGTTCACATCTGGGCGGCCAACACCCCTGAGCGTCCGTGGCCGGCACGCGCCGAGCCGCATCGCGCGCCGCTCGGCAAGCAGGAGCTTCTGGCCGAAATGGACAAGGCCGGCGTCGACGGCGTCGTCATCGTGCCGCCGTCGTGGGAAGGCGATCGCAACGACGTGGCGCTCGACGCCACGGCCAGCCACCCCGAGCGCTTCTGCATCATGGGCCGTCTCGATCCGGACGCGCCCGGCGCGCGCGACCAGATCGCCACCTGGAGGAAGCAGAAGGGCATGATGGGCATGCGGTTCACCTTCCACACCGAGATCCTGCGTCAACCGCTGCTCGACGGTCGCTTCGACTGGGTGTGGGGTGAGATGGAGAAGGCCGGGATTCCCGCCATGGTCCTGTTTCATCACGAGTACATGCACCTCGCCGACAGGATCGCCGAGCGCTATCCGGGCCTGCGCCTGGTGCTCGATCATCTCGGGCTGAAGAGCGCGAAGGATGTCAGCGAAGCCGCCAACTTCGCCACCCTCGACAATGTCCTGAAACTCGCCAAGCGGCCCAATGTGGCCGCCAAGGTTTCGGCCATGCCGTGCTATGCGGCCGACAAAAGCTATCCGTTCCGGTCGGTGCATCCCCATATCCGTCGCGTCTTCGACGCCTATGGACCCCTGCGCACGTTCTGGGGCACCGACTGGTCGCGTCTGCCCTGCAGCTACCGTCAGGGTGTCACCATGTTCACCGAGGAGATGCCGTGGCTGAAGGGTGAGGACCTCGAATGGGTCATGGGCCGGGGCGTATCCCAATGGATCGGATGGAGGACCGATGCGTCGGCGTAGCGTTCTCTTCGGTGCGGCTGCCGTAAGCCTCGCTGCGCCCGCCTCGGCACAACTGGGCGGGGAAATGGCCGAGTGGGCCGAAGTCGTGAGGGTTGCGAACATCAAGATCGAATGAGTACGCCTTGAAACTGCCGACGGTGCGTCACCATGTTTCGACGAGTGTCGTACCGGATGGAGGCTGTAGTGCTTGGAACCAAGCGGACGATTCCATTCTGGCGGGCCAGGCGCCCGCTGCTTTCCCTCGAACGAGCGTTGGCTCCCTTGCGCGAACTAGGCTCGAAAGGCGTCGGCCTGTCGGCACCCGCTCTCGTGCAGGCGCGGGTCCGCGGTCGGCTTGTAAGCGACGGAAAGAAGCTCGGACGGTTCTCGGAGCAGTAGGAAGTCCGCGGCTTGCTAAGTGACGAGCGCGAATGCTGAAGCGGCAGTCGCGAGCCGGTGACCCCAGGCTCTCGGCTCATTGCAGCGGCCGGAATTAGTTCCACGCCTGCAGCATGGTTCCCGGCTCGATGCAGGCGCTGCCTAGCTGCTGCTCCGCTGCGACATATCTCGAGAATATTCGCAAGCGGTCCTTTAAAGGACGCGTAAGGGTTTGAACCGACATCGGTTTTAAACCGTGGAAAGGTGCGGGATCACCGCATTCGACGTTGCCTGGTGTTTCCCTGGATGGGCTTGACGAGGCCAATCCGACGGACTAGGTGTTCGCCGCTTAGTGTTCGTAGAACACTGATCACAGAACACATTTCCCTGTCCCGTCGGAGGTCGTGATGACAAGTTTAAATCCCACGCCGATGCCAGCCGGCGTAGACGTCCAAATAAACACCACCACAGCTAGCAATCAGCAACAACCCTCGGTGACCGCGCTTGCCGATGGTGGCTTCGTGACAATTTGGCTGTCGCTTGACGAAGTAAACAGTGAATGGGGAATCCATGCGCGTCGCTACGATTCCAATGGCGTAGAGGTCGGCGAACAGTTTCGGGTCAACACCTCCGCACTCGTCAATCAGGGTCTGGCATCGGTGAAAGCGCTCGCCGATGGGGGCTTCGTTGTCGCCTGGACCTCCAACGGTGGATTGCCTTCGGCTGCTCAAGTGCTCGGCCAACGCTTTGGATCGGACGGCATAGCCGTTGGCAGTGAGTTTCGCATAAACAGCAACACCACCGTGGATCATAGCGACGTTGCAGTGGCGGGGCTCTCCGACGGCGGCTTTGTGGCTGCCTGGGCAGCAAGCGGCCAAGACGGCAGTTTGAATGGAATCTACGGCCAACGATTTAAGACCGATGGCGCCGCGATCGGTGGCGAGTTCAGGATCAACACCTATACGACGGGCGATCAGGTCCATCCGGCGCTGGCGACCATGGCGGACGGCAGCTTTGTAGTGACTTGGTCGTCGGCTGGGCAGGATGGCGACGGTTTCGGCATCTACGGTCAGCGCTTCGCATCAAATGGCGCGTCGGTTGGAACCGAGTTCCGGGTCAACACTCTGACTGTCGGCCAACAGACGTATTCTTCGCCGGCTGCGCTTCTGGATGGCGGGTTCGTCGTAACGTGGACGTCGTTTGACGGCAATGGCGCTGGCATCTTTGGCCAGCGCTATGGGGCGAATGGCGCGGCGACCGGCGCGGAATTCCGCATCAACACCTATACGAACGACAGCCAGACCTACTCGTCCGTGACGGCGCTGTCGGACGGCGGGTTTGTGGTGACGTGGTCGTCGAAGGGTCAAGACGGGAGTGGATATGGAATATTCGGCCAAAGGTTTACAGTGGATGCCCTGCCGGCAGGCAGTGAGTTTCGCGTAAACGACATCACTGACGGCGATCAGATCGCCGAGACCTACAATGGCTCCGAGACACTCGCGACGCTTGGTAATGGGCGGCTGGTCCAGGTGTGGTCGGGCCTCGGGAGTGAGGAAGTCTTCTTCACGCTGATCGACGTTCCCGCTCCGGTGTTCACGTCGGGTATGACGGGATCGATAGCGGAGAACGCACCGACCTCGGTAGTAGCCTACGATACCGATGCGACCTCCGACGGTCCCATCACCTATTCGTTGTCGGGTGTCGACAGCGAGCTCTTTGCAATCGATCCGGACAACGGCCAGGTAAGGTTTCTGGCGTCGCCGAACTTCGAGGCGCCGGCCGACAAGGGTGCTAACAACGTCTATGACATCGTCGTCCATGCGCGCGACGGTTTGATCGAGACCACCCGGCCGGTGGCGATCACCGTGACCGATCAGAGCGCGGTGGCGGGCATGACGCCTGTGCCGCTGGCCGGCGACGTGCAGGTCAACAGCTACACCCCGGGCGTCCAGGCGGAAGCGGCCGTGACGTCGCTGTCCGACGGTGGTTTCGTGGTGACGTGGACGTCGTTTGACGGGAATGGCGCCGGCATCTCGGGCCAACGCTATGCGGAGAGCGGAATAGCGGTCGGCAGCGAGTTCAAGGTCAACACCTACACCACGAGCGAGCAGACTCA
>CADECW010000001.1:177353-193533 GCA_902825855.1 uncultured Rhodospirillales bacterium | reverse complement strand
CGCAGCCTGGGCATCGGCCTTGCGCCGCTCCGCCAGCGCCTGTTCGAGCTGCTCGGCGGAAAGGCTAAGCGCCGCGACGCTTACAGTTGGCGGCGCGCCGGCAGTGAAAGCGACATATCCGATACCGCCAACCGCGGCCAACACCGCTGCCGATATCAACCCGATCGCTGGAGCACCGATGTTCAGGCGTTTGCGCCTGGTCTTGTTCACTGCACGCGCCAGGCGGCCTGGCCGTCGGGCGATGCGCGTTACGTCCAGAGACGACGCAAGCATTCGCCGCCATTCGGCGATGCTTTGCGGGCGGTCTGCCGATGTCACCACAAGCGCTCTGTCGATGCTGTCGAGGAAGGCAGGACTGAAACCCAACGGTTGCAACTCGACGAGTGGCTTGTACTCGTCCTTGAACATGCGCTCGATCGCACTGGGCGGAACCTGTCCGCTTATGGCGTGATAGAGCGTGGCCGCCAGGCCATAGATATCGGTCCACGGCCCCAAGTTGCTGGAGGCAAACTGTTCGGCTGCAGCATAGCCCGGCGTAAAGATGGCCGTGAAAGTCGTCGACCGTCCGGCGAGCGCTGCACGAGACGCCCCGAAGTCGATGAGCGTCGGGCTCCCTTTCATGTCGATCATGATATTGGCCGGCTTGATGTCGCGGTGCAGGAAGCCGGCCGCGTGCACCTTTTCCAGTCCATCAAGAAGCGGGAACAGGAGGCGTTCCAGTGCCTCCGCGGTCAGGCCGTGCTCTCGGAGCAGTCGCTTGGCCATGGTCTCGCCCTCGATGAGGGCCATCACCATGTAAGCGGTGCCGTGGGCTTCGAGGAAGTCATGGACCTGCACGATCGAGGACGTGCCCTCGAGGCGCTTCAATGTATTTGCTTCCTCCAAGAAGCGTTCCCGTCCCCAGGCGAACTGCTCCGCGAGATCACCCGATCGCGGAATGACGGTGGTGCGGTCCTTACGCAGCGCCAACGTGGCCGGGAGATACTCCTTGATCGCGACATCGCGATCGCCAGCAAGGTCCCGAGCACGGTAGGTAATGCCAAAGGCGCCTTGGCCAAGAATCGACTTCAGCTCGTACTGACCCAAGCGCGTGCCGGTAGGCAATCCGGCGTAGAAGTCGCTTCTAGCCTCTGTGCCCTGTTCAGTAAGATCGGGCATGGCTGCCCTCCTGCCGCTGGGAAGCACATTACGCTGAACGCACAGCCGTCCATGAAGCGACGTTCCAAGCCCGCAAACAATTGTTCCAATCTACCGCAGCTGCGCAATGGCGCTCTGTGAACTAGGTCACATAGGGACCGGCGGATTCCAAGATCGCGCTACGCACCCTTTGGCCGCTCCAATTCCCCGATCACGAGCTGCGCCAGGTCACGCAGGACGGAAAGCCCGCCATTGTCAAAATAACGCGGCTTTGTATCCAGAATGGCGAGCGTGCCAACGCAGCAACTATTGTTGAGTATGAGTGGATGACCGGCATAGAACCGAACGCCGGGAGCACCGGTCACATAGGGATTGTCGGCAAATCGCTCATCCAGAAGGGCATCGCTGACGACAAGGGGCTGGCGCTCGAATATGGCGTGGCCACAAAAGGAATCATCGCGAAGGACCTCGCGAATCTCGAGCCCGAAGCACGACTTGAACCACTCGCGATCTCGATCCATCAAAGCTATGAGCGCGATGGGGACATCGAGCGCCGCGGCGGCAACGCGAGTAATCCGGTCAAAGCGCTCCTCCGGCTCCGTTTGCCACAGACCAAGCGCCCGGGTGGCTGCAAGGCGCCGGTCTTCATCATTCGGTTCGGATGGTCGGACCCAGCGGCAGGCTGCGCGCATGAGCCAAGCCCTGATCCGCGCTCTCGCATAGATCGGCGAGTAGGGTTGCATGAGAACATCGGTAAAGGAGTCATCGACGGCACTGGCATAGCCGCGGCGATTGCTGGCGATGTGCTCACTTGACGTGACGAGCACGATTGGCAGCTCGTCTCCACCGCGCAAGCTCCGGATCGCATGACATGCCTTGGCGGCGCGATCATCGCCGGTATCTTCGAGCAGCACCAGCATCGGCGCTTCTCGCTCCGCGAGCCTCGGCGCATCCTCGATGCCACACAGGTGAACGTGCACTTCATCGGCGCGCAGGAAATCGGAAAGCTCGTTGATGCGCGACGGTTCGGTCATGGCCAAGAGAGCCGACCGGCCGACGAGGGCGGTGACCTGCGATGCTTCGGCCAAGAACCGTGGCTTGGTGGCTGCCACCAAAGTCCTTGGAGAGAGATCTATCTCATGTCCCTCGGCAGCGGCGAGGATATGGGGCCCCGCCATGCGCAGGCTCTCCGAACGCAGCGTTTCGACAATGGCGTCAATCGCACCGTCGTCGCGAATCGGATCATGGTGGGTAAGCGCGAGCTGTTCGACCTTCGCAAGCCTGGCAACTGCGAACGCATACTCGATCGTGCTATGGCCCCAGCCGATCTTGTGTTGGTATTCGCTGGCGAGGTACTGCGCATCGTGCGCGACCAGGTTGGCGCCTGCAAGAAACTCGGCATGGCGTCGGTCTTCTCCGAAGATATCGCCGACGCCGGTTGCGAGCCCGTGGAAATGAGGTTCGTGATCGCAAGCATAGACGAACGCGACGCCGTCCGCCTCGAGTCGGTAGCCCAGCGTGAGCGTCGGATGGTTGAGGTAGCGAGTGGTCACCTCAATGTCTCCGATCCGCAGCCGCCCCTCGACGAGCTCATGATAGCGAATTGTGGCGCCGAGCTGCTCTATGGCTACGGGAAAGTAGGTGGATTGCATCTGGCCCGCGAGAGTCTGTCGCAAGGTCTGGCCGATGCCGCGCGGCGCGTAGATGTCCCATTCGAAGCCCGGAACGAACAGTGGCGCGAAGAATGGGATGCCCTGGATGTGGTCCCAATGGGTGTGGCTGATCAGAATATGGCCGGAGATCGGCTCTCCCCGCGCCATCAATTGGCGACCCAGAGCTGCGGCTCCGGTGCCCATATCAAGAATGGCGAGGGTGCCGGACTTCGATCGAACCTCAATACAGGACGTGTTCCCGCCATACCGCAGCGTTTGCGGACCAGGCGTGGCGATCGATCCTCGCGTGCCGAAAAAGCGCACTCGCACAGCTTCCCCCCGCTGTAAACGCCGGGCCTTCGAGCGCTCCGCTGTTAGGAAGAATACGTTTTCCGGACTGCCTTGCCAAGATCAGCGGTTGTGCAGCCTGCATCGAGGAGTGCGATGAGGACACGAGTGCGCGGAGTGGCGCTGATCAATAGACGGGCTCGCTCGACTGGGTTTTGACGCTAGTCGTGCTTCCGGCCGGTCTCGAAACCCGACAGGAACTGCACCAGATTGCGGCCGAGATCGTCGCTGAGATAGCCGCCTTCCTGCACCAGGACGGTAGGCAGGCCGAGGCTTGCGATCCTGGCTGCCATGGCGTGGAAGCCCGCACCGGTCACCTTGAGGCCCTGCAACGGATCGCTTTCGCTGGCGTCGAGCCCCAGCGCGACGACCACCGCCGTCGGCGCGAAGTCTCGGATTTGCGCCAGTGCCGTGTCGCCCGCGGCGAGCCACGGAGCGTCTGCCGAACCAAGCGGCAGCGGCAGGTTCAGGTTGAAGCCATGACCCTTGCCGACACCGGTCTCATGAGCGTGACCCCAGTAGAACGGATAATAATTGTCGGGGTCCGCGTGGATGGAAGCCGTCAGCACGTCGTCGCGCTCGAAGAAGATGCCCTGCGTGCCGTTGCCGTGATGGACGTCGACGTCGAGCACGGCGACGCGCTGGTGCTTCTGGCGCAAGCGCTGGGCCGCGATGGCGGTGTTGTTCAGGAAGCAGAAGCCGCCGGCCATGTCGGCATAAGCGTGGTGGCCGGGCGGCCGGCAGAGCGCATAGGCCTCGCGCGCACCGTCGAGTACCAGGTCGGCGGCCGTTGCCGCCGACTCGCTGGCGGCGAGGGCGGCCTCCCAGGTGTGCGGCCCGATCGGGCAGGCGAGATCGACCTGGTGCCAGCCGGCCCGGCCGGCCAGCGCCTTCGGGTAGGTCGCGGGATAGCGCGCGGGATGGACGTTGGGCATGACCTCGGCCGAGGCGTTCGGCAGCTTCGCCCATTCACGCGCGATGGTCCTGAGGAAGTCTATGTACTCCCGCGTATGCACGGTCTCGGCTGGCGCCGACCCATGCGTCTTGGCGCCAACGATGTCGTGGCCGGCGCCCCTCGCCGCCGCCAGCAGGCGCTCGGCGCGTTCCGGCTGCTCGGCGCTGCGCTGCTTGACGCCGCGCACGAAGAACGACTGCGGGTCGTGCCGGGCGTGCTTGTCGCTGTACACGATCTTCATGGGGTTGCGATGGCCTTGGCGTTCTTGAGGTTGGAGATCTCGGCGTCGCTGTAGCCCACTTCGCGCATGATCTCGACCGTATGCTCGCCCACTGCCGGTGATTTGCGCCGCGTCTCGACCGGCGCGTCGGAGAGCTTGATCGGATTGTTAGCCGACTTCACCGGGCCGATGCCCGGATAGTCGAACTCCAGGACGCTGCCGCGCGCCTGGGCATGCGGGCTCACCATCGCCTCGCTGATCCTGTAGGCGGCCGAGCAGGCCATTCCGGCAGGGATCAGCTTGTCCAGAAGCTCGTCACAGGTGTGCTGCAGGAAATGCGCCTCGATCATCGGTTCGAGGATGCCGCGGTTGGCGACGCGGTCGGCATTCGTGGCGAAACGCCCGTCCGCAAGCCAATCGTGCTTGCCGAGCGCCGTGCACAAAATCTTCCAGAAAGCATCGTTGGTGCCGGCGATGAAGATTGGCTGCGACCTCGTCGGAAACACGCGCAACGGGCAGATGATCGAATTCGAGGTGCCCATGCGGATGGGATCCTCCCCGGTCAATCCATGATTGGTGATCCAGTGGCTCATCAGGTGCATGCCGACGTCGAACAGCGACAGGTCGAGCCGCTGGCCGCGGCCGGTCTTGTGTCGCGCCAGCAGGGCGAAGGCGATGCCGGCGGCGCAGAACGAGCCGGTCGAGTAGTCGATGGCGGCGGTGCCGACGCGGCACATCTCGCCGTCTTCGGGGCCGGTCGCATCCATCAGGCCGATCTCGGCCTGGATGCAGGGATCGTAGCCGGCGCGGCTCGCATGGGGGCCGGTCTGGCCGTAGCCCGACACCGAGGCGTAGATCAGCCGTGGGTTCTCCTGCGACAGCTTCTCCCAGCCGAAGCCCAGCTTGTCGATGACGCCCGGCGTGAACGCCTCCATGAATACGTCGGCCTTGCGCGCGAGCCGCATCAGCACCTCGCGGCCGCCCTCGGTACGCAAGTCGACCGCCAGCCCGCGCTTGTTGCGGTTCATCGACGGCACCCAGGCGCCGCCGAAATGCGGGCGGAAGTGCTCGCCGTGCAGGGGTTCGACCTTGATCACGTCGGCGCCCATGTCGCCCAGTATCTGGCCGGCGGTGGGGCCGGCGATGACTTGCGTGAGGTCGAGGACGAGCGTGTCGGACAGCGGCAACATGTTGGATGAATTCCTTCCGATGAAGGCACCCTTGCAAGAGCCTGCCACGGCGCTCAAGCACTTCGTTTCGCTGGCTGGCATTTGCTATGGTCACAACGAAGTCCTGTCCGGAGTTGCCTGAATGAAAACCGCCGACCGCCCCAACCTGCAGATCGACTCCGACCGGCTATGGAAGAGCCTGATGGAATTGGCCGAGATCGGCGGCACCGAGAAGGGCGGGGTGTGCCGCATCGCCCTGACCGACCTCGACGGCCAGGGGCGCGATCTTTTCGTGCGCTGGGCCAAGCAGGCAGGCTGCACCATCAAGGTCGACCAGCTCGGCAACATCTTCGCCCGCCGGGAGGGCCGCGATCCGGCCAGGCCGCCCGTGATGACCGGCTCGCATCTCGACACCCAGCCGACCGGCGGCAAGTTCGACGGCGCCTATGGCGTGATGGCCGGGCTCGAGGTCCTGCGCGTCCTGCACGATTCAGGATACGTCACCGAAGCGCCGATCGAAGTGGCCGTGTGGACCAACGAGGAAGGCTGCCGCTTCGCGCCGGCCATGGTGGCGTCGGGCGTGTTCGGCGGCGCCTTCACGCTCGACCATGCGCTCGGCATCAAGGATCGCGATGGCGTCACCTTTGCGGAGGCGCTGAAGGCGATCGGCTATGACGGGAAGGAGCCGGTCGGCGGCCGCAAGGTCGGCGCCTTCTTCGAGGCGCATATCGAGCAGGGGCCGATCCTCGAGCGCGAGAAGAAGACCATCGGCGTCGTCACGGGTGCGCAGGGCCAGCGCTGGTACGAGATCTCGTGGACCGGCATGGAAAGCCACGCCGGCACCACGCCTATGGAAGGTCGCCGCGATGCGCTGGTCGGCGCGGCCGAGCTGATCGTCGAGTGCCGCAGGATCGGCAATCGGCCGAACGGGCGCTCGACCATCGGCGTGATCGAAAGCCAGCCGCAGTCGCGCAACACGATTCCCGGCCGCGTGTTCATGACGGTCGACTTCCGCCATCCCGATGACGGCGAGCTCGGCAAGATGGACGTCGAGATGCGGGCCGCGGCCGCCGAGATCGCCAGGCGCCATCGCCTGGACGTGAAGATCGAGGAGATCTGGTACTTCCCGCCATCGCCTTTCGCCCGCGAGCTGGTCGAAGCGGTGCGCCGCGGCGCGGAGCAGGCGGGCTTTGCCCACATGGACATCGTGAGTGGCGCCGGCCACGACGCGTGCTACGTCAGCCGCGTCGCGCCGACCGCCATGATCTTCGTGCCGTGCAAGGACGGCATCAGCCACAACGAGATCGAGGATGCCGACAAGGCCGACATCGGCGCCGGCGCCCAGATTCTCCTGCAGGCGATGGTCGACAGAGCGAACGCGCCGTGACATCCGGCCTGGTCTCCACCGCCACCGCCGCGCTGGTTGCAACGGTGGCGGGGGTCGGCGGAACCTTGCCCGTCGTCCTGGCGGCGGCCGCTGCCGTCGGCGCAACACCGGCGCAGGCGAGCTCGTGGGTGTCGGGCCTCGCCATCGCGACCGCGCTCTCCGGTCTCTGGCTCAGCGTCCGCTACCGCATGCCCATCATCACCGCCTGGTCGACACCGGGCGCGGCGCTGATCGCATCGACCACGGGCGCGCCCGGCATCGGCGCCGCCGTGGGCGCCTTCGTGCTGGCCGCGGCGCTGATCCTGCTGACGGCTGCCGTCCGGCCACTCGCCCGCCTGATCGAGAAGATACCGGCCAGCATCGCTGCGGCGATGCTGGCGGGCATCCTGTTGCGCCTGGTCATCGCCATGGTCGAGCACGTGCCCAGCGCACCGCTGTTGGTGCTGCCCATGCTCGCGTTGTTCCTGGTGGTGCGCGCCCTCGCGCCGACTCTTGCCTCGCTGATCGTGCTTGCCGCCGGCGCGGCGATCGCAGTGAGCCTCGGCCTGGTGAAGCCAATACCGGCGCTTGGCCTTTCGCGGCCCGAGTTTGTGATGCCGGCGTGGGATGCGGCAACTTTGATCGGGCTCGGCGTGCCACTCTATCTTGTTACCATGGCGTCGCAGAACCTGCCGGGCTTTGCCGTGCTGCGCGCTTCGGGCTACGAGCCGCCGACTCAACCGGTCCTCGCCGTCACCGGCGTGGCGTCGTTGGGCACGGCCTTCCTCGGCGCCCACACCTCCAATCTCGCGGCGATCTCCGCCGCGCTCTGCACGGGCCCCGAGGCACATCCCGATCCGGCCGAGCGGTGGAAGGCGGGTGTCTTCTACGCCGGATGGTGGAGCCTGATCGCGCTATTCGGCGCTTCGCTGGTCGGCGTGTTCGGTGCGTTGCCGCCGGCGTTGCTCGCCACCGTCGCTGGTACCGCGCTGCTGGGCTCGATGGCGAGCGCCATGGGCGCCGCGCTTTCGGCCGACCAGGATCGCTTCGCCGCCGCCGCGACTCTCGCGGTGACCGCCTCGGGCATCACGCTGATGGGCGTGGGCTCTGCCTTCTGGGGCCTGGTCTCCGGTATCGTCGTTCTTGGCATCGACCGTTACGTCAGAAGCTAAAAGCGGGCTGGGAGAGAACGGATTGTGTTCGTGATGTGGCGCGCGGACCAGACGTGGACGTGACCAAAATCACAGTACGGCGGACAACCCCGGCCTAGGCTCCGATGACTTGACGAGTGCTGAGGTGCCCAATGACGCTTTTAGTATTGCATCGGCCCATGGCGAGATCACACAGACGCCCGGGGCATTCGGAAGCAAGCCGCTCGTTCCGGGACGGCGGTCTGTACGTCGATCGCAGCACGTCCGGCGCCGTGACCATGGCCTGGGACAAGGCCCAGCGCCAAGATCATGAATGGGTGCCGCTCGACAATGCCGAGCTGCAGCTCTGGTTCGCCGGGCTTCCGAACTTCATCGCGACGCCGACACGTTGCGAGGCCTAGGCCCGCGGCGCATTGTCGGCAGGATCAGCGAGGTTGTTGCGGCGTCGTAGTCGGGAGGCGAACCAGTCGTCCCAAGCCGTAGTCGTTGAGGTCCTCGATCGTGACCTCGCTCGCCTTGCCGTCCGGACCGATCAAGAAACTCACGCCGCTGCGCGCCTTTGGTGCTTCCGACATCGGCGTGTAGGTGAACACGTCGCGATCGAAGTGGCTGAGCAGGAAGCGACGTCCGGCCGGTCCGAGATGCAGGTAGAGCGCTCCGCCTGACTCGGTGACCTTGGCGTCGCCGACATAGTCGTTGCCGTAGTCGCCGAGAAAGGCCTCCGGCGGCAGCGGCGCTGACGGCGAGGCAGGCTCCGTCGCGTAGGCCAGCGACGGCTTCAGCATCGCGGCGTAGCCCGCTTGGAAGACGTCGTTGGCCATCGTCACCCAGTCCTTGGTCGACCGGCCTTCGAAGACCAGGTCGAAGAACGTCGCCGCGACACCTTCGGGCACGCCCGTCGGGAAGGCGTTCGACAGCACGACGATGCCGAGTTGCTCACCCGGGATCAGGCGTACCAGCGTGCGTGCCCCCGCGCTGAAAGCACCGGCATGGCTCCATTCGACACCATGGGCGCGATAGTCGATGTTCCAGCCGAGGCCATAGAAGGACGCTGCGCCGGTGTCGGGATCGACGCTGCGCACGATCGCGGGAACGAGCGCCTGTTGCAGCGCTTCCTTGGCGATCAGCTGGCGAGCGTCGATCCGGCCCCCCGCCAGCAGCAGACGCAGCCATTGCGCGAGGTCGCGTGCACTCGAGCTGGCGCCGCCGGCGGGCGACTGCGCATCCGGGTTGCGCCGCGTGAACGAAGCCCATGCGCCGTCGACCGGTACATGCAGGGACGCGCGGTTGGAGCGGTTCAGGAAGTCGCGGTAGCGCGAGCTGGTCGAGGCCATGCCGAGCGGCTTGTAGAGCTTGTCCTCGGCGGCTTCCTCCCAGCCCTGACCCGATATCCGGGCCGCGGCGACGGCGGCCTCGGTCAGGCCGAAGTTGCTGTAGGAGTAGCCGCTGCGAAAGCCGTAGGCGGGTTTGGCCATGCGCAGGCGATGCAGGATCTCGCCCTGGCTGAAACCGAGCTCCTCGATGTCGTCGCCGACATGGCCCGGCAAGCCGCTGCGATGGGCGAACAGGTCGCGGACGGTCACATTGGCGGCGGCGAGTTCGTCCTGGAGCGTGAATCCAGGGTCGATGTCGCGCAGGCGGCTGTCCCACGAGACCTTGTTGTCGCTCACCAGGCCGGCGACGACAGTCGAGGACAATGGTTTGGACAGCGAGGCGAGCTGGAAGACCGTGTCAGCGTCGACGGCCTCGGGCCTGCCGACCTGGCGGAGGCCGAAGCCCTCCAGGAAGACGACCTCGTCGCGATGGACAATGGCGATCGCGAGGCCGGGCACTTGCACCTTGTCGGTGATCTGGCGAGCGAAGTCCTTGAGCTTGGGCAGCGCAACGGCGACCTTCTCGGGCGTCGAGGATTGCGCAGCGGCGGGCAGGGGAGCCGCCAACCCTGCGGCGCCAACAAGGAACGTCCGCCGGAACATCGCGCACTCCCTCGGAAGCCACACGCTCGAACGATGGCACAGGACGCGCCCGTGCGCACGCTCAACGGGGGAAGCGCGCGCCGTAGCTTTCCAACGGCAGGTCCAGGCCGCGGCAAAGGAAGCTGATCGTATGGTAATAGCCCACGAGGGCGATGGCCTCGAGGATCTGCGCTTCGTCGAAGTGCGCGGTGAGGCGGCGCCAGGTGTCGTCGCCGAGAGTGCGACGGTCGACCAGGTCGTCGACCAGGAAGATCAGGGTGCGCTCGTCGGCCGACCAGCACGGCGCGTCACTCGCGCCTGTAGCCGTGGCGGCTGACTGCTCGGGCGTGAAACTGGCTCGTTCGGCGAAGAAAGCGACATGGACGCCCCATTCGTATTCGCAGCCCAGCCGCGCCGTCGTGCGGTCGATCACGATCTCGCGCTGGCGCAGCGATAGCGCGCCTTTGTCCAGAAGCGCGCCAGCGAACATCCTGGCGAAGACGCGCGGGCTCTTCGCCATGGTGCGAAACAGCATGAGTGGCGGCACGCCGGGCGGCATGATGCGCTCGAGCGCGGCGGTGATCTGCGGTTCGTAGGGCGGTTCGGCCGGGGCGATGCGGGGCATTGGCGGTCTCCATCGAGGTCGGCCATTGTGCTACACTTACTGTAGCGAAATAGCTACAGAAATTGTAGTAACGGAGTGAAATGGATGGTGAAGCGCGTACGCGGCTCGCGCACCGGCCGGCCGATCATGGTGCTGCTCGACCTCCTGGGCCGGCGCTGGGCGTTACGCATCGTTTGGGAGCTGCGCGAGGAGCCGCGGCGGTTCCGCGAACTGCAGGACGCGATCGGTGCCAGCCCGACCATCATCAACACGCGTCTGGCCGAGCTCAGGGAGGCAAAGCTGGTGCGCCTCGACGAAGCGGCGGGTTACCGGCTCACGGCATTGGGCGAGGAACTGCTGCGGCTGTTCCTGCCGCTCCATTCCTGGTCGGAGAAGTGGGCGAAGGCTATCTGAACGGATTGTCGTCGCCGCGTCCGCGGCGGCGCGGAGGGAAGGTCGTGGCGAGGTAGTCGAGGATCTCGCCGCGTTCGGCCGCCGGCACCGGCGGCATGCGATGCTTTTGGAGCATCAGGTCGAAGGTCGAATCCCATAATTCGCGTGTCAGACCCTGCGCCTTGATCAGCGCCACGCCATGGCAGGCCGTGCAGGTGTAAAAGGTCACGTCGCGACCCTTGCCGTCGGGCAGGTCCTCGGGCTTGTCGTTGTGCGGCGGCGGCTTGCCTTTGTCCGGATCGTGGGCGGGATCCTGCTTTGGCGCCGCCACTGCCGTCGGCGTGGCCGGGCCCGTGTAGACCGGTCGGTTCGGACGCAATTCGCCCGCGCGGTCGAGGCCGAGCAGGACGAACGTCGCCGTCAGGGTGATGACGACGACGTGGGTGACCGTGATTTCTCTCAAGACTCGGCGAGGACGCGAATGCGGCTGATCGGGTTGGCGCCGTAGCCCTGCGGGTTCCAGTTGGTTGCCTGGAAGGGCTGGGTGACACCGTTGCTGTCGGTCGCCCGCGCCCAGACCTCGTAGTAGCCCGAGCTCGGCAGATCGATCGAGGCGGTGAAGCGCTGCCATGCGAACTTGTTGGCCGGCGGATTGACCTTGGCGGCCTTCCAGGTCTTGCCGGCATCGATCGAGATGTCGACGGTCTTGATGTCCCAGTCGCCCGCCCAGGCATTGCCGCGCAAGTCGAGCTTCGTGGTGCCGGCGGCGAGCCTGGTGCCATCGGCCGGGAAGGTGATGACCGAGCGCACGGGCATCGATTCCAGGATGGCCATGTCCTTCTCGTCGCCCTTGCTGCCCGGCACGATGGGCTTCTTCGGCGTGCGGTAGGAGAAGCCGCCCATGCCCGGGCCGTCATGCTCCTTGTCGCGCACCCAGATGCGCGTCAGCCACTTGGTCGAAAGCGAGCCCGCCCAGCCCGGCACGATCAGGCGTACCGGCGCACCATGGATCAGCGGCAGGTCCTGGCCGTTCAGCTTGAAAGCGATCAGCGTGTGCTCGTCCAAAGCCTTCTTGATGGGCATGCCGCGCGAGATCGTGGGCTTGTCGGTCTCGCCGGCCAGCGTCGGATCGGCGCCGTAGTGGCCAGTGTAGACCGCCGACGATTTCAGGCCGGCGGCCTTCAGCACGTCAGCCAGGCGCACGCCGGTCCATTGCGGGCAGCCCACACCGCCGTTGGTCCACTGATTGCCGCGCGCCTCGGGCTCGAAGAAGGAGCGGCCGTTGCCGCCGCATTCCAGCACGAGCTGATAGGTGACATTGGGAAAACGGCCCATCAGGTCGCCCAGCGTGATGTCGAGCGGTGTGTTGACCTCGCCATCGACCTTGATCTTCCACGCCTTGGGATCGCGCGTGGCTTCCGGTACCTGGCCGTTATTGCGCACGAAGAGCTTGTCTGTCGGCGTGACGTCGTCGTCCATCAGTGCCGCCTGTGTCTCGGCGACAAGCGGCCGGTCGCCGAGCACGGCGAGCTTGGCCTTGCCTTCCATCTCGAGGAGCTTGGGAGCTTTGGCCGCTGGTGCGGCGGAGGGTGCGGCAGCTGGCGCGTTCTGCGCCAGCGCATCGTTCAGCGGCGGTAGAGTTGCCCCGATCGTCGCCATCCCGACCCCCTTCAGAACGTAACGCCGCGATGCCATCTTCGGTTCCCCCACTACAAAAGCGCTGTTCGGTCAAAGCTTAGCTCAAGCTTTCCGCCGCGTCAGCCATCCCGAAAGAATCAGCGCACAGGCTGCGATCACCACGATGATGGTGGCGAGCACATTGATCTGCGGATCGACACCCAGCCGCACGCTCGAATAGACCCGCATCGGCAGCGTCTCCGACTGCGCGCCGGCGACGAACTGCGTGAGGATCAGGTCGTCGAGCGACAGCGTGAAGGCGAGCAACCAGCCCGAGCCGACCGCGGGCGCGATCAGGGGCAGCGTGATGGTGCGGAAAGTGGTCCATGGCGTGGCGCCGAGATCCATCGCCGCCTCTTCGAGCGAGCGGTCGAAGTCGGCGAGGCGGGCCTGCACGACGACGGCCACGAAGGCGATGGAGAAGGTGATGTGGGCGATGGCGATGGTGACGAAGCCGCGCACCGGCCAGCC
The DNA here is from genome assembly GCA_902825855.1 of uncultured Rhodospirillales bacterium. Classification (GTDB taxonomy): domain Bacteria; phylum Pseudomonadota; class Alphaproteobacteria; order Reyranellales; family Reyranellaceae; genus Reyranella. The sequence continues at coordinate 180,435 of CADECW010000001.1, read as the reverse complement.
GACGAGCTGGTCGGAGCCGACGAACAGCAGCAGCATGGAGATGCCCATCACGACCTCGGGCATGACCATGGGCGCGATCACCAGGCTGCCGAACAAGGTGCGACCGAAGAAGCGCGGCACGCGGGCGAGCGCATAGCCGGCGGCCAGGCCGATGACGGCCGCGACGGTGGCGCTCGCCAGCGCGATGCGCAGCGACAGCCAGGCGGCGGCCAGCATCGCCTCGTTGGCGAACAGGGCGCTCCACCATTTGGTCGAGAAGCCGGCCCACACCGTCACCAGCCTCGATTCGTTGAACGCATAGACCATCACCAGCGCGATCGGCAGGTAGAGGAAGGCATAGCCGAAGGCCAGCACGGTGAAGGCGAAGCGGGCGCGGCCCATCATCATTGCCGCTCGAGGCTTTTGGCCTGCTGGCGCTGGAAGAGGGCGATCGGGCCGACCAGCAACACCAGGAGGCAGACCGCGACAGCGGAGGCGAGCGGCCAGTCCGAATTGAGGAAGAACTCGTCCCACAGCACCTTGCCGATCATCAGCGTGCCGGTGCCGCCCAGAAGGTCGGGGATGACGAACTCGCCGACGGCCGGGATGAAGACCAGCAGGCAGCCGGCAAGGATGCCGGGCAGGGACTGCGGCAGGGTGACGGTGAAGAAGGCGACGAGCGGGCTGGCGCCGAGATCGGCGGCGGCTTCGAGAAGGCTGGTGTCGAGCTTCTCCAGCGCGGCATAGACAGGCAGCACCATGAAAGGCAGGTAGGCGTAGACGATGCCGAGATGGACCGCCCATTCGGTGCCCAGGATGGTGCCCGGGTTGTCGACCAGCCCGCTGGCGCGCAGGAACTGGTTCAGGATGCCGTTGCTGGCGAGCAGGCCCATCCAGGCATAGACGCGGATCAAAAACGACGTCCAGAAGGGCAGGATGACAGCCATCAGCAGCAGCGGCCGCAAGCCCGGCCGTGCGCGGGCGATCGCGTAGGCCATGGGATAGCCCAGCAGCAGGCAGAGCACGGTCGAGGTCGCGGCAATCCGCAGTGAGCCCAGCCAGGCCGCAAGGTAGAGATCGTCGGTGAAAAGCAGGGCGAAGCTCTTCAGCGACATGCCGAGATCGACCGGCGGCACGGCATCGGGATTGTTGACGCCGAAGGCGATCGCCAGCACGAGCGCGAACGGCAGCAGGAAGAAGGCGGCGAGCCAGAGGAAGGGCAACGCGATGACGAGGCGCATGGTCAGGCGCTCATCCCTCGAGCCGCTGACCGGCATCCGCTGCCCAGCCCAGCCACACCTGCTGGCCGCGCGGCCAGGGCTCCCGCGGATGGCGCGCGACGTTGGCCGTCGAGACCAGGAGCATGCTGCCGTCAGCCAGCGCCACCCGGTAGAGCGAGCGGTCGCCCTCGTAGGCGATCTCGACGATGCGGCCCCGCTCGGCATGGTCGGTGTTCGGAGGGGCGGCGAACAGGCCGATCTTCTCGGGCCGCAACGCCAGCCAGGCGTCGCCGCCATCGACGGGCAGGATGTTGGCGATGCCGATGAAGTCGGCGACGAAGCGCGTGCGCGGACGCTCGTAGATCTCGTGCGGATCGCCGGTCTGCACGATGCGACCCTCGTTCATGACGGCGAGGCGGCTCGCCATGGACATCGCCTCCCCCTGGTCGTGCGTCACCATGACGAAGGTGAGGCCGAGCTGCTCCTGCAGGCGCACCAGTTCGAAGCGTGTGCCCTCGCGCAGCTTGCGGTCGAGTGCGGCCAACGGCTCGTCGAGCAGCAGCAGCTTGGGCCGCTTGACCAGCGCACGGGCCAACGCCACGCGCTGGCGCTGGCCGCCCGAGAGCTGCGCCGGTCGGCGCTTGCCGTGCTCGGCTAGCCTCACCTGCTCCAGCGCCTGGGCGACACGATGTGCGATCTCGCCAGCCGGCAGGCCTTCGCGACGCAGCCCGTAGCCCACGTTGGTCGCAACGTCCATGTGCGGGAAGAGGGCGTACGACTGGAACATCATGTTGACCGGGCGACGATGCGGCGGCACGCCCGTCATGTCCTGGCCATCGATCAGGATGCGGCCCGCGTCGGGCATCTCGAAGCCCGCGATCATGCGCAGCAAGGTGGTCTTGCCGCAGCCCGACCCGCCCAGCAGCGCGAACAGCTCGCCGCGCCGGATGTCGAGATCGACGCAATCGACCGCGGCGACCGTGCCGAAGCGTTTGGCAACGCCTTGGATGCTGACGATCGGCTCGGCGCTCAAGTCACCGACCCGTCTTCACCGTGGTCCACAGCCTGGTCCTCTCGCGCGTCTGCTCGGCGCTGCCGGCGGTGATGGTGTAGAACTTGGCGCGAACGTCGGCCGGCGGATAGATCAGCGGATTGCCCGAGATCTCCTTGGGCAGCAGCGCGGTCGCCGGCAGGTTGGCGTTGGCGTAGCCCGTGAGTTCGCTCGACGCGGCGGCGACCTTGGGTTCGAGCAAGAAGTCGAGGAAGCGCAACGCATTGTCGGCATTGGGCGCATCCTTGGGAATCGCGGCGACGTCGATCCACAGCAGCGAACCTTCGCGCGGGATGGCGTAGGCGATGGTCTGCTTGTCCTTCGCCTTGGCGGCGCGGTCCCGTGCCTGGAAGATGTCGCCCGAGTAGCCGAAGGCGAGGCAGATGTCGCCGCCGGCCAGCGCGTTGATGTACTCCGAGGAGTGGAACTTGCGGATGTAGGGCCGTACCGCCTTGACGACGTCAGCCGCCTTGGCGAGGTCTTCGGCCTTCCTGGAATCGGGGTCGAGCCCGAGATATTTCAGCGCCGCCGGGAAGATGTCGGTGGCGCTGTCGAGGATCATGACGCCGCAATCGGCGAACTTCGAGACGATCGCAGGATCGAAGATCATCCTCAGCGAATCGACGGGCGCGTCGGCCATGCGCTTCTTGATGGCGTCGACATTGTAGCCGATGCCCGTGGTGCCCCACATCCAGGGTATGGCATGGGCATTGCCGGGATCGTACTTCGCCAATGCTCCCATGATCTCGGGATCGAGGTTCTTGAGGTTCTTGAGCCTGGCCTTGTCGAGCGGCTTGTAGAGGCCGGCGGCGAGCTGACGCACGAAGAACGG
>CADECW010000001.1:172338-177253 GCA_902825855.1 uncultured Rhodospirillales bacterium | reverse complement strand
TGGCCTTGTCGAGCGGCTTGTAGAGGCCGGCGGCGAGCTGACGCACGAAGAACGGCGAGACCGTCGGAACGACGACGTCGTAGCCCGAGCGGCCGGCGCGCAATTTGGCTTCGAGGATCTCGTTGGAATCGTAGGTCGTGTAGTTGACCTTGATGCCGGTGTCCTTCTCGAACGCCTTGAGCTGGTCCTCGGCGATGTAGTCGGACCAGTTGTAGACGTTGACCTGCCCCTGGCCGAAAGCGGGGGCGACCGCGAAGGCAACCAGGGAGACAACAAAAGACAGGCGCATCGAGTACTCCGCAACGACGCGGCATCATTCCGGCGGTCCCTGCGAAAGGCAAGCGGCTGTCCCTGCGCGGCGTTTCGCGTCAGGCTCCGGACTGCCTAGACGCCGAGGTATTTGTGCTGCAGGTCGCGGTCACCGGCCAGGGCGTCGGAGGTGCCGGTCCAGACAACGCGGCCTTTTTCCACGATGTGATGTCGGTCGGCGAGCTTGATCAGGGCGCCGACATTCTTGTCGATCACCAGGATGGCCTGGCCTTCGCGCTTCAGGCGCGCCAGGCAGGCCCAGATCTCCTGGCGCAGCAATGGCGAGAGACCCTCGGTGGCCTCGTCGAGGATCAGGAGCTTGGGGTTGGTCATCAACGCCCGGCCAATCGCCAGCATCTGCTGCTCGCCGCCGGAGAGCTGGTTGCCCATGTTGCGCTGGCGCTCGGCGAGGCGCGGCAGGAAGTCGAAGGTGCGGAGCAAAGTCCAGGGCTGGTTGGCGCCGAGGCGGTTGGCCGCGGCGGCGACAAGGTTCTCGCGCACCGAAAGGTTGGGGAAGATTTGCCGACCCTCGGGCACCAGGCCCAATCCCAGCCGGGCAATGCGGAAGGAAGGCAGATGCTCGACGCGCTGGCCAAGAAATTCGATCGTGCCGCGTCGTGCCGGCAGCAAGCCCATGATGGTGCTCACCGTCGTGGTCTTGCCCATGCCGTTGCGGCCCATCAGGGTCACGACCTCGCCGGCATCGATGTCGAGCTGCATGCCGAACAGCGCCTGGCTGGCGCCGTAGAAGGCCTCCAGTTCGCGAACGCGCAGCATCAGGTATCTCCCTCGCCGAGATAGGCCTGGCGCACCTCAGCGTTGGCGCGGATCTCGGCCGGCGTGCCTGAAGCGATGGCGCGACCGTAGACCAGCACGGTGATGCGGTCGGCGAGCTGGAAGACCGCATCCATGTCGTGTTCGATCAGCAGCATGCCGCGACGATCCTTCAGGCCTTTCAGGAAGCCGATCATGCGCTGCGATTCCTCCACGCCCATGCCGGCCATCGGCTCGTCGAGCAGCAGCAGCTTCGGATCGCCTGCCAGCGCCATGGCGATTTCGAGCTGGCGTTGCTCGCCGTGACTGAGTGTGGACGCCGGCGTGTCGGCGCGCTCGGCCAGACCGACTTCTTCGAGCCCGCGGCGCGCCGGGCCGCGCAGGCGTTCGTCACGGCGCGTGTCGGCGAGGAAGCGGAAGGAATGGCCGGCATGGGCCTGCACGGCCAGCGCCACGTTGTCGAGCGCCGTGAACTCGCGCAGCACCGAGGTGATCTGGAAGGAGCGCGCCAGGCCGAGCCGCACCCGGGCATGCATGGGCAGATGGGTGATGTCGCGACCGGCGAAGTGGATGGTGCCGGTGTCGGGCGTGAGGTTGCCGGTGAGCTGGCTCACCAGAGTGGTCTTGCCGGCGCCGTTGGGACCAATCAGGGCGTGGATCTCGCCCGGGCGCACGTCGATCGAGACGTTGTCGGTCGCGATCAGGCCTCCGAAGCGCTTGACCAGGCCGGTGGCGGAGAGCAGCGCCTCAACCACGACGGCGTCCGAACAGAGAATCGATGCCGCCCCTGGCGTATAGCGCGATCAGCACCAGCATGGGGCCGAACACGATCTGCCAGTATTCGCCCCAGCCCTTGCGCAACAGGTCGAGGATCGGCTTCAGCGACTCTTCCAGCACGAAGAAGGCGATGGTGCCGTAGAGCGGCCCGAACAAGGTGCCCATGCCGCCCAGGACCACGATGACGATCAGATCGCCCGACTTCACCCACGACATCATCGCCGGCGAGATATAGGCGCCCTCGTTGGCGAGCAGGATGCCGGCCAGGCCGCCGAACGCGCCGGACAGGGTGAAGGCGGCCAGGCGATAGCGGAATACGGGGAATCCCAGCGCCGTCATCCGCAAGTCGTTGGACTTGGCGCCGCGGACCACGATGCCGAAGCGCGAATTGGCGAAGCGGCTGCAGAACCACAGGGTGCCGCAGAGCAGCGCGAAGCACAGCCAGTAGAAAGAGGCCTTGTCGCGCAGGTCCAAAAGTCCGTTGAAGCGGCTGCGGCTGATGTTGAGCCCGTCGTCGGCGCCGTAGGCCTCGAGCCCGCCGCCGACATAGAAGACGAGCTGGGCGAAGGCCAGGGTGATCATGATGAAGTAGAGCCCGCGCGTGCGCAGCGACAGCGCGCCGACCAGGGCGGCCCACAGCGTCGCCGCGACGATGGCGACCGGCCACTGGACCCAGCCGTTGGCGACGCCGTGATGGCTCAGGATGCCGACGGCATAGCCGCCGATACCGAAGAACACGGCGTGGCCGAAGCTCACCATGCCGCCATAGCCCAGGATCATGTTGAGGCTGATGGCCGCGATCGCCCAGATGACGATGCGGGTGCCGATCGACAGGAGATAGCGCTGGTCGAGGAGCTGGGTCAGCAACGGCAGGAGCGCGAGAACGACCAGCAGCAGGGCGGTGATCAGGCCGCGCGGCGTGCGGAGCGAGGAGAGGACGTCGCTCATGCTGCTGGGTATGAAGGGCGGGTCACGTGCGCTGCCCGAACAGCCCGGTCGGCCGCCAGACCAGCACGCCTGCCATGACGATGTAGATCAGGACCTGCGAGATCGCCGGCGCGGCGCTCGAGGCGGCGCTGGCACTGAGGAAGGTCTTGAGCAGGTCAGGCAAGAAGGCACGGCCGACGATGTCGATCTGGCCCACGACCATGGCGGCGACGAACGCGCCCTTGATCGAGCCGATGCCGCCGATGACGATGATGACGAAGGCGAGGATCAGGATGTCGTCGCCCATGCCGATCTTCACCGAGGTGATGGGAGCGGCCATCAGCCCGGCTAGGCCCGCGAAAACCGCGCCAAGGCCGAACACCAGACTGAACAGCAGCTCGATGTTGATGCCGAGCGCGCCGATCATGCGCCGGTTGGACGCACCGGCTCGGATCAGCATGCCGACCCGCGTGCGCGCCACCAGCCAGGCCAGCAGGATCGCAACCAGCGCACCGACGATGATGATGGCGAAGCGGTAAGCCGGGTAGGGGACGCCGGGCAGGATCTCGACGGTGCGGTTGAGGAAGGCGGGCACCGCGATGCTTTTGCCGGCAGGTCCCCAGATCACGCGGACCAGCTCGTTGAAGAACAGGATCAGGCCGAAGGTCGCCAGGACCTGCTCGAGATGATCACGGGCGTACAGCCTGCGCATCACGATGGCCTCGACGACGATGCCCAGCAGGAAGGTGACCGGCAGCGCCAGCAGGGCGCCCAGCACGAACGAATCGGTCCAGCCGATCAGCATCCAGGCGATGTAGGCGCCCATCATGTAGAGCGAGCCGTGCGCCAGGTTCACCAGGTCCATGATGCCGAAGGTGAGGGTCAGCCCAGCGGCGAGCAGGAACATCAGCAGCCCGAGCTGCACGCCGTTCAGCATCTGGAGCAGCAGGTATTCCATCCCCCTCAAACCCCCGCAAACGAAACGGGAGCGCGTCGCCGCGCTCCCGTCACCGCAGATCCGGCGTTATTTCATCGGGCACTTCTCGTAGTACGGATCCTTGCCGTCCTTCACCGCGGTGGCGATCGTCTTCACGGTCATCATGCCCTCGGCATCCTTGACGGCTTCCTGGATATAGAAGTTCTGGATCGGGAACTGGTTGGTGTTGTACTTGAAGTCGCCGCGCAGCGACTTGAAGTTGGCCTTCTTCATCTCGGCGCGGACCTTGTCCTTGTTCGACAGGTCGCCCTTCAGCGCCTCGGCCGCGGAGGCGATCAGCATGATCGAATCATAGCTCTGGGCGCCGTAGTAGGACGGATAGACGCCGTGCTTCTTCTTGAAGTCGGCGACGTACTTCTTGTTGGCGTCGTTGGGCAGGTCGTTGACCCACTCCTGCGCACCCAGCGTCCCCAGTGCCAGTTCCTTCTGCTGCGGCAAGGTGATCGCGTCGATCGAGAACACCTGGTAGAGCGGAATCTGGTCCTTGAGGCCGGCCTGCACGTACTGCTGCAGGAACTGCACGCCGTGGGCGCCGGGATAGAAGATGAAGATGCCGTCGGGCTTGGCGGCACGGATCTTGGCGAGCTCGGCCGAGAAGTCGAGCTGGTCGGGCCACTTGGTAAGGTCCTCGCCCTTGATCTCACCCTTGAAGGTGCGCTTGACGCCCGCGAGCATGTCCTTGCCGGCGGCGTAGTTGCCGGCCATCAGGTACATGCTCTTGACGCCCTTCTCCTGGAGGTACTGACCCATCGCCATCGGCGTCTGGTCGTTGTTCCACGAGGTCGAGAAGAAGTTCTTGTTGCAGAGTTCGCCCGCGATCTGCGAGGGGCCGGCGTTGGACGAGATCAGGATGGTGTCGCCTTCGTCGGTCACGCTCTTCAGCGAGGCGAGCAGCACGTTCGACCAGATGTAGCCCGCGATGACGTTCACCTTGTCCTGCTGGACGAGCTTCTCCGAACGCGACTTCCCGACGTCGGGCTTGAACTGGTCGTCCTCGTAGATGATCTCGAACGGTACGCCGCCCATCTTGCCACCGAGATGTTCCTTGGCGAGCTCGACCGAACGGCGCATGTCCTCGCCGATCGCGGCCTGAGGTCCCGAGAAGGTGCTGACGAAGCCGATCTTGATCGG
>CADECW010000001.1:150016-172238 GCA_902825855.1 uncultured Rhodospirillales bacterium | reverse complement strand
GCGGGATGGGTGATCAGGCAGCTCTCGACCTCGACCGGCGAGCACCAGATGCCGCCGACCTTCAGCATATCGTCGCTGCGGCCGTCGTAGATGAAGAAGCCGTCGGCATCCTGGCGATAGGTGTCACCGGTGTTGAGCCAGCCCTCGACCATTGTCTCGGCGGTCTTCTCGGGCTTGTTCCAGTAGTACTTGGCCGCCGATTCCGAGCGGATCCACAGCCGCCCGCTGGCGCCCCGCGGCACCGGCTTGCCGTGCTCGTCGACGATCTTGACCTCATAGCCCGGCACCGGCTTGCCGCTGGTGCCTGGCTTGTGGTCGTCGAGCCGGTTGCCGATGAAGATGTGCAGGCACTCGGTCGAGCCGATGCCGTCCAGGATCACCGTGCCCGTCTGCTCCTTCCAGCGGCGAAAGATGTCCGAGGGCAGGGCTTCGGCCGCCGAGACACAGGCGCGGATGCTGGAAAAGTCGCGTGGCTTCTTCTCCAGCGCCGCAAGCTGCGCGGCGTAAAGGGTCGGTGCGCCGAAATAGAGCGTCGGCTTGAACGTCTCGATGATCTCGAAGGTCGTGTCGGGCGAGGGCCGGCGGTCATCGAGCACGGCCGTGCTGCCGGTCCACAGGGGAAAGGTCATGGAGTTGCCGAGACCATAGGCGAAGAAGAGCTTGCCGGCGGAATAACTCACGTCGTCTTCGCGCACCCCCAGTGCCCGCACGCCATAGCACTCGCTGGTCACCACCATGTCGCGTTGCAGGTGCACGGCGCCCTTGGGCCGGCCGGTCGAGCCGGAGGAGTACAGCCAGAAACAGTCGTCGGTCGGCGAGGCGAGCCGAGCGTCCAGCTTGTCGGAGGCCCGAGGCAGCTCGGCCAGGAAGGCGTCGACGGTGCTTGCCTCGACTCCGACCTCCTTCACCGCCGGCTCGACCTCGGCGGCGAACTCGGTGGAATAGACCACGAGCCGGCAGCCCGAATCCTCGAACAGGTAGGCGTAGTCAGCGACGCGCAGCATGGTGTTGAGCGGCGCCGGAACGATGCCCGCCTTGATGGCTCCCCAGAAGAGATAGAAGAAGGACGGGCAGTCCTTGACGACCATCAGCACGCGGTCGCCGGGCTCGAGCCCTCTGGCAAGCAACGCGTTGCCGGCGCGGTTCACGCGCTCGGCGAGGTGATCATAGGTGACGGTCTCGGCTGTCGTGCGGATGGCGACCTTGGCGCCGCGGCCTTCTTCGATGTGCCGGTCGATGAACGGCACGGCGACGTTGAAGCGGGCGGGCAACCTCACCTTGAGGTCCGGCCCAAATTCAATGCCCTTGATCATGCCGATCCCATCCCTCCCGCGTTCCGGCTCTCGAGCTCTTTATTTGCGTAATTTGGTACTGAAATACCTATTTAGACTTCCTCTCGCAAGCCCCATGTTGCGGCTGCTCGATCATGTCGATCACGGCGTCCAAAAAAGTGGCGAGGGCAACCGGTTGCTGTAGGCTTTTCCTGGGTTGGGGCGAGGAGATGCGCAATGCCGGTCGTTGACTATGGATCGATGCCCGAGTTTCCCATGCGGCCCGGCATCACCGGCAAATGGATCGCCAGCCGCGAGCGCGGAGCGGGGGCGGTGGGTGTCCTCGCCAACACCGTACAGGTGGGCGCCGAGGCGCCGCTGCATCGCCACGAGTACGAAGAGATCATCCTTGTCGAGGCCGGCAGGATCTGGGTCGAGATGGACAAGGTCCGAACGACGGCGACGCCCGGCCAATGCGTCATCATTCCCGCGAACAAGGCGCATGCGTGGGGCAACGAAGGTCCGCAGGTCCTGCGGGTGCTGTTCGTGTGGAACTCGCCCGAACCGTTTGCGCCGGGCAAGAGCACCTATCTCGAAGGTGCGCCACCCGCCGTCACCTGAGATCAGAGCTTGGCGCCCGACGCTTTCACAGGAGCCTGGAAGCTCTGCACCTGGTTGGCGACGAACGCAGTGAACTCGGCCGGGCTCATCGGCCTGGTGACGAAGCCGAGATCGCCCAATCGCTCGACGATCTTGGGATCGGCAAGCACTTCAGCGGCGGCCTTGTGCAGCTTGGCTTGCGCTTCGGCCGGCATGCCGGCAGGCGCGGAGATGCCGACGAAATTCTCGGCCACCAGCTTGGGATAGCCAAGCTCGGTGACCAACGGTACGTCGGGCGCGCTTGCCGGCTTCTGCGTCGACGTGAGCGCGATCATGCGCAGCTTGCCGTCCTTGGCGAGCGGCAGAACTTCGGTGAGCGTGACCACGGCGAAGTCGAGCTGGCCCGCCATCATGTCCTGGAACATCGGCGCGGCGCCGCGATAGCCTATGTGCTCCATGTTCAAGGCGAGCTCGGCCTTGAACATCTCGCCGATGATGTGACCGATCGAGCCCTGGCCGCCCGAACCGAACGGCACCGGTTTGCCCTGGCCTTTGATCCAGGCGATCAATTCCGGCATGGTTTTGGCCGGTACGGCGGGCCGGACCACGAACGCGTTGGCGACCGAGCCGATATAGGAGACGTGGCTGAAATCCTTGATCGGGTCGTAAGGCGGCTTGTCGAACAGGTACGGCGCGATCGAGAGCGGCGCCGAATTCGACAGCATCAGCGTGTGATGGTCGTCCTTGGCCGCAAGCACGAAGTTGGCGCCGATGGTCGTGCCGCCGCCCGGCTTGTTGTCGACGATCACGGTCTGGCCGAGCTTGTCCGACAGCGGCCCGGCGACCACGCGTGCCGCCGCATCCGACGCGCCGCCCGGAGGAAAAGTGACGATCAGCTTCAGCGCACGGTTGGGCCAAGTCGCCTGCGCTGCGGCCGGGCCGGCCAAAGCGAGGCCGGCGGTCATCCCAAGAAGCTGTCTGCGTGCGATCATCGTTTTCCCCGAGCGGCGTTCACTGAGTAGCAACGAGCGTGCCGCAGGTCATGCCCCGCCACGGAAAAGTGAGAAACCCCACGGCGTCATCTTGAGCGGCAGGTGATAGTGCTGCGCAAGGTCTGCAACGCCGAAGCGATAGGGCACCGTCTCGAGGAAGGCGGGCGAAGGCACCGAGACGCCCTGGTCGCGATACCACTCGCCGATATGGAAGACGGCCTCGTAGATGCCGGCAGCCGGCGTTGGGCCGTCCAGCGTGCCGGGCTTCGCCGTTTCAGCATCGACCAGCAGCTTGCCGTCGGGTCCACGCAACTCGACTCGCAGTCCTGCGGCCGGCACGCCACGGGAGACGTCGTAGACATGAATCGATATTCCGGCCATCAGTTGAACCGAACGTACTCGAAGTTGCTCGGCTGGTTGTTGATGCCGCGCTGGGGCGGGGCGATCCAGTTGGCGAACCTGCCGGGCTCGATCACCGCCGGGCCCATCAGCGAGGTGACGTAGGCGCGATCCTCGGCCGTCGGCAACCACTTGTGCTCGTTGGCCTTCCATTCGGCTTCGCTCATCACCTTGCCGTCGGGCGAGACGTTGAGCTCGTTGAAAGCGCCGATGCGGCGGTTGAAGGCGCGGTGCGGCAGCTTCAGCTCGAAGGCTATGCCGGCCTGCTCGATCACGCGGTTCCAGCGGATCAGGCCGCGGGTGCAATCCTCGATGTAGTCGTTGCGCAGGCGCTCGTTCAGCGCCGACAGCGCCGGCACGGTCTTGCGCACGATGCGGCCGCCCTCGGCCGTGTCCATGTCGAAAGTCGACTCGGTCAGCACATGATCGTCGTCGATACGCGTCTCGAGGTATCGGCCCTTCACTCCCATCGTGTAGTAGTTTGCGGCGTTGGTCGACGCCTCCTGGCCGAACAGGTCGAGCGACACCGAGAAGTGGAAGTTGAGGTACTTCTGGATGGTCGGAAGGTCGATCGCGCCCAAGCTTCGCACGTCGTCGGTCTTGTGCTCCTTCATCAGGTCGCAGGTACGCTGCACGATGCGCTGCACGCCCGATTCACCCACGAACATGTGGTGCGCTTCCTCGATCAGCATGAAGCGGCAGGAGCGCGACAACGGGTCGAAGCCCGATTCGGCGAGCGAGGCCAGCTGGTACTTGCCGTCGCGGTCGGTGAAGTAGGTGAACATGAAGAAGGAGAGCCAGTCCGGCGTCTTTTCGTTGAAGGCGCCCAGGATGCGCGGCTTGTCGGGGTCGCCCGAATGGCGCTCCAGCAGCATCTCGGCCTCCTCGCGGCCGTCGCGGCCGAAATAGGCGTGCAGCAGGTAGACCATGGCCCACAGATGCCGGCCTTCCTCGCAGTTGATCTGGAAGACGTTGCGCAGGTCGTAGAGCGAGGGCGCGGTCTTGCCCAGAAGGCGCTGCTGCTCGACCGAGGCGGGCTCGGTGTCGCCCTGGGTGACGATCAGGCGGCGCAGGGTGGAGCGCAGCTCGCCCGGAACCTCCTGCCACGCGGGCTTTCCCTTGTTGTCGCCGTAGGCGATCACCCGATTGGGGTCCTGACCGGCCAGGAAAATGCCCCAGCGATAATCCGGCATCTTGACGTAGCCGAAGTTCGCCCAGCCGTTGGCCTCGGCCGAGATGGCGGTGCGAAGATAGACGTCGAAGTTCAGGGTTCCATCCGGCCCCATGTCCTTCCACCAGTCGAGGAAGCGCGGCTGCCAGTTCTCCAGCGCGCGCTGCAGGCGGCGGTCACTCGAGAGGTCGACGTTGTTCGGAATGCGCTGGGTGTAGTCGATGGACATGTTGTGCTCCCTTATGCGCGCTTGCGGTCGTACTTGGATTGCTTGCCCGTACCGTAGAGTTTCAGCGCCCCGTCCGGCCCGGTCGCATTGGGCCGCTGGAAGATCCAGTTCTGCCAGGCCGACAGGCGGGCGAAGATCTTGGTCTCCATCGTCTCCGGCCCGGCGAAGCGCAGGTTCGCTTCCATGCCTATGAGGCCGTCGGGAGAGAAGCCGGCGCGTTCCTCGATGCCGAGCCGCACCTCGTCCTCCCAATCGATGTCGTCCGGGGTGAAGGTGACCAGGCCGTGCTCGTCGGCCGCTTCGGCGTCGAGCGCTTCACCGATCTCGTCCTTGAGCTCGTCGACCTTTTGCGGCTCGGCAAGGAAGCGCGTCGCGAGGCGCGTCAGGCCATTGCCCATGGGATAGGCGCCGAAATTCATCGGCGTCAGTCGGATTTTGGCAGTCTCCTCGTTGGAGCCTTCGAATGCGCCATCCAGCATGTAGGAGCGGTCGGCCGCCAGCACGATCTCGAGCAGCGTGCCGGTGAAACACGAGCCCGGCTCGACCAGGGCGATCAGGCTGCGTGAGCTCACGTCCAGCCGCTTCAGGGTGCGCTTCCAATAGAGCACGATCTCGCGCACCAGCCAGTGGGCGGCTTCCTCGGCGAGCAGCGCGTCGTAGGCCTCGACCAGGTCGGCATCACCCTGGCTCTGCAGCACCCAGGTGCCGATCTCGGTTTCGTTCAGCCTGAGATGCATCATGGCGTCGTCGAGCTCGCGCGCGAGCGCCAGCGGCCAGAAGGCAGCACCCTGGGCATGGACGGCGGCGGCGTCGGCCGGCGGCGCAGCGGCTGGGCCGTTCAGGCGGAACTTCGCGGCGCGGCGATCGCGATCGATCTCGATGGTGAGATGGCTGTAGCGCACGGTATTGCCCTCGATGGCGCGCTCGACGACGGGCAGGGCGATGCCCTTGGCGTCCTTGGGCCTGCTCGACTTGCTGGCGAACCCTTCGGCGATGTTCTTCGTCTCGTCGGCAAGCTTGCTGGGCGGGATCAGCTTGTCGACCAGGCGCCAGTCGCGTGCCCGCTTGCCGCGCAGGCCCTCGGCGGTGGTGCAGAAGAAGTCGGCATGGTCACGGCGGACCAGTCGTTTGTCGACCAGGCGGGTCAGTCCGCCGGTACCGGGCAGCACGGCGAGCAGCGGCAACTCTGGCAGTGACACCGAACTCGAGCCGTCGTCGGCCAGCAGGATCTGCTCGCAGGCCAGTGCCAGCTCATAGCCGCCGCCAGCGGCGATACCGTTGATGGAGCAGATGTAGGTCTGGCCGGAGTGCTGGCTGGCATCCTCGATGGCGAGCCGCGTCTCATTGGTGAACTTGCAGAAGTTCACCTTGTGGTCATGGGAGGAGAGACCAAGCATGTTGATGTTGGCGCCCGAGCAGAAGATGCGGTCGCGTTGCGAGCGGATGACCACGGCCCCCACCTCGGGATGCTCGAAGCGCAAGCGCTGCACGGCGTCCGCCAGTTCGATATCGACGCCGAGATCGTAGGAGTTGAGTTTCAGCTTGTAGCCGGGCCTGAGCCCGCCATCCTCGCTTACGTCCATGGTGAGGTAGGCCACGCCGTTCTCGGTGCTGAGCCGCCAGTGCCGGTAGCGATCGGGCGCGGTGCGAAAGTCGATGGGCGTCTCGGGCGTGCCATTTGCCATGGGCTCATTCCCTATTTGCGTAATTCGGTACTGAAATACCTATTTACTTTTGCCGCCGCAAGCGCATTCTATCGTCCGACAAATGGTCGCGATCCGCCCTGCTCAAGCCACTGATCTTTCAGCGATTTCGGCGCTGGACGCGCGGCTGACCGGTTTGAGCAAGCCTGACTATTGGCACGACATGCTGGCGCCGGAGCGCAATCTCCTGGTGGCCGAAGGCGAGGGTGGCAAGCTTCTGGGCTTCATCGCGGGCGAGGTCCGGGCCTGGGAGTTCGGCCAGCCGGCGGCGGGTTGGGTGTTCGCCATCCAGATCGAACCCCGACAACGCGAGCGCGGCGTGGCCAGCGCCCTGTTCGACGCGCTTGTGGCGCGCTTTCGCGAGAAGGGCGTGACGCGCGTGCGCACACTGGTCGATCGCAAGGACCATCTGATCCTGTCGTTCTTCCGGGCGCAGGGCATGGTGGCCGGTCCGTCGCTGCAGCTCGACATGGATCTGGCGTGAAGCTGCAGACCGGCACACGGCTTGGCCTTTACGCCGTGCTCGAGCTCGCGCGCGATCCCGAGCGTACTCTGTCCGCCGCCGACCTGGCCGAGCGCTTCGGCGTATCGACCCATCATCTGGCCAAGGTCCTGCGTACTCTGGCGGCGGCCGGCCTGGTGCGCGGCGGCCGAGGGGCGGCGGGCGGCTACCGCTTCACCGGCAACCGCCGGCGCACCACGCTCATGGACATCGTCGCCCTGTTCGAACCGGCTCCAGGCCGACGCGCCAGGGAGCCGGGTGAAGAAACCGACATCGGCGGCGCCCTCCAGCGCGTGCTCCTGGAAATCGACGAGATCGCCGAAGCGACCTTGCGGTCCATCAGCCTGGAGACCATGCTGTCGCCGAGGCGGTGATGCGTACCCTCATGCTCTCGCTTGCGATCGTGGCGAATCTGCTGGCGGTGCCGGCGGGCGCACAAACGAGTTGCGTGCCCGCCGACCGACCGATCGATCCCTACTACGAGAAAGACACCCTGGCCGAATGGCCGCTGGAGGCGCAGCGCTTCAAGAACAATGCCGAACTCGTGTCGCGGCAGCGCGATCGTCTGCGACTGGCGCTGGACGGCGGGACGTCGGTAGAGCTGGTCGACTGTCCTTACGGTGACGACGGCTATCACTTCCTCTACGAGCGCTACGATCAGGCAGGCCGCTTCCATGTCGTGCGCAAGTCATCGCACGACGATTTCTCGTACACGCTGGTGATGCTGCCGACCGGCCGCCTGTTCAGCGTATACGGGGCGCCAGTCTGGACGTCGGAAAAGTCGAAGTTCCTCACCATCGGCTGCTCGCTGCAGCCGGCCCGCAACGCGCTCGTCATTCACGCACTGGATGGAACCGAGCTAGCGAAGGAAGCAGAGTTCGAGTTGCCCTGCGACACCGAAAGCTGCTCGGCACGGTGGGATCACCAGTCGTGGATCTCGGTCACCTGTGTGCCTCGGGACGGCAGCGGCAAGAAGGGCAAGGAGTTCGTGCTGATGCGCGGCACGAACGGCACCTGGAACCGGTTTGGGCGGTGAAACTGAGGGTCGCCATGGCCATACTGCTTGTGGTCGCGGGATCGCCGGCAGCGGCGCAGAGTTCGGGCAGCATCGAGATCTTCGACGTGACGGCACCGGGTGAACGTCGGCGTGTGACACCCGACTGGGCAGCGATCAACGCGCAGCCACTGGGATCGAAGGGCAATCCGGTGCGGACCTACCTGGCGGCGGGTGAATACACCTATCTGCGGGACCTCCTGTGCGCCGACGGGCTGCGGCCAAGCTATAAACGCATCGGCACTGCCGGATTGGGGCCGTACGCCACGATCGTCGACGTCTTCGATGTTCGCTGCGGGACGGCGTCCCATCGGGTGTGCATGGACATGTACCACCCGGGCTATGTCGAGAAGCGCGCCGTCCCGGGCTTCAGCCTGCGGCCGCTGTCCAAGGCCGAGCAGTAGGCCAAGGCTTAGTCGGCGAATTTCGTCCAGCCGTCGCGGGTCTGCGGCAGCTTCTTCTTGAGCAGTGCGCCGGCGACGACGTTGCGCAGCACCTCCGCCGTGCCGCCGCCGATGGTGAACATGCGCACGTCGCGCGCCATGCGCTCCAGCGGCAGTTCGCGGGAGTAGCCGCGGGCGCCGAAGAATTGCAGAGCGTCGTTCACGATCTGTATGGCGTTTTCCGAAGTAAAGACCTTGGCCTGAGCGGCCAGCAGCATGTCGGGAAATCCACCTTCGCCCGAGCGGGCAGCGTCGTAGACCAGTGCCTGCGCCGCGCGCAGCTTGATCGACATGTCGGCGAGCTTCCATTGCAGGCCCTGGAACTCGTTGATCGGCCGGCCGAATTGATGACGCTCCTCCGACCAGCCGAGCGCCAGTTGATAGGCGCCCTCGGCGATGCCCAGCGCCACGGTGGCCGCGCCCACGCGCTGGCTGTTGTACGCGTTCATCAGGTCGGCAAAGCCCTTCTTCAGGCCGCGTGGCGGGATCACCAGCGCCGACGGAGGCAGCTCCATGTCCTCGAAGTCGATCACGGCCTCGGGAATGCCGCGCAGGCCCATGGTTGGCTCACGCTTGGTGATCTTGAGGCCCTGGGTCTCGTCGCGAATCGCCAGAAAGCCGCCAATGCCTTCCTCGTTGCCCTTCTCGTCGTAGACCTTGGCGAAGATGAGATGCAGCCGCGAGACGCCGCCGCCGGTGATCCAGTGCTTGCGGCCATTCACGACGTAGCGGTTGCCCTTCTTGTCGGCGCGCGTGGTCATGCCGTTGGCGTCGGATCCGGCTTCGGGCTCCGTGATGCAGATGGCAGGCTTGTCGCCCGACAGCACCATGTCGGCGGCGAGCTTCTTCTGCTCCTCCGAGCCGTAGGCCATCACCGCGCTGATCGCACCCATGTTGGTTTCGACGGCGATGCGGCCGGTTACCGAGCAAGCCGCCGACAGCGCCTCGATGACCAGCACGGCATCGAGCCAGTTTTTGCCCTGGCCGCCATACTGCTGCGGGATGGTCATGCCCAGGAGCTTTGCATCCTTCAGCAGCTCGACATTGTCCCAGGGGTACTGCTCGGTGCGATCGACCTCGGCGGCGCGCCTGGCCACGGGGCCCATCGCCAGCTCGCGGGTTCGTGCCTGCAGCTTGACTTGCTCAGACGACAATCCGGACGCGTTCATAAATCCTATCCTTGGCCGTGGGGGTCGACGCTGTAGACGATAGCGGCATCGCTGCGGCCGCGCACGGCGACACTGCCGAGGTCGGTGAAGATGAAGCGATCGCCGCAGGCCTCGCGCGTGCTCCTGGAGACGAGAATGCGCGTGCCGTAGTCCTTGTTCAACTGCTCGAGCCGCGCCGCAAGATTGACGGTGTCACCCAGCAACGTGAAGGTCAGGCGCTTGCCGGCGCCGACTGAGCCGCCGATCACGTGGCCTGTGCTGATGCCGATGCGAGTGGCAAGCGCAACGCCCATGTCGCCGAAGGTGCGGCTGCCGACGGCGCGCTGGATGTCGATCGCGGCGCGCAGCGCGGCGCAAGCATGGTCCTCGCAGGCGAGCGGCATATTGAACGAGGCGAACAGGCCGTCGCCGATGAAGGTGTTGACCACGCCGCCATGGGCACGGATCGGCTCGAGGACCGTCTCGAGATATTCATTGAGAGCAGTCACCAGGGCATCGGGCTCCAGATACTCGGCGATGGTGGTGAAGCCCGCGATGTCGGTGAACAGGACAGTCGCCTCGCGCGTCTCGCCGGCCAGAACGCCCTCGCCCTCGCTCTTCAGGATTGTGGCAGCGACACTTTCGTCGACGTAGCGGCCGAAGGTTTCGCGGAAGCGCTCGCGCTCGCGCAAGCCCTCGACCATGTTGTTGAACTGCCCGGTCAATTCGCCGACCTCGTCGTTCGAAGTCACCGGAATGCGCTGGCTGAGGTCGCCCCCGGCAACCTTGCCCATGGCCTGCGACAGGTTGCGGATCGGGCCCAGCAGCGTGCGGGCGACGAAAAAGGCGGAGATGGCAAGCCCCATCGTCGCCACGACCACGACATTGGCGATCTCGAACTTCAACCGCTCGCCTTCGTAGGAGAACAGTGCAACGACGGTCGCTGCCAGCGGGGCGATCGAGATGACCGTCAGGGCCACGATGAGCTTGACGGTGTAGCTGCCGAAGAACAATGCGAGATTGCGCCCGCGATGCCGGAAGATGAAGGCGCAGAGCCCGGCCAGATAGTCGCTGGTGACGAAGTAGGCGTAGGTGAAGAAGAAGACGGGCAGCACCAGGCAGAGGGTGATGACCTGCGCGATGGTGGGCTGCGGTACGTTGGTCACGCTGGGGTCGGTGAAAAGGTAGGTGGCAGTCAGCCGGAACGCCGTCAGCACCAGGTCGAGGATCGCTACGGTCTGCGCGGTCAGGAGCGGCAGCTGGGTGATGCGCCGCTGTGTGTCCTCGAAACTCGTCTCACCGCGCAGATAGCGTTCGATCGGAGCGAACCGCCGGCTTGCCAGAAACCAGTTCACGATGCCCAGCAGCACGACGCTGGCACCGAGCGAGCGCGGCACGAAACTCCAGGCGCCGGTCATGACGATGAAGACCAGGGTGAAGGCAACGTCGACGGCCAGGGGCGACACTGTCGTGAGAAGATACCGGCGCCGCAGCCCGGCAATGTCGTCGGTCGTCATGCCGGACCGACACGGTAGACAACGACGTCGTCTTCGTGACCGCGCACGTCGACGTTGCCCAGTCGCTCACAGTTCGACGAGCCGGCAGCCCTCACCGTGCTCTCCGTTGCCAGTATACGGGTGCCGAAATGCTCGTTGAGCTGTTCGACGCGCGCGGCGACGTTCACGGCGTCGCCGAGCACCGTGTAGTTCAGCCGGTTCTCGGTGCCGATGGTGACGCCGATCACGGTGCCGGTATTGAGCCCGATGCGCGTGCGCAGCGCGACCTGGTCGGCGAGCGGCTCCTTGTCGAGCGCTTGCTGGATCTCGACCGCTGCGGTGATCGCGGCCGCGGCATGGTTCTCGCAAGGCAGTGGCAGGTTGAACGTGGCGAACAGGCCATCGCCGATGAAGCTGTTGACGACGCCGCCATGGCGCTGGATTACCGGCACGACGGCGCCGAGATAGGCGTTCAGGACGGCCGCGACCTCGGCGGGCGCCAGGCGCTCGGACAGGCCGGTAAAGCCTTCTATGTCGGTGAACATCAGGGTCGCTTCGGTAGTGGTGTCGATGACGCGGCCGGCCCGGTCGCGGTTGTCGAGGATGGCGGCGGCCACGCTATTGCTGACATACCTGCCGAACGTATCGCGCAGATACTCGCGCTCCGACAGGCCTTCCACCATCTCGTTGAAGCGTCCGGCAGCGTGGCCCATCTCGTCGTCGGAGGTCACCGGCAGGCGGACCTGGTAGTCGCCGCTGGCGACCTGCCGCATGCCGCGGTCGAGGCGGGCAACCGGACGGCTGAGCGCGTGGTTGATCCAGAACACCATGAAAGGGGCGCCGATCACCGTGCTGACGACGTCAATCGTCGCTTCGCGTACCAGGCGTTCGCCGGAGTAGCTCACAATGTCCGCCGACAGCAGGATCACGCCGGCGAACGCCATGAACAGCAGCGCGACCGAAACCTTGCGGCGGAACCGACCGCAGAATATCTGCAGGTTGACGTTGCGGGTGCGGAACAGGTGCTCGCAAAGCTGGTCGAGATAGGCGCTGACGACGAAGAAGATCAGCAGGACATTGAATCCGCTGCCGACAACCAATGAAGCGACGAGGTCGGGCCAGTAGGGATCTTCCTGCATGGCGTCGATGTCGAGGCCGAAACGGTGCGGCAGCATGCGGAGCGCCACCATTGGCACATAGAAGATCGCCATGGCCAGCGCCGACCGGCGCGGCAGGCTCGTCAATGCATCTTCGATGTCGTCGAACGACGCTTCGCCGGCGATGAAGCGGGTGATGGGACGGATCAGGAAGTAAGCTGCGATGCCGACACCGACCAACAGGAACGCTGCCGATATCGCGACGTTCGTCGGCAGGATCAGGAACTTGCGGTGCATCGACGCATAGACGACGAGCGTGATCATGTCGATCGCGAACGGCACGCCCATGGCCAGGAAGTAGCGGCCGATGACGGCCTGAGGGGCCACGTGCGGCGCCGCGTCGGTCGATGCGGTCATGCACGCGGGTATAGATCGGATCGCGGCGAAGTGAAACGGCCTCCCTTTCGGCGACCCCGCAAAGTGAGACAGGAGCGATTAAGTTTTCAGTTCACGCGCGATGATACGGTACTTGAACTTGTCCGGATCGAGCGAATCGAGGAACCCGGCCTGATTCTCGGCCTGTGGGTACATCAGGAAGGGGATTGCTGCTTCCCTCGAGCCCGGAAGCTTCACGTCGTGTGCGGTATTGAAGGCGATCCAGTTGCCCTCCCACGAGCCGAACAGCGCCTTGCGCGCGGCCATCACCTTGGGATCAGCCAAGGCGAGATTCCCCGGCGGCTCCTCGAGCACTACCTTGCGCACGTCGGCCGGATCGACCGGCGTCCAGCCGCTGCCCGTCAGCCAGACTTCGGCGCGGCAATGCTGCGCCTTGGTGACGTTCTCCGAGCCCGCGCCCAGCGCCTTGAAGCCGAACTGAGAGGGCATGACACGGATGCCGTAGACGTCGCGTGCCGGCAGGCCGACCGAGCGGGCGAGGCCGACGAATAGCGCGTTGAGGTCGGCACACTTGCCGTTGAGATTGCCGGTTTTGATCATGGCGGTGATGTCGCCGACTCCGCATCCGAGAGTCTTGGGATTGCGGAAGGTGTTCTCGACCACCCATTCGTAGAGGGCTCGCGCCTTGGCGACGTCGTCCTTCTTGCCCTTGACGATTTCCTCGGCCGTTTCCTTCACGAGGCCGTCGGTCGGCAGAAGCTCGGTGGCGGCGAGGTTGAGCTTGCGCTCGGCCTCGCCGAGCGGTGCGGCATTGCCCTGGCCCGGCACCACCGCGCGGTCCTGCGCCTGGACCTGGGCAGTGACCTCGATCCGCGGCGACTGCTGGTCGGCTGCCCATTCGACGCGCAACATCTCCGCGCCATATTTCGGATCCTTCACGCGCTCGGCGACCTTGGCATTGCCGGTCCAGGTGACGTTGGCGGCGCGTTGCCAGTCCGATGCTTCGAACGTCGGCAGCGGAATCCATGCCTTGGTGGCACCCGCCTCGGGCTCGATGCTTGCGACGAGGGCAAAGGTGCGCCAGCCTTTTGGTGCAGGCGTGTAGACTGCCTGTGCCGACGCGAGGCGCGGTGCGACACCGAGCGCTCCAGCGGCAAGTCCGGCTTTCAGGATGTGACGGCGATTCATTTGATTCCCTTCCCCATGCTAGAGCTGGCGGGGAGGGTGGGGACCCGTCGACGGATGTCCCAGCCGTCCCGAAGCGTCCGCATCGCACGCGACAGCGGTTCGTATCGGATGTCCGCAGCATCGCAGGCGGTCATTGCAGGCGTCAATGACTCCTGCTCAAGCGTCGCAGTGCGGTTTGGTCATGTGCCTCGAGGTGGTTTGACGTGAGGGAATACCACGAGCGCACGAGATTGGGATCAAAGGGGGTGATCGCCAGCAGTCTTCCGACTAGCATTGACGTCTGGGGGAGAAGGAGCGCGACCATGGATCAGGCCTTGTCAGGCGTCCGTATCATCGACATGACGCACAACCAGGCGGGGCCCGCCTGCACGCAGATTCTCGGCTTCCTGGGCGCCGACGTGATCAAGCTCGAGGAGCCAAAGGGCGGTGACATCGCGCGGGTGAACATGCGCGACCATCAAAACAGTGACAGCCTGTTCTTCCTGATCCTGAACGCCAACAAGCGCAGCCTGACGCTGAATCTCAAGACCGACGAAGGCAAGGAACTGTTCCGGAAGGTGATCGCCCAGTCGGACGTGCTGGTGGAGAATTTCGGGCCGGGCGCGCTCGATCGCCTCGGTCTCGGCTACGAAGCCCTGGCCAAGATCAACCCGCGGCTGATCTACTCCACCATCAAGGGCTTCGGCACCTACGGGCCCTACAGCGGATTCAAGAGCTTCGAGCCGGTCGCCCAGGCCATGGGCGGGGCGATGAGCGTCACGGGCTTCCCCGAAAATCCTCCGACCTACGTCTATCCGGCGATCGGGGATTCGGGCACCGGCATGCACATGGCAATTGGCATTTTAGCAGCGCTGCAACAGCGCCATGCTACCGGCCGCGGCCAGCACGTCGAGGTGTCCATGCAGGACGCGGTCGTCAACCTGGTGCGAGTGAGCCTGCGCGACCATCAGCGCTTCGGCCAACCGATGCCACGCACCGGCAACCAGCTCGGGCGCAACGTACCTGGCACGACCTACGCCTGCGCGCCGGGCGGCCCGAATGATTACGTCTACCTTTACGCACAGCCGCAGATGTGGCCAGCGGTGGCGAAAGTGCTGGGGCAGCCGGAGTTGACCGAGGACGCGCGCTTCAAGACCGGGGAGGCGCGCTGGGACAATCGGACAGAACTCAATTCCATTGTCGAGGCGTGGACGCGCCAGCGCAGCAAGCACGAAGTCATGCGACTGATGGGAGATGCGGGCGTTCCCTGCGGCGCCTGCCAGGACACCGGCGAGGTGCTGGCCGATCCGCATCTCAAGGCGCGCGAGATGATTGTCGACGTCGACTACCCGACCCGCGGTACCTATCAGACGGTCGGCTGCCCGATCAAATTGTCGGATTCACCCGTCGCGGTCAGCCGTCCGCCACTGCTGGGCGAGCACACCGACGTCTTGCTTGAAGCCCTGTGTGGGGTCGAGCCCGCTGAGGCGAAACGCCTACGTCAGGGGGGAGTTGTCTAGAGTCCCAGGTATGCCCGCCTGACCCGGTCGTCATTCAAGAGCTCGCGTCCAGAGCCCGAAAGCTCGATGCGCCCGTTCTCCAGCACGTAGCCGCGATGGGCAATCTTCAGCGAGGCCATGACGTTCTGCTCGACCAGCAGGATGGTCAGGCCCTCCTCGTTCAGCTGCCGCACGATGCGAAAGACCTCCTGAACGATGGTCGGCGCCAGGCCGAGCGACGGCTCATCGAACATGATCAGGCGCGGCTGACCCATCAGGCAGCGCCCGATCGCCAGCATCTGCTGCTCGCCGCCCGACAGGGTGCCCGCCGCCTGCCGTCGCCGTTCGGAGAGCCGCGGGAAGAGGGTGAAAACCCGCTCCAGCGTCTGCTTCTCGCGTGGCCGCGCCCGCTTGGGCGTGGCGCCCATCTCCAGGTTCTCCAGCACCGAGAGATTGGGAAAGACCTGGCGGCCTTCGGCGACGTGGCCGATGCCCGCCTCGCAGACGCGGTACGAGGGCCAGGTCGCGATATCGGTGCCGTCGAAACGAATGCTGCCGTGCGCCGGCTTCTCGATGCCGTGGATGGTGCGGATCAGCGAGCTCTTGCCCGCGCCGTTGGCGCCGACGATGGCGACGATCTCGCCCGACGCGATCTCCAGCGACACGCCGTCGAGCGCCTGGGCATCGCCGTAGAAGAGGTCGACCTTGCGGACTTCGAGGAGCGCGCTCACGGTTCCTCCTGCTCGCCAAGATAAACGTCGAGCACCGCCTGGTGGCGGGTGATCTCCTGCGGCGTGCCCTCGGCGATCTTCTCGCCGTAGCTCACCACCACGACCGCGGAGGCCAGCGCCATCACCGCGCGCATGACATGCTCGATCAGCAGGATGGTGAGGTCGGTCCGCTGGTTGAGCTCGCGCAGGAAACCCACCATGACGTCGACCTCGGTCGGTCGTAGCCCCGCCATCACCTCGTCGAGCAGCAGCAACCTGGGCTCGGTAGCGAGGGCGCGTGCCACTTCGAGGCGCTTGCGGTCGGGCAGGGTGAGGCTCTTGGCGAGCTGGTGACGCCGGTCGTAGAGGCCCAGCCGCGACAGGATATCGTTGGCACTGTCCTGTGCCTCGGCAAGCTGCGGCCTGCGATGCAGGGCGCCCACCGTGACGTTCTCCAACAGGCTCAGCTCCTTGAACGGCTTGACCAGCTGGAAGGTGCGACCCACGCCGGCATCACAGATGCGATCGGGCCTCAGTCCCGAGATCGCCCTGCCGTCGAGGCGCACGACGCCGCCGTCAGGTGCGAAAACGCCGGCGATCATGTTGAATATAGTGGTCTTGCCTGCGCCGTTGGGTCCGATCAGGGCATGTATGGACCCGGTCGGCACGGTGAAGCTGACATCATGCACGGCGCGCAGGCCGCGGAAGTGCTTGGTCACTCCCTCGAGGTCGAGGCGCGCGCCGCTCATGCCGAGCCCTTCATGGCGAGCCTCTCATGGTTGGCGCTCCTTGAGGCCGAGCTTGTCGGCCAGCCACGGCCAGACGCCGGCCGGCCGGTACATCACGATCACCAGCAGAGCCAGGCCATAGAAGATCTGCTTGGTGCCGGGAATGCGGAGCACGTCGCCCAGGTCGGTGAAGGCCTCGCCGAGACCGGTCAGCACCACGGCGCCGACGATGGGACCGAACAGCGTGCCCAGGCCGCCGATGATGGGGGCCAGGGTGATTTCGATCGAGCGGCCCATGGCGAAGGCCGTCTCGGGAAAGAGGTTGTTGTAGTAGAAGGCGTTCCACACGCCGGCCAGCGCCGTCAGTGCCGCTGAGATCACGATGGCGAGCATCTTGCAGCGCATGACTGGAATGCCGACTGCCTGCGCTGCCTCGGCGTCCTCGCGGATGGCGAGCCAGTATTGGCCGAGACGGCTCTGCAGCAGGGCGCGGCAGAGGATGAAGGCGCCGGCGGCGAGCGCCAGGATCACGTAGTAGAAAAGAACCGGTCCGCCGCGCAGGTCGACGATGTCGCCCGCATGCTCGACCTTGAGGAACAGGCCGCCCGAGCCGCCGGCCCACTCCCAATGATCGAAGGCGACGCGCGTGAATTCGGCAAAGGCGATGGTCAGCAAGGCGAAGTAGACGCCAGCGAGCGAGAAGCGGAAGCCGAGATAGCCGACGATCGCGCCAGCCACACCCGCGACCGCTACGGCGGCAAAGAGGCCGGCCCAAGGGCCAATGCCGTAGTGGACGTAGAGACCGGCGGCGATATAGCCGCCAAGCCCGGCATAGAGCGCGTGGCCGAGCGAGAGCTGGCCCGCGAAGCCCATCAGGATGTTCCAGGCCTGGCCGACATAGGCGAAGTAGAGGATCAGGATCAGGACGGAGAGCCAGTATTTGCCGAGCAGCGCCGGTGCGGCGAGCAGCACGGCCATCAGGATGCCGAGGCTCCACAGGATACGTGGCGGCGCGTTGCCCGCGAGACGACGGATCAGGCGACTCACTGCGGGCCCTTGCCGAAAAGACCTTGCGGACGCAGCAGCAGGACCAGGATGAGCAGCCCGAAGCTGAACATGCTCTTGAGCGATGGCTGCAGCAGCAGGCCGGCCACCGCTTCACTGACGCCGATCAGCAGGCCGCCAAGAAGCGCGCCGGTCATGCTGCCGAGTCCGCCGACGATCACGATGACGAAGGCGAGGAGGGTGTATTCGACGGCGAGGAAAGGCGACACCGGGATGATGGTGATCATGAGCGCGCCGGCAGCACCCACGCAGGCGGCGCCGATGCCGAAGGTGAAGGCGTAGAGGCGGCGCACGTCGAGGCCGACCACCAGTGCCGCGAGGTTGTTGTCGGCGGCGGCGCGGATCGACTTGCCGGTACGCGTGCGGGTGAAAAAGAGCCATAGCAGCAGTGCGATGGCGACCGCGGCGAGGGCTGCGTGCAGGCGCACGGCGTCGAACACCAGCGGGCCGAGCTCGTAGGAATCGAACTGCGATTCCATCTGGACGCCGCGCGAATCGGGACCGGCGATGGCGAGCGACGCATTGACCAGCAGGATGGCGACGGCCAGCAGCAGCAGGAACTGCTGATGCTCGGGCCGGCCGATGAACGGCGAGATCAGGCCGCGCTGCAACGTGTAGCCGGCGACGAAGAAGATCACCGCGATCACGGGCAGGCTCAGCATGGGCGAGACCTGCAGATACTCGAAGCCCATCCAGGCGAGGTACATGCCGACCACCATCATCTCGCCGTGCGCGAAATTGACGATGCGCATGACGCCGAAGATCACCGACAGGCCGAGCGCCATCAAGCCGTAGACCATGCCGGTGAGCAGGCCATTGATGACGGCCTGGGCGAGATTGAGGAGGAAGTCGGCGGTCAATTACGCCGCTTGTCGTTCCAGCCCGGCATCGGGAAGACCAGTGAAGCGGCTGCCGATTCGACCGGCATCACCACGGTCGGCTTGCGCTTCAGGTTCTCGACGGCGGCGGCCTTGATATTGACGTTCTGGCCCTTGGCGTCGAACTGGATCGGCCCGCCGATGATGACGTGCTGATCGATCTTGGTCTTGCGCAACGCATCCATCAGGGCATCGGCCTTGGTCGACTTGGCGCTCAGCCAGGCTTGCGCCGCGACCAGCAGGCCTTCGAAGGTGAAGCCCGCATTGATGTCGAGCTGGTCGTTGGGGAACTTCGCCGCGTGGCGCTTCTCGAGCGACTGGGTCATCGCCGACTTGGGATCGAGCCACGGCACGTTGGAGATCAGGAAATCGCTGTACTTGCCCATGGTCTTGAAGAAATCCTGCTCGTACAGGCCCGGCGCGCCGGGATTCATCACGCCCATCGGCTCCCAGCGCTGCTTCACCATTTCCTGGATCATCAGCTTGGCGTCGTTGAGCCGGTTGACCGGCAAAAGCAGGTCGGCCTTCGTCGCCTTGGCCCGGCCGACCTCCACGGAAAGATCCTTGGCGGCGGGATCGTAGGTGATGGTGTCGACGATCTCGTAGGGCATGTCGAGCTTGGGGAAGAGCGCCTTGATGCCGTTCACCATCGAGGTGCCGAACGTGTCGTTGACGCCCATCATCACCGCGGTCTTCGGCGTCTTGCCCGAGACCTTGAAGATCTCCTTGTGCAGCGCGAGCGCACCGGTGATCAGCATCGGTGCCGTCGGGAAGTTGCGCACGACGAACTTGTAGCCCTGTTCGGTGATCTGCGGTGCCGCCGCTATGTTCACCACCAGCGGGATCGCGCGCTGCTCGGCGACCTGGGCGATGGCGATGGTCTGGCCGGAGTCGAACGCCCCGACCAGCATCTGGCAGCCGGCGTCGATTGCCTTCTCGGCCTGGGTGCGCGCCACGTCGGGTTTGGACTCGGTGTCATAGTTCACGATCTCGAGCTTCACCGGCAGCTTCATGTCGGCGAAGACGTCGTTGGCGATATCGGCGCCGCGCCGGCAAGCCTGGCCGATCTGCGCCTGGATGCCGGAGGTCGGCAGCAGCAATGCAACCTTGAGGTTGGCCGGCGCCTGCGCGGCGGCATGGCGCAGCGGCAATGGCGCACCGATCAAGGTGGCGCCAGCCAATGCGGCCTGACCAAGGCGGCGGCGAGTGAGATTGTTGCGGCTTGCCATGAAGCCCTCCCTTAATTTCGTGGCCGGACTATAGAGACGGCCGTCGAGCCATGCTAGGTGGCGGCATGACGCTTACCCTCGACGCGCTGAACCTGATGAGTCCGGCGGATTTTGCCTCCGCCATCGGCGACACTTTTGAATTGGCGCCCTGGGTGGCCGAAAGCGCGGCAACGCGGCGACCTTTCGCGACAGTGACTACGCTGCACGAAGCGATGATCAGCACGGTGCGGGCGGCACCGCGAGAGCGTCAGGTCGAGTTTCTGCGCGGTCATCCCGATCTTGCCGGCAAGGCCGCCCGTGCCGGAACCGTCACCGATGATTCCAAGCGCGAGCAGGCGAGTGTCGGCCTCGACAGCCTGAGCGAAGAAGAATTTGCACGCTTCCATCGGCTGAACGATGCCTACAAGGCGAAGTTCGGCTTTCCCTTCATTGTCTGCGTGCGCCGCCATACGCGCGATTCGATCCTCGCACAGTTCGATCGCCGGCTGAGGCATGACCAGGGGATGGAGTTCGCCGCGGCGCTGCAGGAAGTTTACTTCATCACGCGACTTAGGATCGCAGCCAAGGTGGCGGGTGAGGGCAAGCCTCAGGTCAATGGCCGGCTCAGCACCCACGTGCTCGATACCCACGCTGGCCGTCCGGCTGTTGGTGTCGCCATCGAGCTTTACGAGTTCACCGGTCAAAAAGCTCATTATATTCAGTCGGCTATAACGAATGCCGACGGCCGCACCGACCAGCCGCTGATCGGTGGCCGTCCGCTGCCGATCGGACGGTACGAATTGCGCTTCGCCATAGGCGACCACTTCCGCAGCAGGGGTATTGCGAGCGGCGATCCGCCGTTCCTCGATATCGTGCCTTTACGCTTTTCCGTCGCCGAGCCGGAGGGGCATTATCACGTCCCGCTGCTCTGCACGCCCTGGAGCTACTCGACATATCGCGGAAGTTAAGGAGGAAAGTATGACGTACAGCGATGTCTCCCTGATGATCGACGGCGCCTGGACCAAGGGCGCCGGCAGCCGGACCATCCCGGTGATCAATCCCGCGACCGAGGAAGTGATCGGCACCGTGGCGCATGCCGAGAAGAGCGATCTCGATCGCGCACTCGCCGCTGCCGACAAGGGATTCAAGCAATGGCGCAAGGTCTCGGCATTCGATCGCTACAAGATCATGCGCAAGGCGGCCGAGCTGATGCGCCAGCGCGTCGACGAGATCGCACCCATCATGACCATGGAGCAGGGCAAGCCCTTGGCCGAAGCCAAGGGCGAGACGTTGCTTGCCGCCGACATCATCGAGTGGATGGCCGAGGAAGGGCGGCGCACCTATGGCCGCATCGTGCCGGCTCGTGCCGAGAACGTGTACCAGCTCGTCATGAAGGAGCCGGTCGGCCCGGTGGCGGCGTTCACGCCTTGGAACTTCCCGATCAACCAGGTGGTACGCAAGGCGTCGGCCGCGCTCGCCACGGGCTGCTCGATCATCGTCAAGGGACCGGAAGACACGCCGGGCGCCTGCGCACAGCTGATCAAGGCCTTCGTTGACGCCGGCGTGCCGGCGGGCGTGATCCAGCTGGTCTACGGCGTGCCATCGGAGATCAGCGAGTACCTGATCCCCCATCCGATCATCAAGAAAGTGACCTTCACCGGCTCGACGCCGGTCGGCAAGCAGCTCGCGGCGCTGGCGGGCGCACACATGAAGCGCGTCACCATGGAGCTGGGCGGACATGCGCCAGCCATCGTGTTCGAGGATGCCGATCTCGAGCAGGCGGTGAATATCTTGGGCGCCAACAAGTTCCGCAACGCCGGCCAGGTCTGCGTCGCACCGACGCGCTTCCTGGTGCACGAGAAGGTGTACCCGGAGTTCGTCGAGCGCTTCACCGCCTATGCCAAGAACGTAAAGGTAGGCAACGGGCTCGAGGCCGACACCAGGATGGGTCCGCTGGTTGCTGAGCGCCGCCTGCATGTGATGGACACGTTTGTGAGCGATGCCATTGCCAAGGGAGCCAAGATCAAGACCGGCGGCCAGCGCAAGGGCAACAAGGGCTACTTCTACGAACCCACCGTCATGACCGACGTGCCGCTCAGTGCCAAGATCATGAACGACGAGCCGTTCGGCCCGCTGGCGCCGATCACGCCGTTCAAGGACTTCGACGGCGTGGTCAAGGAAGCCAATCGCCTCGACTGGGGCTTGGCGGCGTACGCCTACACCAGGAACACCAAGACCGCGGCGGCGATTGGTGCTGCCTTCGAAAGCGGCATGGTGTCGATAAACCACCATGGCCTGGCGTTGCCTGAAGTGCCGTTCGGCGGCGTCAAGGACTCGGGCTATGGCTCGGAAGGCGGCCTCGAGGCGCTCGAGGCCTATCTCAATACGAAGTTCGTGAGCCAGCTCGGCATGTGAGCGACCGCGCGACGGTTCGAGTACTTCGAGGGCCCGAGAGGGCCCTCGATT
>CADECW010000001.1:142109-149916 GCA_902825855.1 uncultured Rhodospirillales bacterium | reverse complement strand
GCCGGGAACAGGTTGACATAGCGCACCGACTTGGTGGGCCAGTCGGCGTTCGCCCGGGCAATTCCCGAGGCGAGCATCGGTGACGCAAGAACGCCGCCGGCGGCGGCGAGTACGCGACGACGAGGTAAGAGTACGCGGACCATACCAACACCTCCCTGGATATTCTTTGATTGGCGCTATCCTATACTGCAAATGCCCGTGAATGAAAGGAACGACGATGCCGGATCGTGACGACCTAGGCTCGGCCTGGAAGGTGCCGCCCAGCCGCTACCTCGCCGGTCGTCCGGCCGAGCACCGCGTCGGCGCACCTGGCTCGGTGTACGTGACAATGGCGGACGGCTGCCGGCTCGCCGTCGACGTCATGCTGCCCGACGGCGATGCCTCCAAGCGGTGGCCGACGGTTCTGATCCTCACGCCTTACGTGCGCCGCTTCCAGCTCACTGCCGGCAGCAACGTCGAGCCGTCACCCAACAGTTACAAGTATCGCGACATGTTCGTCCCGCGCGGCTATGCGGTGGTGGTGGTCGATGCGCGCGGCACGGGCGCGAGCTTCGGCACGCGTGATTCCTTCAGGAGCCCGCGCGAGCGCGCCGACTACAAGGAGATCGCCGACTGGATCGTCGCCCAGCCGTGGAGCGACGGCCGCATCGGCGCCACCGGCATCTCTTATCTCGGCGCCGCCTGCGATTTTCTGGCCAGCACCGGCCACAAGGCGGTGAAGGCGATCGCGCCGCTGTTCGCGGTTTGGGACACCTGGGCCGACAACTATTATCCCGGCGGAATGCTGATCAAGCGACTGGCCCTGGTCTATGACGAGCTGATGCTGGCGCTCGATCACGATCGCCGCGATCTCAGGGCGAAGTTCAGCTACTTCGCCGACCCCGCCCTGCAGGGACCGATGCCGGTCGACGACGACAAGGACGGCTCGCTGGCGCGCCAGGCGGTGAAGGAGCATCTCGCTAACTTTCGCATGCCCGACTTCATGAACGAGTTCAAATTCCGCGACGATACGCTGGCCTACGATCCGTCCTTCAGCAGCGCCTCGTTCGGCCCCTACTACTATCTCGACCAGATCCCGAAGGATGTCGCGGTCTACGCCATCTCCGGCTGGATGGACGGCGCGGGCTACGCCAACGGCACGCTGTCACGCTATCTCACGCTGCCCAACGCCCAGCGCCGTATCATGCTTGGGCCGTGGGACCACGGCGCCCGAGTCAATGTCTCGCCCTGGCGGGCCAGGGTCGAGCCGGAGTTGCCGGTCCTTGGCGAGGTGCTGCGCTTCTTCGACCAGCATCTCGCCGGCCGCGAGACCGGCCTACTGGACGAGGCGCCCATCCACTACTTCGCCATGCATGCCGAGGAATGGCGGTCGGCCGAAAGCTGGCCGCCGGTCAAGGGCAGTCGCCAGTTTTTCACCGCGCCCGACCAGCGGCTGGCCAGGTCGCCGTCGGAGAACGCCACGCCGACGGTGTATCAGGCCGACTTCTCCATCGGCAGTGGTGCGCAGACGCGCTATGAGCGCATCGCCGGCATCGACGCCACCGCCTACTACGCCGATTGGACCGAGCGCGAGAGCAGGCTCTTGTCGTTCACCGGCGAGCCGCTGGCGGCGCCGCTCGAGATCGCGGGCCATCCGGTGGTATCGCTGTGGCTCGCCTCCAGTGAGCCTGACGCTGCAGTCTTCGTCTATCTGTCGGAGGTCGAACCCGACGGCACGGTACGTTACGTCACCGAAGGCCTGCTGCGCGCCATCCATCGCGCCGAGAGCCCGGCGCCCGAGAATTATCGAACGACGTGGCCGTGGCGCACCTTCGCGCGCAAGGATGCCAGGCCAATGCCTGTGGGCGAGCCGCAGCTGCTGCGTTTCGCCCTGTTGCCGACGGCTTGGCGCTTTGCCGCCGGCAGCCGCATCCGGGTGTCGATCGCGGGCGGCGACGGCGATCATTTCGCGCAGACGCCGCACGGGCGGCCGCCGTTGCTGACCGTCATGAGCGGGGCCGAGAAGGCGACCCGGCTCGACCTGCCGACCGACGGATAGGAGGCTGGCGATGCGCCGCCCCTTATGGTTCGAGACCGCTGGAGTGGGATGGCGCTCGAAAGCGGTGGAACCGCGCCGCACCCGGGGTTAGCCTGCGGCCAACGCGCAGCGGCACGGAAGACCGCGGTCGAACGGGAGGACAGCATGCAAAGAGACGGCACGGCCGCGTTGGCGGCCGCGCATCGTATCTGGGCGCGCCTCGAAGACGTCATGAACCTGATCGCCGCAGCAGCGATCTTCTTTTTGATGTTCGTCGGCGTTTTCCAGATCATCGGCCGCACGGTCTTCAATACCGCGATCTACGGCTATATCGACTACATGGAGCAGGCGAGCGCGCTGTTCGCCTTCCTCGGCATCTCCTACGCCCAGCGAGTCGGCGCCCATATCCGCATGGACTTGCTGCTGCGCGGCTTCTCCATGCGCTTCATGTGGGCGCTGGAACTGTTCGCTGTCGCGATCGCGCTGGTGATCATCGTCATACTGGTCGACACGACCTGGGAGAATTTCCTGCGCGCCTGGCAGCTTGGTGATTCGACCATCGACATCAAGCTGCCGATCTGGCCGACCAAGCTTCTGGTGCCGGTGGTGCTGGCGATCCTGGCGGTACGGTTGCTGCTGCAGGTGCTCGACTACATCCGCCTGGTCCGCCATCCCGACGCTCAGCCGATCGCCGTGCCGGTGATCGAGACCATCGAAGTGCAGGCGCAGAACGAGATCGAGGAAGCGCTCGGTCGCGAAGAGCGGAGGCCATGAGCATGGAACCGCTGACGCTCGGCATCATCGGCTGCGGCCTGCTGATCTTCCTCTGCGTGCTGGGCGTGCGAATCGCCTATGCCGCGGCCATCATCGGCGCCTTCGGGCTCGCCATGCTGACGGGCTTCGGGCCCGGCCTGCGCACGGCCGGCGTCGTGCCGCATGCCTCGGTCGTGAACTACACGCTGAGCGTGCTGCCGATGTTCATCCTGATTGGCTACCTCGCCTACTACGCCGGCATCACCCAGGCCGCCTTCGAGGCGGCGCGGCGCTGGCTGGGCTGGATGCCGGGCGGGCTTGCCATCGCCACGGTCTATGCCGTGGCCGGCTTCTCGGCGGTCTCGGGCGCAAACACTGCGGCCGCCGCGGTGTTCGCCAAGGTGGCGATCCCCGAGATGCTGAAGGCGGGCTACAACAAGCGCCTGGCGGCGGGCGTGGTCGCGGCCGGCGCCACGCTCGATTCGCTGATCCCGCCCAGCGCGCTTCTGGTCGTCTACGGCATCATCACCGAACAGTCGGTCGGCAAGCTCCTGGTCGCGGGCTTCGCGCCGGGCATCTTCTCGGCCTTCGTCTATACGGCGATCATCCTGGTGATGTGCTGGCGCAATCCCGCGCTCGGCCGGCCGATCACGGGCTACACCTGGCCGCAGCGCTTCCAGTCTCTGCCCGGCACGCTGCCGATCGTGCTGGTGATCGCGATCATCTTCTATTCGATGCTGTTCGGCTGGGCGACGCCGACCGAGGCAGGGGCGCTGGGCGCGCTCTGCGTGTTCGTGATCGCGCTCGCCAACAGGATGAAGTGGCCGGAACTGCGGGGCGCGCTGCTCGAGACGGCGCGGCTCACCGCGGTGATCTTCACCGTCGTCTGGGGCGTGCTGATCTTCGTGCGCTTCCTGGGCTTTGCCGGCCTGCCGGAAGAGCTGGCGCGCTGGGTGACCGACCTCAAGGTGTCGCCGATCTGGATCCTCCTCTCGATCTATGTGATCTACCTGATCCTGGGCACGATCCTGGAAGGTGTCGGCATGTTCCTGCTGACGCTGCCGGTGGTGTTCCCGGTGATCGAGGCGCTGGGCTACGACCCGATCTGGTTCGGCATCATCCTGGTCAAGCTGAACGGCATCGCGACGCTGTCGCCGCCGGTCGGCCTGGTGGTGTTCGTGGTGAACGGGGTGCGCCCCGACATCTCTGTGGCCGATATCTTCCGCGGCATCTGGCCATTCATATTCGCCGATATCATCACCATCGGCTGCCTGACCGCGTGGCCCGAGATCGTGACCTTCATCCTCGACGTGGCGTCATGACTGGGACCGCGGGCGCGAGCGGGCCGGCGCCCGCGGTCAACGTTTGACTAGGACTTCGGCGCGACGCCGGCCTGGGTCAGCAGGAAGTTCAAGAGCTCGCGGCCCGGGATGCCCTGGCTCTCGCGCAGTTTGACCCATTCGTCCCATACCGGCTCGCCGCCGGCCTTGCGGAAGCCCGCGAGCTCGTCGGGTGTGAACTTGACGAAGGTGAGCTTCTTCTTGAACAGCGGGATGTTCTTTTCGTCGGCGGCCTTGTAGGCCGCTTTGGCTGCGGCCTGGGCGATCGGTTGCGCCTCGATCAGAAGATCCTTGTACTGTTGGGGCAGCTCGGCCCAGCGATCGACATGGATCAGGGTCGGGCAGCCGACCGATCCCAGCATCATGTTCTCGGTGTACCACTTGCCGACTTCGTAGGTCCGATAGGATTGGTGGGCGTAGGTCGACGGGAAGGCGGCGGCATCGACCGTGCCGCGCTCCAGCGAGGTGTAGACTTCGGTGGCGTCGACCGAGGTCGGAATGGCGCCGAGCTTCTTCATCGCCTCGCCGATGCCGGCGAGCGCACGCACGCGCATACCCTTGAAGTCCTCGGTCACCTTGGGCTGCTTGCCGCGGCCGACGAACTCGTTGTTGGGCAGCAGGGAGCTGAGATAGGGCATGGCCTTCCAGCCGGCCATCTCCTTCACCACCAGCGGATGCTTGTGGAAGGCGTTGTGGACTTTCTCCTGTACGTCGGTGTCGGGAATCGGCAGGAAAGGCAGGTCGAGCGCCGAGTACACCGGCAGCTTCTCCGGATGATAGGAGGCGCAGATGTTGGTCATCTCCAGGCTGCCGACTTTGAGCAGGTCGAGAAGCTCCTTGGGCTGGCCGAAGCTCTCGTAACCGATCTGGATCTTGAACTTGCCGCCGGTGCGTTCGTCCATGAACGCCTTCAGCTTTTCGACGTTGGCGGTGCCGGCGCGCGGCTTGCCCCAGGCGCCGAGCTTCCATCTCACCTCAGGTCCATCGACGATCTTTGCCTGGGCGAACGCATTACCTGACCACGCAACCACGCTTGCTGCCAGCACGGCAGCCAAAGTGACGCCACTGAGACGGCTCATGAATGCCTCCTGATTTCCTCCCGACACCCTTGTCGTTTGCCCGGCCTTTTTGCTTGCCGTTGATTGCAACACTACCGCAACCGGCGCGACCGCGCGAGCGGTGGCGGCGATCAAAACACGCCGCTAAGCTGGGTAAATCGGGGGCCACATGACGACTCTTTCGCGACGCGCTGCGGTAGCAGGACTCGCGGCCGCGGGTGCGGCCGGCGCCGCTCGGGCAGCCGACTGGCCGGACAGGACCATCGCCATGATCGTGCCCTATCCGGCGGGCGGCGGCTCGGACACCTTCGCCCGTCCAGTCGCGGCCGCAATGGCGGATCGCTTCAAGCAGTCGATCGTGATCGACAACAGGAGCGGAGCCGGAGGCACCGTCGGCGCGGCCGTTGCCGCCCGGGCGCCGGCTGACGGCTATACTTTGTTGCTGGGCGACACCGGACTGACCTACGCGGCCGAGATCTATCCCAAGACCGGCTTCGATTTCGGCCGCGACTTCGTGCCGGTCAGCGCAGTCGCCCGCGTGCCTTACGTGCTGGTGGTCAATCCGGCAAAGCTCGACGTCGCCACGCTCGCCGACTTCATCGCCTCGGCGAAGAAGGCGCCAGGCAGCATCGACATGGGCTCGGCCGGTCTCGGCTCCGTCATGCATCTGGCGATCGGCCTGTTCGAGGAGAGGACGGGCACCAAGCTGAACCACGTGCCTTACCGCGGCGGCGCGCCGATGTTGCAGGACCTGTTGGCCGGTCAGGTCGCCGCCGCCTTCGTCGTGGCGGGCGTCGTCGCGCCGCATGTGAAGGCGGGCAGGTTGCGCGCGCTCGGAGTCGCCAGCCGGCGGCGCGAGCCCTTGCTGCCCGACGTGCCGACCATGGACGAGGCGGGCCTGCCGGATTTCCGCGCCACCATCTGGTTCGGCCTGTTCGCGCCCAGGAGAACACCCGATGCCATCCTCGATCGCCTGCACGCCGCGACACAGGCCGCGCTCGAGGAAGAGAAGATCAGGGCGATGTGGATCGAGCAGGGCGCCCGGGTCGAGCTGGAGAGCCGCGCCGATTTCGCCCGCTTCGTCGCCGTCGACAGCGAGCGCTGGAGCCGGATCGCCAAGGCGGCCAACATCAAGATGGAGTAGTGCGTGAGCTTTTTCCGCCGAACCGTGCTGGCCGGAACTCTTGCCAGCGGCATGATGGGCCTCGGCATGATGGGCGTCGGCAAGAGAGGGCTGGCACGCGCCGCCGACTTCCCGTCGCGGCAAATGAACTGGATCGTGCCGTTCCCACCCGGCGGCTCCAACGACATCTTCACCCGGCCGATCGCGGCCTTCGTCGGCGAGCGGCTGGGTCAGCCTGTCGTGGTCGACAACCGCGGCGGCGCCGGTGGCACGATCGGCGGCATGACGGCGGCGCGCTCCAAGCCCGACGGCTGCACGCTGCTGGTGGTCAATCCCAGCCTGACCTTTGCATCGATCGTCTATGCCGAGTCAGGCTTCGACCTGATGCGCGACTTTGCGCCGGTGTCGGGCATGGCCCAGGTGCCGGTGGCGCTGGTCGTCAATCCCTCGAAGATCGATGCCAAGGATCTGGCCGGCTTCCTGGCATTGGCGCGCAAGTCTCCGGGAGCGATCAACATCGGCTCGTCCGGCCTCGGCACGATCCCTCATCTCGCCATCGTGCTTCTGCAGCAGCGGACTGGCATCCAGCTCACGCACGTACCGTATCGCGGTGGCGGGCCGGCCCTGCAGGACCTGATGGCCGGACAGATCGACGCCACCTTCGCGCCGCTCAGCACGGTGGCGTCCTACGTGCAGTCCGGCCGCCTGCGGGCACTGGCCGTGGCGGCGCCCAGGCGCGAGTCTGTTCTGCCCGACGTGCCGACCTTCGCGCAGGCGGGCCTGCGCGACTTCACGGTAAGCACCTGGTACGGCCTGTTCGCGCCGAAGGCCACTCCGCCTGCGATCCTCGATACGCTGCATGGCGCCGTGCAGGCCGCACTCGCCGACCCTGGCGTGAAGCACATCTGGGCCGAACAGGGCGCCGAACCCGATCTGCAGAGCCGCGCGGCTTTCACCGACTTCGTGAACCACGAGGTCGAACGCTGGAGCCGGATCGCCCGGACGGTCGGGCTTCCACTGGAGTGATGCCGAGCTGCGGGCGTCAGGTCGCTCCGCCGCCGTTCACCTGGATCATCTGGCCGTTGATGTAGCCGCCGGCTGCCGACACCAGCAGCCGCGCCGCGGCAGCAACCTCGACCGGCTTGCCCATGCGGCCGAGCGGCACGCGGCCGACGGTCTGGGCACGCGCCTGCGCCGAGGCGTTCTTCTCCTCGCTGTCAGGCGCGATCGGACCGGGCGAGATGGCATTGACGGTGATGTTCTGCGGACCGAACTCCATCGCCAGCGCCTTGGTCAGCCCCCATACGCCGTGCTTGGCGACCGACACGGGCGTGCGGCCGGCATGGCCGTGGATGGCGTTCATGCCGGTGAAATTGACGATACGGCCCCAGCCTTTCTCGACCATGCCGGGCAGGCAGGCCCGCGCCAGCCATACCGCGGCATCGAGATCGACGGCGATGACGCGCCGCCATTCGGCATCGGTCATCTCGAGGAACGGCTTGTTGGGACGCAGCGC
>CADECW010000001.1:95957-142009 GCA_902825855.1 uncultured Rhodospirillales bacterium | reverse complement strand
TGGCCGTCGGCCGTCGGGAACACGCCGGTCGGGATGCCCGTGGGATGGTCGTTGCCGGCCTGCTTCGGCACCTCGCCCTTGATCAGCCAGCGCGAGGCCTGGAAGTCGAGCATGAAGATCTGCGCTTCGATCAGCGAGGTGTGAACCCACTGGCCCTTGCCGGTACGCTCGCGATTGTAGAGGGCGAGGATGATGCCCTGGGCCAGCAGCAAGCCCGAGGTGAGGTCGGCGATGGGAATGCCGACACGCATCGGCCCGCGGCCGGGCTCGCCGGTGATCGACATCAGGCCACCCATGCCTTGGGCGATCTGGTCGACGCCGGGGCGCGCCGCATCGGGGCCGCTCTGGCCGAAGCCGGCGATCGAGCCGTAGACGATGCGCGGGTTGATCTTGGCGACCGTGTCGTAGTCGACCTTGAGCCGATGCTTCACGTCCGAGCGGTAGTTCTCGACGATGACGTCGGCTTTGGCCGCGAGCTTCATGAAGATCGCATGGCCTTCGGCGGTCTTGAGGTTCAGCGTCATCGCCTTCTTGTTGCGATGCAGGTTCTGGAAGTCGAAGCCGTGGCGCGAGCTGCCGGTGGCGTCGGCGCCTTCGCTGGCCGGCGCCTCGATCTTGATGACATGCGCCCCCCAGTCGGCGAGCTGGCGCACCGCGGTTGGACCGGCACGGTGCGCCGTCAGGTCAAGGACGGAGATATGGGACAAGGGCAGGGTGGTCATGGGCGTTTCCTCTGGAAGCGCGGGCCTCAGCCCGCATGATGAATATGAGCGGGCGGACGCCCGCGGTCCGGAAGGCTAACGGCCTTTGAAGGCGGGCTTCCGCTTTTCCATGAAAGCGCGGCGGCCTTCCTTGAAGTCTTCGCTGTCGAAGCAGGCCTTGGCCAGCACGTCGAGCTTCTTGTGGTCCTGCTTGGATTCCGGCTTGGCGATCTCGCGCGCCGCGGCCTTGGCGAGGGCGATGGTGAGCGGTGCGTTCTGGGCGATGGCGCCGGTGATGTTGTCGATCATCGAGTCGAGCTCGGCATCGGGCGCCACGCCGTTCACCAGCCCCATCTCGTAGGCTTCTTCCGCCGAATACTGCTTGGCGGTGAACAGGAACTCCATCGAGCGCGACAGGCCGATGATACGCGACAGCCGTTCGATGCGCAGGAAGCCGTAGCCCAGGCCAAGCTTGGCCGCCGGTACGCCGAAGCGCGCACCTTCGTTGCAGTAGCGCAGGTCGCAGCAGGCTGCGAGGTTCATGCCGCCGCCGATGCAGTAGCCGGTGATCTTGGCAATGGTCGGCTTGGGGCAATCGTAGAGCGCCTCGTAGCCTTCCTTGGAGATGGCGTCGTAGCGGACCTGCGCCTCGGCGTTGGCGCGCTCGGTTTCGAACTTCGAGATGTCGGCGCCGGACACGAAGGCCTTGCCGCCGGCGCCGCTCACTACGACACAGCGCACCTCGGGGTCCTTGGCATAGTCCTTGAGGAGGCCGACGAAGGCGTCCCACATGTCGAGCGAAACTGCGTTCAACTTCGCCGGATTGTTGAACACGACATGGCCGACAGCGCCCTCGCGCCGTCCGTAGATCTTCTGTTCCTGCATTGATCGATCCTTCAGATTTGCCGGCAATATAGCGCGCGTCGGGTGATTTGAATAAGGTGCGCGACAGGGAGGGATCGTGGCCGCAGTCGAGCTGAAAGGCCTCACCAAACGCTATGGCGAAACGACCGCGGTGGCCGATGTTTCGCTGCGCATCGAGCATGGCCAGCTCGTCTGCCTTCTTGGACCATCGGGCTGCGGCAAGACCACGACGCTGCGCCTCATCGCAGGCTTCATCGAGCCCTCGGCAGGCGAAATCGTGGTCGGCGCCAAGGTGCTTTCGTCGCCCCAGCGTACGGTGCCACCGGAAGGTCGCAACATGTCGATGATCTTCCAGAGCTATGCGCTGTGGCCGCACATGACGGTTGCCGAAAACGTGGCGTATGGCCTGAAGATCAGGAAGCTCGACAGGGGCATCATCGACGCCAAGCTCAGGGCCATCCTGTCGACGGCCCGCCTCGAAGCGCTTGCCGATCGCTATCCTGGAGAACTGTCTGGCGGCCAGCAGCAGCGCGTGTCGCTCGCGCGCGCGCTGGTGGTCGAGCCCGAAACGCTGTTGCTCGACGAGCCACTCTCGAACCTCGATGCCAACCTGCGCGAGGAGATGCGCTTCGAGATCCGTCGCCTGCACGATCAGTACCGCTACACGACGGTCTATGTGACGCATGACCAGGCCGAGGCCATGACCACGGCCGACCTGATCGTGGTCATGAACCACGGCAAGGTCGAGCAGCTCGGCCCACCGGAAGAGATCTACGGCCGTCCACGCTCGGAGTTTGTCGCCCGCTTCATCGGCGGCTCCAATATCCTGCGCGGCTCGGCGATCGACGATGCGCGGGTGTCGGTCGCCGGTGCGCCGTTGCGCGTCACGGGACGGCCGTTGCAGTCCGGCCGGCCGGTGGCGCTGTCGGTGCGTCAGCACGAGATCGTCATCGCCAACGAGAAGCCGCATTCGGCCGACAATCATCTTCCCGCGGTCGTGACGCGACAGGTCTTCCTCGGCTCGGTGCGCGACTACACGGTAGCGCTCGACGACAAGACGGAGCTGCGCGTGACGGCGCCGCCGGGCCGGAACATCGCGCCGGGTCAGGCGGTGTGGCTTCACCTCCCGGCAGAACAATGCCGGACATTGGCGGAGGAATGACATGACGAGCGCGCTCAGGAGCAAACTCACGCGGCGCAGCGTGCTGGCAGGTTCGGCGGCGATCGCCACCGGCTCATTCAGCGTCCAGGTGAGCGCGGCTCCCGAGGCGCAGAAGATCACGCCCACGCTGATCGAGGCAGCGAAGAAAGAGGGCAAGCTTTCCTGGTACACCTCGGTCGACCTGCCCGTGGCGGAGAAGATCGCCAAGGCTTTCGAGGCGGCCTATCCCGGTGTCAGCATGAAGGTCGAGCGCTCGGGCGCCGAACGCATCTTCCAACGGATCGGCCAGGAGTATCAGAGCAAGATCTACAATTGCGACGTCGTGAACAGCTCCGACGCCGCGCACCTGATCATCTGGAAGCGTGCCTCGATGCTGGCGTCGTTCCTGCCCGAGGATGTCGCCAGATACTTTCCCAAGGAGCATTGGGATCCCGACGGCATGTACGCCTCGTGGCGCGTGACGCTGTCGCCCATCGCCTACAACACCGGCCAGGTGAAGGCGGAGGACGCGCCCAAGGGATTCAACGATCTCCTCGATCCCAAATGGACGGGCAAGATCGTCAAGGCGCATCCGGGCTACTCGGGCACCATCATGACGGCGACCCAGCAGCTCAGCCGCGACCTTGGATGGAGCTATTTCGAGAAGCTCGCCAAGCAGAAGGTCATGCAGGTCCAGTCGGCCGCGGATCCGCCGAAAAAGGTGTCGGCCGGCGAGCGCAGCGTGATGGCCGACGGCACCGAGTACATGGTGAACCTGCTGCAGTCGCGCAGCGAGCCCATCGAGGAGGTCTATGCCATCGAGGGCACGCCGTTGATCACCGGCCCGTCGGCGGTGCTGGCGCGCGCAGCTAATCCCAACGCCGCGCGTCTGTTCTACGCCTGGTCGATGACGGCCGAAGCGCAGCAGCTCAATGTCGAGGTCGGCGCCTTGCGTTCGGTGCATCCGCTCGTCAAGGATCGGCCCGAGCGCAAGAAGCTCGCCGACATCAAGACGCTGCGCGAGGACGCCGCGGCGGTCGCCGATCAGGCCGACGACATCAAGGCCCGCTATCTCAAGCTGTTCAAGGTATGACCATGCGCCGTCGCACGCTGCTCGGAGCCGCCGCCCTTCTGCCATTCGGCGCGCGTGTCGTCTCGGCGGCGCCGCCGGCCGAGACGATCACGCCCGCGCTGGTCGAGGCCGCCCGGAAGGAGGGCAAAGTCTCCTACTACACGGCGATGGACCTTTCGGTCGCCGAGCCGATGGCGAAGGCATTCGAGGCCAAGTTCCCCGGCATCAAGGTCGCCGTCGAGCGCACGGGCGCCGAGCGCCTGTTCAACCGCCTCGTCCAGGAGACCGCCAGCAACATCAAGCGCTGCGACGTGGTGAACAGCTCCGATGCGGCACACTTCATCACCTGGAAGCGCGATGGCTG
Organism: uncultured Rhodospirillales bacterium; assembly: GCA_902825855.1. Lineage (GTDB taxonomy): Bacteria > Pseudomonadota > Alphaproteobacteria > Reyranellales > Reyranellaceae > Reyranella. Next base: position 137,867 of record CADECW010000001.1, on the reverse strand, counting down.
GCTGCAGCCTTACGTGACCGTCGACATCGCCGAGAATGTGGCGCCGGAGATGCGCGATCCTGACGGCGCTTTTGCCAATCAGCGCACTCACCTGTCGACCATGGCCTACCATATCGGACAGGTGAAGCCGGAGGACGCGCCCAAGGGCTTCAGCGACCTCCTCAATCCGAAGTACGCAGGCAGGTTGGTGAAGGGCCATCCCGGCTACTCCGGGACCATAATGACGGCCACCCACCAGATCGCTCGCGAGCTCGGCTGGGAGTATTTCGAGAAGCTCGCCAAGCAGAAGGTCATGCAGGTCCAGTCCGCGACCGAGCCGCCCAAGAAGCTCGAGGCAGGCGAACGTGCCATCGCCGTCGACGGCAGCGACTACCTGTTCTGGATGGCCCGCGAGCGCGGCGTGCCGATCGAGGTGGTGTATCCCGTCGAGGGGACGCCGCTCATCTCCAACCCGATGGCAGTGTTCAAGACGGCGCCCAACCCCAATGCGGCGCGGCTGCTGTTCGCCTGGATCATGTCGGGCGAGGGCCAGGAATTCATCGTCAACCTGAGCGGCCAGTATCCCGCCAACCTGAAGGTCAAGGCCAAGGCCGGTCGACCGGCGCTTGCCTCGATCAAGACCCTGCGCGAGGACCCGGCAGATGTCGAGAAGACGGCCGACGAGATCAAGACGAAGTATGGGCGGATCTTCAAAGTATGAGTGCGGCCGCCGGCTTCGGCTCGTGCGTCGTCGGCATGAGTTCCCTGGCGTTGCTCAGGATGCGAGATAGCGATTCATGTCCTCTGCCGCCGAAGACAAGATCTTAGCCCTGGCTCGTCGCGACGGCGGCCGTCGTTGGCTCGACCTTTCGCGTCCCGTCCTGGGCGCCATCACTGCGCTGCTCGTCGTGATGATCGTCCTGCCGATGGGCTGGCTGATCGCCTACAGCCTGTCGGACAAGCAGGGCAGGGCGACCCTCGGCAATTTCGTCACGCTCTTCACCGATCCGAGCTTCGTCGATCCGCTGATCACCACCCTGATCATCGCCGTCTCGGTGAGCACGATCTGCTGTCTCGTCGCGGCTCCGTTGGGCTGGCTGGTCGCACGCACCGACATGCCGATCCGCCGCACCGTGCGCACGCTGGTGATGGCGAGCCTGGTCACGCCGCCCTTCGTCGGCGCCATCGCCTGGGAGATGCTGGCGGCACCCAATTCGGGACTGTTGAACCAGCTCTGGCGGAACCTCGTCGGCATGCCCTCCGACGAGGCGCTTCTGGACATCTACAGCCTCACCGGCCTGATCTTCGTGATCGCCTGCTACACCTTTCCCTACGTCTTCATCCTGGTGGCCAACGCGCTCGATCGCATGCCGGGCGAACTCGAGGATGCTTCGTCGATGCTGGGGGCGAAGACCTGGCAGACGGCGCGACGCATCACCGTGCCGCTGGCGCTGCCGACCCTGCTGGCCGGCGCCCTGGTGGCATTCCTGCAGGCGTTGAACCTGTTCGGCTCGCCCGCCATCCTCGCCATCCCGGCGGGCTTCCATACGCTCACCACCCGCATCTGGAGCCTGTTCCAGTTCCCGCCAAAGCCGGAACTCGCTGCGGCCGCATCGCTGCCGCTGCTGCTGTTGACGATCCTGTTGCTGCGCGGCCAGGCCCTTGCGCTTGGCCGGCGCGGCTATGCGGTGCTGGGCGGCAAGTACGGCGAGCCGCGTCTGGTGAGGCTGGGCGCCTGGCGCTGGCCGGCGGCGGCGCTGGCGTTGCTGGTGCTCGCCATGCCGCTGTTCCTGCCTTATGCGGCACTGCTCAACTCCGCCTTTTCGCGCGTCGCCTCACGGCTGGTAACGCTCGACACGATCACCCTGCACAACGTGCACTTCACCTTCTTGGAGCTCAGCTCGACCATGCCGGCTCTCAAGAACACGTTCCTGCTTGCGACCTTGTCGGCGACCCTCGGCGCATTGCTGGCGCTTCTGATTTCCTACATCGTCGCCCGCCGCGCCGTGCCCGGGCACCGGCTTCTTGCTTTCCTCGCGACGGCGCCGCTTGCCATTCCGGGCATCGTGCTCGGTGTCGGCCTGTTTCTCGCCTATACGCGTCCGCCCCTTACCCTCTACGGCACGCTGTGGATCCTGCTGATCGCCTTCATCACCATCGAGTTGCCGGCGGCCTACCAGCAGCTTTCGTCGGCCTTCCATGCCGTGCATCCGGAACTCGAGGAGGCGGGGCGCATGCTCGGCGCTTCGCGGTTGCGCACCTTGGCCGATATCACCGCGCCGTTGCTGCGCTCTGCTGTGATCGCCACTTGGTGCTTCGTCTTCGTCGCCGTGATCCGTGAGCTGTCGGCGGCGGTGATCCTGTTCACGTCGGAGACCAAGGTGCTGTCGGTCCTGATCTTCGACCTCAAGGAAAGCGGCGACGTCGGCGCCATTGCCGTGCTCAGTCTCTCCATGGTGGCGATCACCACTGTAGTCGTGGCTGTCGCCAACCGCTTTGGCAGCGGCCGCGACACCGGCCGCTTGCACGCGCGTGCGGCCGGCTAGGCATATTCTCCGTCATCCCGAGCGGAGCCGCCCGTAGGGCGGCGTAGTCGAGGGACCTCTTTTTGTCGACGCATCAAAAGAGCAGGTCCCTCCGCTTCGCCTCGCTGCGCTCGGCTCCGGTCGGGATGACGGGTGGGGAGGCGACGCTACGCTGGGCTTCGGTCGGGATGACGGGGAAATTGGTGGGTGCGCATCGACACATTGATTACCTCCGACGAAATCGCCAGCCCCTCGCTTTCGCGCTCTTCTTCAGCCGTCGCAACGCTTGAAGGAGACTGTCATGTCCAACATCGAATCCGTCGTCGAAAGCTATATCTCGAGCTGGAACGAAACCGATGCCGGCCGGCGCAAGTCCGCATTGGCGGCTTCGTGCACTGAAAACGCGAGCTACCGCGACCCGGTGATGGTGAGCGATGGCCATGCCGGCCTCGATGCCATGCTCGCCGGCGTGCAGGCGAAGTTCCCGGGCTTCGTGCTGAAGCGCATCTCCAAGGTCGACAGCCACAACGACGCCGTGCGCTTTGCCTGGTCGCTCGGGCCGGCCGCCGGGCCCTCCGTGGTCGAGGGCGTCGACTTCGCCACCTTGTCGACCGACGGCAAGCTGGCCTCGATCGTGGGCTTCATCGACAAGATGCCGCGCTGACAGCCCGTCCGATGCCAGCGGAGGCACAATTAAATGTGCCTCCGCTGCCTTGGAAAAGCCTTGAAAAATCAGACGAAAAGGCCTTGCATTACAACTAACTGACCAGTAAGTTAGTTGTATGAAATCCGTGAAACAACGCCGGGCCCCCACCGAGCGGCCGGGCGAGATCCTCGATGCCGCGCTGGCCTTGTTCGTCGAGAAGGGGTTCGCAGCAACGCGCCTGGACGATGTCGCTGAACGTGCCGGCTTGTCGAAAGCTGCGATCTATCTCTACTTCGAGGACAAGACGGCGCTGTTCCAGGGCGTCGTGCGTCACGCCGTGGCGGTCAACCTTGGCACGGTGGCGGCGATGGTGGGCGCGCATCGCGGCCCGGTGGCACCGCTGTTGCCGCGCATCCTCGAATTCATGGCGAGCCGTATCGAGGACACGCCGATGGCCTCCGTCGCCAAGCTGGTCATCGCCGAATCGCGCGCCTTCCCCGAGATCGGTCGCTTCTATCTGAAAGAGGTTATCGGCCGCGGCATCCCATTGCTCGAAGGCTTGATCGCACGCGGCATGGACCAGGGCGAGTTCCGCCGCGTCGATCCCGCGCTGACGGTGCGCTCCATCATGGGCGCCATGCTGCTGGCCGGCGTATGGCGCACGGTGTTCGAGCCGATCGGCGCCGAGAAGCTCGACGTCAAGGCGCTCGCCCGCCACCACGCCGACCTGATGTTGCACGCGTTGCGGCCCGAGTCGGGCCACGGGAAAGCCGGTGCGTCATGAAAGCCCCGCCCAAGCGCGCGATCTTCATTGTCCTCGTCGTGCTGCTGGCCGCAGGGCTGGTGACACGCGGCTATTGGCAGCCGCCGTTGCTCGGGCTGCTCGGCCTCGAGGCCGATGAAGGCCGCTATCTCGGTTATGTCGAAGGCGAGACCAGCCTGATCGCGCCGCCCGTCGCCGGGCAGCTGCTCGAGCGGCCAGTCGATCGCGGAGGCCATGTCAGGAAAGGCGATCGACTGTTTGTCATCGATCCGGCGGTGGCCAAGGCGGAGGTGGCACGTGTCGAAGCGGCTCTCGCCGAGGCCAAGGCCCGGCACGAGAACCTGCTGACCGGCAAGCGACCGGAGGAGCAGGATGTAGTCCGCGCGCAGCGCAACGAAGTCGAGGCAAGTCTCGCGATGGCCGAGACCGAGCTGAAACGGCAGACCGAGCTGCTGCCGCGCGGCTTCACGACACGCCAGGCGTACGACCAGGCCGAATCGCAGGCCCGCCAGTTGCGTGCGCGGCTCGCCTCGCTGGCAGCACAGGAGCGCGCCGGCGACCTTGCCGCGCGCCAGGCCGAGATCGCGGCCGCTGCCGCCCTGATCGTCCAGAACGAGGCCAACCTCCAGCAGGCTCGGAAGCGGCTGGCCGACCTGATGCCGGTGGCGCCCGACGATGCGCTGGTCGAGAACACGTTCTTCAATGTCGGCGAATGGGTGCCGGCGGGCACGCCCGTGGTGTCGCTGCTGCCGGCCTCGCGCGTGAAGTTGCGCTTCTTCGTGCCCGAGGAGGATGTCGCCCGGGCGCGCATCGGCCGCAAGGTGACGTTCACCTGCGACGGCTGTCCGCCGGACCTGAAGGCCACCATCATCTACGTGTCGCCGCGCGCCGAATACACGCCGCCGGTGATCTATTCGCAGAGTGCCCGGTCCAAGCTGGTGTTCCTGATCGAGGCGCGGCCCGACAAGGTGCCGGACGACATCGCGTTGGCGCCCGGCCTGCCGGTCGGCGTCGCACCCTTTCTGGAGGGTGGATCATGACTCTCGCCATCGACGTCCACGATCTGGTCAAGCGTTATGGCCCGCGCACGGTCGTCGACCATGTCGACCTCGCGGTCGAGCAGGGTCGCATCTGCGGATTCCTGGGCCCGAACGGCTCGGGCAAGACCACGACGCTCCGCATGATCTGCGGCCTGCTGACGCCGGACGGTGGCGGCGGCACTTGCCTCGGATACGACCTGGTGCGCGAGCGCGAAGCCATCAAGCGCCAGACCGGCTACATGACACAGCGCTTCGGACTCTACGAGGATCTCACCATCCGCGAGAACCTCGAGTTCGTCGGTCGCGTCTATGGTCTCGACCGGCTGAAGCAGAGGGTCGATGGCTCGCTGGAGCGGCTGGAACTGACGACGCGGCAGAACCAGCTCGCCGGTGCATTGTCGGGCGGCTGGAAGCAGCGGCTGGCCTTGGCGGCCTGCGTGCTGCACGAGCCGCGCCTGCTGCTCCTCGACGAACCCACGGCGGGCGTCGATCCAAAGGCACGACGAGCGTTCTGGGACGAGATCCATGCCTACGCCGCACAAGGCATCACCGTGCTGGTATCGACGCACTACATGGACGAGGCCGAGCGCTGCCACGAGATCGCCTACATTGCCTATGGCGAGTTGATGGCGCGCGGCACCGCCGTGGAGATCATCAAGGCGTCGGGCCTGATCGCATTCGTGGCCTCAGGCCCGGGCGCCGACCGTCTGGCGGTGAAGCTGCGCGACGCGCCCGGCGTCACCGCCGCGGCCGCCTTCGGCACGACGCTGCATGTCTGCGGTCCCGACCGCGCGGCCTTGCTCGAGGCCATCGAACCGCATCGAGCTGAGCCTGCGATCAAATGGGAGGAAGCCGAGCCCACGCTGGAAGACATCTTCATCCACCTCATGGGGAAGGCACGCGACAATGCCCTCGATGCCTGAACCCGCCGAACAGCGAGCCTCCATGCCCGCGGCCCGGCGAGAGATGAGGTTCGCCGGTTTTTGGCGCCGCCTCGGCGCCATCATCACCAAGGAGGTCCGCCAGCTCAGTCGCGACCGGCTGACCTTCGCCATGATGTTCGGCCTGCCGATCATGCAGCTGCTGCTGTTCGGCTACGCCATCGACACCGATCCGCATCGCTTGCCGACGGCCGTCGTCGTGGCCGACCAGAGCCAGATCACGCGCACCATCCTTTCGGCCCTCGCCAACACCGGCTACATGCGCTTCACCCACCAGCCCAGGAGCGAGGCCGAGGCCAACGAGCTGCTGCAAAGCGGCGAGGTGCAGTTCGTCGTCACGATCCCGTCCGACTTCACGCGGCGGCTGGTGCGCGGCGAGCGCGCCCAGGTGCTGATCGATACCGACGCTACCGATCCGATGGCCGCGGCCAATCCGCTGGCGGCGGCCAAGCCCGCGATCGAGCAGGCGCTGGCGCGCGATCTGGTCGGTCCGCTCAGCCCACTGCGCAATTCCGCCGATTCAATCGATGTGGTGCTGCAGCGCCGCTACAACCCGGAGGGCAAGTCGAACCTGAACGTGGTGCCGGGCCTGCTGGCCGTGATCCTGACCCAGACCATGGTGATGATGACGGCGCTTGCCGTCACGCGCGAGCGTGAACGTGGCACCATGGAGAATCTCCTGGCCATGCCGGTGCGGCCGCTCGAGGTCATGGTCGGCAAGATTGCGCCCTACATCGCCATCGGCGCGGTCCAGGTGACGGTGATCCTGCTGGTGTCATGGCTGCTGTTCGGCGTCGGCGTGCAGGGCAGCTTCATGCTGTTCTGTCTCGGCACGGCGCTGTTCATCACCGCGAACCTCGCCATCGGCTTCACCATTTCGACGGTGACCCAGAACCAGCTCCAGGCCATGCAGGCTTCGGTGTTCCTGCTGCTGCCCTCGATCCTGCTGTCGGGCTTCATGTTCCCGTTCCGCGGCATGCCGGTTTGGGCACAGTGGATCGGCGAGATTCTGCCGGCCACGCATTTCATGCGCATCGTGCGCGGCCTGATGCTGAAGGGAGCGGGCTTTTCCAGCATCTCGACCGAGCTGGCGGCGCTGGTGGCGATCCTGCTGGTCGTGTCGATGCTGGCGATCAGCCGCTATCGCGTGACGCTCGACTGAACGCGTCAGGTGATGGCGAAGACGGCGATCGTCCTGCCGAGGCCAAGCAGGGTAGCGAACACCGGCGCGTTGGAAGGCCAGCGCCAGGCATTCCAATGCCAAGGCGATGTGGAGAACGTCGAACGTTGGCGCCGGTTGCGCTGGCGATGCGGCCAGGCAATATCTGGACGGATGAAACTCGTCGTTTCGGCCATTGCGGCGCTTCTCGTCGCGTCATTTCCGCTCGCCGCCCAGACCCTGGAAGCCGACATGAAGAAGGCAGCCGGCGCCTACGAGCAGAAGGACATGGCGACGGCCGTGCGGATCTGGAAGGTATGGGCCGACAAGGGCAATGCCGAGGCGCGCACGCTTCTGGGCGCCATGTACTGGAGCGGCGAGGGAGTGCCGCGCGACCATAAGGAAGCGGCCAGGCTCTACCTGCAGGCGGCGAACCAGGACTATGCCCGTGCGCAGAACGACATCGGCTTCATGCTGGGTTTCGGCGAAGGCGTCCCGCCACGGGACGACATCGAGGCCTACAAGTGGCTGACGCTGGCCATCAAAGGCTATACGGCCAGGAATCAGGATCGGCTGGATCAGGCCCGCAAGGACCTTGTCACCCTCGCCCAACGCATGAGCCCTGCGCAAATTAGCGAGGCCGAGCGGCGGATAAGGGCCTTCAAGCCGGTCCCCTGACTGTGCCAAAGTTGCACATGCAGTGTCCTGCCGCTAAAGACTACTGGCGCCCGGAGTGAATTCGTCGCACACAGGCAACCCATGAAGAAGGCCTCGCTCGCCGCGGCGTCTGCCGCTTCGTTCTTCCTCAGCTCAATGTCGCTCAGCCTCGCCAACGAAAGTGCGCTGGCCGACGAGGCGCGCGTTGCCGAGGAGCAGCTGCTCGGCACCGCCGACGAGCCGGCGCGCCTTCTCAGCCTGCAGCCCTTCACCCGCGAGATCGCATCGACCATCGTTGTGTCGACGTCACTCGATCAGGCACTGGCCGATTTCGGCGTGCCGGCGGCCACCATGCTGGAAGCACTGCAGGCTTTGTCGACGACGGTGAACCTCGCGCGCGACGTCAAGCGCGGAGATCGTCTCTACGTGCGTTATGAACAAGGCTTCACGGCCGAAGGCGCGCCGATCGGAGTCGGCCGCGTCATGTGGGCAGAGTTGACACTTGCATCGCGGGCTCCCGTCGCCATCCATCGTTTCCGAACGCGCGACAAGGTCGAGCGCCTGTGGTTCACCAACGGCCTGTCGGCGACGACGCCGTCAATGCGCATGCCGCTCGACACAATTTCGGTGTCGTCGGGCTTTGGATTGCGTGCCGATCCCTTCGACCAGCCGCCCCCGGTAGCAACGACCGGGAAGTCGGCGCCAATGGGTGGTCCTGCGCGCAGCAAGCCGTTGCCGCCGGGCCTGCCGACAGGCGGCACGAACGGCAACGGCGGGTCGGTGAACATGGCGACGCCTCTCGGCTCATCGCTCGGTCTTGCGCCCTACGGCGGCTTCGGGGCGGCAGTGCCCCAGGCCAAGGCCGCGCCGCCGCGTGCTCTGTTCATGCATGAGGGCATGGACCTCGTGGCGCCGGCGGGCACGCCGGTCTATGCCGCGGCCGACGGCGTCGTCGTTGGGGCGGCGCCCAACGGTCGCTACGGCAACTGGATCCGGATCGATCACGGCGGCAAGCTCGCCACGGTCTACGGCCATCTCATGGCCTTCGCGCCCGGCATCGAGCCCGGCGAATCGGTTGTTCGCGGCGAACTGATCGGCTTCGTCGGCAGTACCGGCCGCTCGACCGGTGCGCACCTGCACTTCGAGGTCCTCGAGAACGGCAAGCCCGTCAACCCGATCAACCATCCCGAGCTCAAGGCCATGCAATTGCGCGGCCTCGACATGGATCGCTTCCGCAAGCAGATCGCGCGTTCGCTCGAGGAGCGCACACGGGAAGGCAAGGTCGTCTCAACCGGCCTCTAGCGGGATCCTCTGCCGGATGCCCAGCTACGACGTCATCGTCATCGGCGCCCGCTGCGCCGGGGCGTCCTTGGCGATGCTGCTGGCGCGCAGCGGCCGGCGCGTGCTTGCCGTCGATCGCGCCCAGTTCCCCAGCGACACCGTCTCGACCCATTTCATGTGGCCCCGGACGACGGCGTTCCTCGCCAAATGGGATCTGCTGGAGGCGCTGGCGGCAACCGGCTGCCCGCCGATCGAGAAGGTGCATGTCCACTTCGGCGAGGCCCGATTGCACGGTCGGCCCGAGCCCGTCGACGGCATCGCGACGATGTACTGCCCGCGCCGCACCGTGCTCGACGCGCTGCTGGTCGACGCCGCCCGCCGCGCCGGCGCCGAGGTGCGTGAGCGCACCCTGATGCGTGAACTCGTGCGCGAGGGGGACCGCGTCGTCGGTGTCCGGCTGGCCGGGCCGGACGGGCCGTATGAGGAGCGAGCGACGCTGGTTGTCGGCGCCGACGGCTTGACATCAGGTGTCGCCCAGGCGGTGCCTGCCGGCCTCGAGCGCTCGCATCCCTCGTTGACCTGCGGCTTCTATGCCTACTGGGAAGGCGTGCCGACGGACGGCGTGGAATTCTACCTGCGCCACGGCCGCGACGTGCTGGTCTTCCCGACACACGACGATCTCACCTGCATCTGGGTCGGCCGGACCAATGGCGAATGGCCCGTCTACAAGGCCGACATCGAGACCGTCTATCTGGCAGGCCTCGATGCGGCCTTGCTCGATCGCGTGCGGGCAGGGCGGCGGGCGGCGCCATTCAAGGGCACGCATCGCCTGCCCAATCGCTACCATCAGTGCTGGGGCAAAGGCTGGGCGCTGGCGGGCGATGCTGCCTATCACCGCGATCCGCTCACGGGCATGGGAATTGGCGACGCCTTCCTCGGCGCCGATCTCCTGGCCGAAGCGATCGACGCCGGCCTCGACGGTGACTTGGATGCAGAACTCGCCGGCTATCAGCAGTCGCTTTGGGAGAGGACGAGTCACGTCTTCGACTACACGGTGCAGTCGGCGTCGCTCAGGGATCCGGCTCCTCTGGCACCCCTCTATGCCGAGATCGCACGGCGTCCTGAGCTGATCCAGCAGCTGATGAATGTGCTGGCGGGCAGCGAGCCGTCTCGCAACCTGTTCAACGCCAGGACCATCGTGCAGCTCACCGGCGGGAAGCCGCGATCGCGAAGACCTATTGCTTCGCAATGACCGGGTGACTTCGACCGACAGGGCGAATCGCGTCCGCTTCCGCCCCTGATTGCAGACGTCGGTGACATCTGCCCGTAGGTCCGAGATGGGCTAAGGGCAGACTCGCGCACCCGCCCAAACCGGCCGTTAAGCAGGCACGCTACCGGCTGGCTCCGCAACCGGTGCTAAGCTATTTTGCTCCTGGCCCAATCCTCGGGACACGGTCCGCCAAGCTTTTCGACAAGTGAAGCAGTGAGAACGTGTTGGGAGAATGTCGGGTGTCGGAAATCGAGACGTGGTTGCAGCAGATCGGCGCTGGTGAATATGCCTCCCGGTTTGTGGACGAGAGGATCGACCTCGACGCCCTTCGGCACCTGACGGAGGACGACCTTAAAGAGCTTGGCCTTCCCATGGGCCCGCGACGAAAGGTTCTTGCTGCCATTGCGGAACTCGCAAGTTCGACCGCTGCTCTGAAGGTGCCAAGCAACACGGTGCAACTGGCGGATCTTACGCCACAACATCTAGCCGAAATCATACGGACAAGTCGCGGCGCGCTCGAGGGCGAGCGCAAACTGGTCACAGTTCTGTTCGCCGACCTCAAGGGCTCACTCGAATTGATGAGCGGTCTCGATGCCGAGGCGACGCGTTACATCCTCGATCCGACGATCAAGGCGATGATGCGCGGCGTGCATCGTTACGAGGGCACAGTCAGCAAACTGCTAGGCGATGGCATCATGGCAGTCTTCGGCGCGCCGATCGCACACGAGGATCACGCCGTCCGCGCCTGCTATGCAGCGCTAGCGATCCATGAGGCCATGCGTGAAGTCGGCGCAGAGCTGCGCCGGCAGATCGGCGTCGAGCCGATAATCCGCATTGGCATCAATTCCGGCGACGTTATCGTGCGCTCGATCGGCAACGATCTTACCGTCGAGTACGACGCGATTGGTCCCACGGTGCATCTCGCGTCGCGGTTGGAACAGCTGGCGCGGCCAGGGACAACGAGGGTGTCGCTGTCGACCGCCCGGCTCGCCGAGGGCTGGCTCGCCTTCGAGGCGTTGGGCGACGTGCCGATCAAGGGCCTCGCGCAACCTATCCAGGTATTTGAACTCACAGGCGCCCTCCGAGCCCGGACCCGACTTCAGGCGAGCGGTCCGACTACCTTCACGAAGTTTGTCGGCCGTGAAACCGAGATCGCGCGAATCGGCGAGGCCCTGGCCGCAACGCGGCAGGGCAGCGGCCAGATCGTTGCCGTTGTCGGCGAGGCCGGCATCGGCAAGTCACGCCTATACCACGAGGTCCTGCACTCCTCTGCGACCGCGGACTGCCTGATTCTCGAGAGCGGGTCGGTATCGCACGGCAAGGCGACCGCCTATCTGCCCGTCGCCGACCTGCTGCGCAGCTATCTCGGCATCGAGGCAAGTCACGACGCGCGGCAGATCCGCGAACATTGCGTCGGCCGGCTGCTGACCCTCGACGAGCGGCTGCGCCCAACGATCAATCCCCTGCTGTCAGTGCTCGATGTGCCAGTGACGGACGAGGCATGGGTGCAATCCGATCCGGCGCGAAGGCGAAACCTCATTGTCGATGCCTTCAAGGCGCTGGCACATCGTGAGGCACAGGAGCAGCCGGTCATCCTCGTCTTCGAGGATCTCCATTGGGCCGACCAGGAGACGCTATCGCTCCTCGACGGCCTCGTGGAATCGCTGCCAGCGGGGCGCCTGTTGCTGCTGGTTAACTACAGACCCGAATTCACGGAGCGTTGGCAGTCGAAATCGCATTTCGCCCGCATCCGCCTGCAGGCACTGCCGCCACAGTCAGCCCAGGCATTGCTCGACGATCTTCTAGGCGGTTCCGCTGAGCTAGAGGCGGTGAAGCAGATGCTGGCGGTTCGCACCGCCGGCAATCCGTTCTTTCTTGAAGAGAGCGTCCGCAGCCTTATCGAACTCGGCTTGCTCGCCGGCGAACGCGGAGCGCGCAAGGTCACCGGTGACTTTGGTGGCGTCGCCGTCCCGCCCACCGTGCAAGCGGTACTCGCCGCACGTATCGACCGGCTCGAACCGGAGACCAAGCGCGCGCTGCAAACTGCCGCCGTGATCGGAAAGGATTTCTCGCACTCGCTTCTCGTCGAAGTCTCGGACCTCCCGATCGACCGGCTCGAGGCCTGCTTGGCGACGCTGCGCGCCAACGAATTTGTCTACGAAACACGCCTGTTCCCGGAAGCAGAATATACGTTCAAGCACGCATTGACCCATCACGTTGCACTGGGAGGATTGTTGTCCGACCGCCGCCGTGAACTTGATGTGCGTATTGTCGATGCGATCGAGCGTGTGCACGGGGAGCGGCTGGCCGAGCATCTCGACGCTCTTGCCATACACGCGATGCGAGGAGGGGTCTGGTCAAAGGCCTACCGCTACAGTGTCGACGCGGGTAGTCGGGCAGCCGCCTACTCGGCTCATCGCGATTCCGTTGCCCATTACCTGCGTGCTCTCGAAGCACTAGGAAATCACGAAGCACCCGACGCCATTCGCGCCGAGATCGACGTCCGGCTCAAGATCCGCGATGAGTTGTTCGTTCTCGGTGATCTCGACTCGATTTCTACGCACGTACAGGCCGCTGCCGATCTGGCCCGCAAGGTCGAGGATCCGCTAAGCCTCGCTCGCGCACTGCTCGACCTTGGCGCTGTCGAATGGGTTGCCGCTCGCCACCTACGCTCGCTCGAGAAGTATGACGAAGCCCTGTCCGTGGCCGAAGCGGCCGGCGATCCGATCCTGGTTGCATTGGCTAACTATCGGCTCGGAATTGCCCATGTGATGCTGGGCGACATGAAGGCGGCCAATAGGACATTGACTAGGTCCATCACTACGCTCGACACGGTTGAGGGAAGGCGGCTGTTCGCGTTCGGCGGTTCACCCTATTCCTTTGCCTGCACATTCCAGGCCTGGGCGCTTGCCGAACAGGGACAGCTGGATGAAGGCGAAGCGGTCGCCATAGCAGGTTTCGACAATGCTCGCGCCCTCGAACAGCTCTACTCGATCGTGGTCACGACATTCGGTTACGGCCATGTCCTAATTCGTCGTGGCCGATGGGAAAAGGCTGCGGAAATTCTCGATATTGGATGCGAGCAGGTCAGTTCGTACGGCATCGCCGCCCCTGGCACCTTGCTATTCTCCCGACGCGCTCTCGTCGCAGCCCGCATGGGGGACGCGGGTCTGGCCGACCGCATGATCGCGCAGTCTCTTGAGGGTGTGACGCGCAGCTTGCATGACGTCTTTTATCAAACCTTTCTTGCAGATGCTGAATTGCAGCTCGGCCGTCATGAATCTGCGGTCGATCGGGCACGTCAGGCAATTACCACCGGCGCAGCGAAGAGCGAGATGGCAACCGTCGCCTGGGGCAGCGTGATCCTGGTGGAAGCACTAACTGGCCTTGGTCAGGGAGAAGGTGATGAGGCGCGGGCGGCGTTGCTGCGTGCTGAGGAATTGGCAGAGCAACACGGCCTGGTCCCGCTCGCTCAACGTGCAAGCGCGTGTCGCAGCGCGCCTTCGGGCTTTGGTCCGGTCTACTCCCGATAGGGGAGAGTTTTGGCCCTAGTCTATAGTGATGTCCGGATCGAAGGGGAGCAGAAGTTGGCCGTCATCATTGCCTTGGCATCGTTCGCACTGATCCTGATCAGCATCCTCGGCGGACTTTTCCTGCGCTACAGGCTGCCGGACTCTCATCTCAGCGGCGATTCCAAGGACGTGATCCGGTTGGCGACGGCCCTGATCGGCACCATGGCGGCGGTCGTGGTGGCGCTGCTATTCGCCTCGACGCGCAGCACCTACGAGGTAACCAACGGCCACGTCGCCCGCCTGACGGCGGGCGTCGTCGAGCTCGATCAGCTCCTGAAGGAATATGGCGGTCCGGAGAGCGCCGAGTTGCGCCGCGCCTTGCGCACCGACCTCGCCGCGATGGTCGCGGCGATCTGGCGCGACGAGGCGCCGGCGACCGGCCAGGCTCTGCGGCCGGTGAGCCACGAAGAGAGCGTGCTCTACAAGCTGCGCCAGCTCGATCCGAAGACGCCGGTCCAGGCCGCCCTGAAGACCCGAGCGCTCGCGGTCAGCAGCGATATCGAGCAGACACGGCTCACCTTGCTGTCGCAGCCTCCCGATTCGTTGTCGAAGCCTTTCATAACCGTGCTGGTGCTGTGGCTCTGCTTCATCTTCGCGAGCTTCAGCATGTCGTCCAAGGCCAACCCGACCCTGGTCACCGTCTTGCTGATCTGCGGCTTCACCGCCGCGACCGCGATCTACCTCATCCTCGAGCTTGGCCAGCCCTTCGACGGGCTGCTGCAGCTGTCGAACGGCGCACTGCGCAACGCGCTGTCGCCTTTGTCCTGATCAGTCGCGCCAATCAGTCCCAGGCACCATCGATGATGCGGCCGTCCTCCGACAGCAGCAGCGTCAGGCGGTTGGGATCGACGGCGTAGCTCGGAATGCCGTCGGTCGGTTTGATGATGCGCAGCGTATAGGGCAGGTCCGCCTCGCGCACGACGTTGTCGGCGGCGGCGCCGGCCGGTGGGTTGGCGCCCTTGGCGACGAAGACCTTGCCGATGCACTTGGCGCAGTCCTCCTTTGGAGCCGCGGCTTCGGCGTAGCCCGGGATTGCCTTGAGCGAGATGGCATTGTTGCCGCCGCGCACGCGCACTCCCTTGTAAGGATGGCCTGTCTCGATCGGCAGGATGGCGTCGACGGTCATGAACGGTCCCAGCTCGGCAGCACCCGCAGGGGCGCTCGCCTGGAAGATCAGATCGAGCATGCCGTCGCGGGGCGGACCCCGGGTGATCGGAACCAGATGCGGCTGGCTCCAGCTCGAGCCTGTCACGAGGCCGCGCACGCGCACGACATCGAGACCGCCATTGCGGTCGGAGCGCAGCATCTCGACGCTGGTGACGAACATCACCGGCGCCGGCGGCCCACCCACCGCGGGCGACGGCTGGCCAGGGCCGGCACCGCCCGGATAGCCTTGCTGACCCTGCTGCTGACCCGGCGGCGACCCGCCGGGTGTCGGCTGCTGCTGCTGAGCGTGCGACGCCGAGCCGAGCAGGCCGGCGGCGACCAGGGAAGCGAGCGCGACGAATTTCGATTGGGTCATGGGATCCTCGGTGACTGCGCGGCCGCCTCGGCCGGTGTTGGAGAACTGGCTGGGACGACCGTGGCCGGATCGTTGTCGATCCAGCTCTGCTCGAGGCGATCGTAGGCCTCGAGGATCAGGTCGGTCGGCACCATTTGTGTGAGCGTGCAGAACGACGTCGTGGTGCCGGTGAACGAACCGTTCTCGAACAGCTTGTTGACCGGCGAGCCGCCGCCGCAGATCGAATAGTATTCGCAGGCCTGCTCGCAGGCCCGTGTGCCGGCGCGAATGTCTCGCCAGAGGGCCGAGCCGACGCAGGCCTTGTGGATCTCGGCCAGCGAGTTGACGGTGATGTTGCCCAGCAGGAAGTCGCCGTAGTCCTTGTTCTTCATGCCGAGAAGTTCGGGCGAGAAGCTCGAGACGTTGCCGCGGCTGTCGACGTTCAACATGGCGAGCGGGTCACACTGGATGTTGCGCGTCGGCATGCCTTCGGGGCGGAACATGCGCGGCACCGTCTGGTCAATCTCGCGCACGAACTTCACTTTACCGCTGGCTCGCGCCCGATGCCAGAAGCGGCGCAGGAAGGTCGCAAATCGCTTCCGCAGCTCGGCGCGCGGAATGTCGAACAGATTGGAGACGTAGGTGCCCTCCGATTCCTCGACGTTGAAGCAGACCTTATCGATATTCTCGTCGATGTAGAAGGCTAGCATGCCGTCGGGATCGGCCAGGCTGTCCCTCGACAGCACCGACAGGACATGGAACGGCACGCCGTTCTTCTGCAGGCAGCGGATGCCGGCCATCGTCTTGTCGAAGGTGCCCTTGCCGCTGCGGGTCTTGCGGTTGCGGTCGTGGATCTCGCGTGGGCCGTCGACACTGACGCCGATGCCGACGTTGCATTCCCGGAAGAGGCGGCACCAGTCGTCGTTCACCAGGGTGCCGTTGGTCTGGAAGGAGTGCTTCACGATGACCGACGCGGGGCGCAGCCGCTCGATGGTGGCAAAGGCCTCGCGATAGAACGAGATAGGGGCCGCCATCGGCTCGCCGGCGTGCCACAGGACGATGATCTCGTGCGCGCACCAGCCGGAAGCGAAAACCTCGCTGAACAGGCGCGTCACCGTCGACTGCGCCATCACATGCTTGTTGCTGCGGTCGGGCAGGTAACAGTAGCTGCAGTTGATGTTGCAGAACGCGGTCGGCTGCAGCACCACCATGCCGATCTCGGGGCGCGAACCCCCGCCGATCGGCGGGGGCGCGCTGAGAGGCTCCGTCATCAGTGATTACCAGTTATGCCAGCCGTTGCCCCAGCCGCCATTGTGCCAGCCGTTGCCCCAGCCTCCGTTGTGCCAACCATTGCCCCAGCCACCGTTATGCCAACCACCGTTGTGCCAGCCACCATTGTGCCAGCCGCCGTTGTGCCAACCGTTGCCCCACCATGCGAGCCGGTCCTCGGGGTCGACCCCGACAACCGGCTGGCCATTCTTGGCGTATTGCTCAAGTGCATCGGATACCGACAGGCGGATCGACTGCAGGCGCTCGGCAACCTCGCCCGGCTTCTTCGGGTTGGCACTGACATCTGGGGATGTCGCCGCTGCGGCATCGGCGGAGGCGAGGCTGACGGAAAAGCCGAAAGCGCCCGCGGGCAACAACGCCGCCAGAGCGCGGACGGAACGACGATCCTGGGCCATGCAACCTCCTTAACCGGAGGACGAAACTACCCAGACATGCGACCCGCTCGCAAATGAAAAGACAAGGTCAGTTCGGCAGGCTGCTCGCCGCGCTGCCGATCATGAGACGATCCGAATCGATCCATACGAGGTGAAAATCCGCATCGGCTGCCGGCCGTGAGACGGCCGGCTCGACGGTAAAACCGATCGAGCGCAGGAGCTCTATCGCCCGGACCTTGCGGGAATCGACGTAGTTTTCCAAGCGCGGGAACTCGCTCAGCATCTCGCCGAACACGAGCCGCGACAGCGATTCGAGTTCCGCTGGATCGTTGTCAAAGGTCTCGCACGCCAGCATCCACAGGTGGCCGACCTCGGGGTCGTCGGACACCGGCGTGACACCCCACAGGGCGGAGGGCGTGCCGCTGCTGTCGCGCGCCGCCCACACCTGGGTGCTGCAGGCGCACGTCTGCAGCAGTCGATCGATCGGCATGCTGTCTTTCTCGCCACTGCGCGACTGTCCGCGATCTTCGTCGATCACTGCGGCGAGAAAGGCGACATCCACCGAAGTGGCGAGCTGAATCTGGTAGCGCATTCTCGTACAGCGCGTTTGCCTGTCGAATGTTCCCGGCAGGTCAAAGAATTCTAGGAACGAACCAGGCGGAACAATTGCGTCGGCAGCACGTTAGGTGCCCCCTGCCTGAACCACGGCATCTCATGCAAATGCGAAGCGGTGACGTAGATCGACCCGTCTGGCCCTTCCGCCAGGCTGTCGGGCCAGCTCAGCCTGTCGTCGGCGATCACTGTCTCGGACCGCTCGCCGATCCACATTCGCACTTCGTTGTCTTCGGGGGCGGTGAGATAGAGGTTGCTCTCGCGGCTCATCAGCAGGCCGTCGGCGACGTGGCTGACGCCGACCTTCTCGATCTTGCGCGCGGCGTCCTCCGGATCGTCCGATGTCAGGGCGGCAGTAGCGATGCGGTAGAGCGTGCGGCCCGTCAGGGCTTGCCAGTAGAGCGTGGCACCGTCCGTCGATAGTGCGATGCCATCGGCTGCAACCTGGAACGGCCGGCCGTCCGGTCGCTTGATCTTCTCGCCCCTGACGGTGACCTCGACCCCCTTTTCGGGCTGCGTGCTCGGATGACCGTCGAGACGGGCATGCGCGCTGCCCGATTGCAGATCGACGACGACAATGGCGCCGCGCGCACCGGAATCGGTGATGAAGGCCGTCGCGCCATCGGGATGGAAGCGGACGTCGTTCAGGTAGCTGCCCTGCAGTGCCACGTCCTCGCCAAAGTGGATGATCTGGGCGACCTTGTTGGTCGCAAGGTCGATACGGACCAACTTCGGTCCGCCGGGTACGACCTTGTCGATGCCCGGCGAGGCCGGGTCGAGCACCCAGAGATTGCCACGATTGTCAGCCACCACCGACTGCACGCACACGAAGTGATCACGCGGTGACGGTGCGGGACCGCCAGCGTTGCGCCACGAATTCCAGGTTTCGTCAGGGTAGGCTTTCAGCGTTCCGCCGGGCGCCACTTCGGCGACGGAAACCGGACTGTCCTCGGTCCAGCGTGGGAAGTTGACGAAAACACGACCATCCGCCGACACTGCCACGCCGGTCGCCTGATGTTCGAAATGGGCGACCTCCTCGAGGTGGAAGGCCGGCTTCTTACCGCCCGGCGCGAGTGCCTGTTGAGATGGCGCCGGCGTCTGGCCGCGAGCCGAGGCTGTCGACAGCATCGCAAAGCCGCCGGCCAGGATGAATCGACGGTGGACCATTGGTCTTCCCTGGGAGGACACTGGGAACCAAACGCCGGCTATGCCAGCCGGTTGCGGACATTGCCGGCCGGGAGAAACCGATGACGGAAGTGCAAGCGTTTCGCTTCGAGGATGATGGCGAAACTCCCAATAATCCACGCCTGCCTCTGATCGTCTATCGCGCAGCCTTCGAACTGCAGCGCGAGAGCGACCCCGCCGTGCCGTTCGAGCGTGCCTTTGCCGCGCACGGCTGGGGTGACGGCTGGCGCAACGGAATCTATCCGTTCCTGCACTTTCATACGCGGACGCATGAAGTGCTGGGTATTGCGCGCGGGCTGGCGACCGTCGAGTTCGGAGGGGCCAGGGGTCGCAGGCTGGCCGTCGAGGCGGGCGACGTCGTCGTGCTGCCAGCTGGCACCGGACACCGACGAATCGAAACGAGCGGCGATCTTCTGGTGGTCGGTGCCTATCCGCTCAATTGCTCGCTGGACCAGAAGCGGCCGGGCGAGATCGAGCACGCCACGGCCGTTGACAACATCGCCAGGGTGCCGCTGCCCGAGATGGATCCGGTGCAGGGCAGGGCAGGCCCACTCATGGAGCTATGGAAGTAATTGCCCTAGCCGGGTTTGTCCAAGATGCGGGGCCTCTGGCTCGCGCTCCTTTAGTTCTCGTGCTCCTTCAATTGAAGCCGCGATAGACCACGGTCGCGAACATGCCTGCCGCCAAGTGATAAAGGTTGTGGCAGTGATAGGCCCACAGGCCGGGATTGTCCGCGTCGAACACGACCTTGACCGTGGCGCGCGGCGGCACCAGCACCACATCGCGTACCGCGCCGGCGAAAGCCTGGCCGTTGATCTCTGTGACCTGGAACGAATGGCCGTGCAGATGCATGGGATGGGCCATCATCGTGGTGTTGCGCATCACCAGCTCGACGCGCTCGCCCTTTTCCACGCTGACCGGCACGGCTTCCAGGCCGTGCACCGCCATGCCCCAGATATAGCCCGACATGTTGCCGGTGAGATCGACGGGGACAGAGCGATCGATTGGGCGTGACGGCAACGGCTGTGCTGCACGCAGTTTCGTCTCGTCGATCAGGCCGAGCGCCGGCGCTGGCGTCCCGACCGTCTCGCCGATCTTCATGATTGCAGCGCCAGGCGGACGCAGGATCACCCCTGTCTGCCTGGTGAGTCCTTCGGCCCGCGCCAGCACGGGCAGCGCCGACCCGTCGGCCGGCATACGCACCACGATGTCGACGCGTTGGGCGATCGCGAGCGGGAACTGACGGACCTTCATCGGCACCACCGGATTGCCGTCGACGGTCAGCACCGTGCCCTCGATGTTGCCGAGTTCGATCATGAAGTTGGTCGAGGCCGCCGCGTTGATGATACGCAGCCGAACTTCCCCGGCTTTCTCGACGTCGAACACCTGCGGATCACCGAGCGTGCGGTCGTTGGCCAGGTAGGCATCGTAGGTCACGTCGTTCAGGTCCATGCCGCCCGACGGATTGGCCTCCTTCATGCTGCCCATCGGCGCCATCGGCTTGGGCTTGCGCAGCTCCTCGAAGATCAGGCTGGGCTTGGTCCAGGAGAAGTCCCCGAGCAGCATCACGACTTCCTGCAGGCCGCTCCGTATGGCGCTCTGTTCGCGCACGATCAGCGGTGCGGCCAACAGGTTCTGCTCCTGCAGCCCGAAGTGCGAATGCATCCAGCGCGTACCGGTGGGCTGGGCAGCGAAACTGTAGTCCGCGGACTTGCCGGGGGCGATCGGCGGGCCGGAGATGTAGGGCACGCCGTCCTGGCGCCACGGTGGATTGAGCCCGTGCCAGTGCAGTCCCGACAGTACGTCGAGGCCGTTCTCCAGGCGCACATCGAAGGTCTCGCCTTCGTTCAGGGTGATGCCCCACTCGCCCGAAGGCTGAAAGACGCCATAGCGCGTCGCCGGCTTGCCGTTGACCTCGATTACCCGGTTCATCAGGCGCAGGGTCTTGCGCCCCGTCGCCTGGGCGACAGCTTGGGTCGACGGCAGTCCGGCGGCGACGCCGGCGGTAGCGGCGAGCAAAGTACGACGCGACAGGTGCATGGAAGATACCGGAAAGAGCCCTTCGGGCACCCTAGCATATCCGAGAGCGGTCCGGGTGCATGCCGGCCCGCCAGCGCCTTCATCGGGCGCGGGTCCGATGGATCACTCGTGATCGATGAGACGCGGTCGCTTCGTGACTTCTTCTTCCTCGCGCTTTTGTGCTTGGGGCACCTTCTTGCGCTCCTTGCGGGCTTCGCCTCTGCCAGGATGCGTTCATTCGTGAGCGTGTGGCGGGTTGCCCTTGAGCCTGTAAACCACGCCGGTCTTGGTGGCGCCGAGCTGGATCCAGTCGCGCGCCTCCGTCTGCAGCGCGAGGAAGAACGCCTCGCAGCGGCCCAGCGCCTCGTCGGTCAGCTCCTCACGGCGGCGGAACTTCAATTGGAAAGCGAATTCTCCGATCAAAGGCGCATGGTCGCCGCGATTGCGCCACAGCGCGACGTTGCACATGGCCGACATGCGATTGCCGAAGTCGAGCATGCCGATGTCCTGCAGCACTTCCTCGACGATGGTGCCGCCGACCAGTTCGGCGCGTTCATCCTTCTCCCAGGTAATCGCCTGCAGCGCCGGCAGCGACTGGGCGATGCGCTCCATCGACATGCGGTCGCTCATGATCGCGCTCTCGAGATGGAACTCGACATTGTGCGAGTAGAGCATTCGCATGCCACCCAGTCCGTCCTTCAGCGGCAGCGCCTCGGCCTTGAACTTGATGCGGTAGTCACCGTTGATGTGCGGACGCATGTCCATCTCGGCCGTCTTCTGCGGGTCGCTGTGGCGGAACTTGAAGACGATCTCCGGCACGCCGATCGGAAAGCCGTCCTGATAAGGGATACGGCGGCGCAGGATGAAAGCGTTGTTGTACAGTCGGAAGTCGGGGGTATCGACGAACAGCACCTCGCGAACAGCGAGTGGCCGCTCGGTGAAGGTCACTGGATCGAAGAACACGCCGGTCGCCTTGGCCGGCCGGCGCAGCACCTTGGCGAAATCGAACAGGCTCTGCCGCGAGCTGAAATGGTTGGGTTTCAGGATCAGCTTGCACTCGAGATAGCGGATCTGGTCGTAGGGCAGGCCGTCGGCATACTTGCCGGCCTTGATCGACGGCAGGTGGTGCACTCGGATGCCGGGCTTGGCCACCGGCTTGGCGGCCTCCTTGGTTTTTGGCTTGTGCTTGGTCTTCGGACTCATGTCATCTCCCCTTCGCCCGCCGACTATAGAGGAGAGCAGGCGGTCGACGCGATGGCGCCCGACGCCGCGCGCACCGGTATCCGGGCGCGTGCGCCTCAGCTCACGATGGCATACGCGGGCTGGCGAAAGTCGGCGCCAGCGCGCAGGAAGCCGGTGCGGCTGTCCAGCAGGATCGCCTCGACCGAGCAGGCGCGGCGGGTGAGTGCCGGCCACATTTCGACGTCGTGGCCGCGCCGGCGCAGATCTTCGATCGTGGCCGCTGGCAGGCGATCCTCGATATTGAGCCGGCCGGGCAGGTGAGTGTACGGCGCGAAGGAATTGGGAAAGCTGAAGGTCGCGAAGCGCGGCTGCTCGATCGCCTCCTGGACATCCATGCCGAAGTGGAAGGTGTTCAGGAACACCTGCAGCATGGCCTGCACCTGCACGTCGCCACCCGGAGCGCCGAAAGGCATGACGCTGCCGTCGTCGCGCACGGCCATGGCCGGATTGGGCGTAAGTCTTGGCCGCTTGCCCGGCGCCACGCCCGAGGGGTGGCTCGGATCGGGCCGCGATTGCGTGCCGCGGCCCGACGGGACGATACCGAGTCCCGGAATTACCGGCGAGCGCCAGGAGCCGTCGGAGGGTGTGGCCGACATGGCATTGCCCCAGCGATCGACGGCACAGCAGTAGGAGGTATCGGGCTCTACGACGGCGTCGCTCCTGGCGCCCGAGGCCGTCGCGGGTGGCGGCATGTTGCCGGGATAGCGTCCGAGGGGCGGCGGCATGTCGGGCATGGCGCGCTCATGGTCGATGGCAGCGACGCGTGCGGCCACATGGGCATCCGACAGAAGCTCGTCCATGCCGACATCGACGAACAACGGATCGCCGTAGCGATACTCGCGGTCGGCGCAGGCCGCCTTCAAGATCTCGGTGACGAGATGGATGTAGTCGGGGCCGTTGTGCGCCAGACCCTTCAGGCCACCCGCCGCCTCGATCATGCGCAGTGCCTGGGCGAGCATCGGGCCCTGGCACCATGGTCCGCAGGTGAAGACCTGGAAGTCGCGCCAGCGCACCTGGACCGGCTCCTCGTAGCGGCAATGGAAGTCTGCGAGATCGTCGCGCGCCAGGTAGCCGCCGTTCTCTTCGTGATAGCGCACGATCGTCTCGGCGATGTCGCCGCAATAGAAGGCGGCGCGCGCCGCCGCGAGACCGGCCAGCCGCCCATGCTTCGCCGCCGTGCGTTCCTGGTCGATCATGTACTGCAGCGTTCCGGCGAGATCGCTCTGCACGAAGCGGTCGCCGACCTGGGGCAACTTGCCACCCGGCAGGAAGATCGCCGAATTGGACGGCCAGGAGCGATAGCCGTCCTCGTACTGCTTGATCATGGTCGCCATGTACTCGAACACCGCGAAGCCTTCGCGAGCGTAGCGCACGGCGGCACTGGCAACGTCGCCGAACGACATCGTGCCGTAGCCGGTGAGGGCAGTGATCCAGGCATCGGGCGCCGCCGGCACCACGGTGCGCAGGATCCCCAACGGCATCTTGCCGCCATGCTCGCGCATGAAGAGGTCGGATGGGAAACGTTTCGGCCAATGGCCGAGACCTGCGATGGTCACGATGTTGCCCGGTACCTTCGCGCTAGGGCCGGTGCGGATCATGATCGGCGCCACCCCGGCAACGTTCACTTCATCTGGGTGCAGCACGGCGAGTGCGATACCCGCGGCACAGCCGGCATCGATGGCATTGCCACCGGCCTCGAGGATTGCGAAGCCCGCGGCCGCCGCGAGGTAGTGACCGGCGGAGACGGCATGCCGGCTGCCGTAGAGGGTAGGGCGGGTGGAGGGCATGGCGGACTTCCTGCTAGATCGGCTTTCCGGCGCTCGTCTTCCAGCGCGTCATCAGCCCGTTGCTGGGCAGTGCGTTGTCGACGACTTTGCGCGCGGAATCGATTCCGACGACCGGCAGCCCTTTGGGATCGAGCAGGCCGACCTGCACCAGTACCGATGCCTGGTCCCAATAGATGTGCTCGTGCGCGACCTTGTCGCCCTCGAAGCGCACGATGGCGACCAGCGGGACCTCGACGCGCTTTCCGGTCGGCGCGATGCCTGGGAGCAGCCAGTCGACCTCGCTGGTATGGGTGAAGCAGAAGATCATTTCGTCGACGATCTGCTCGGCGCCGACGGTGCGGCTGATCGGCTTCAACTCGGTGTCGGGCGGATTGCCGCCGATGAAATGGTACTTGTAGAAGCGCTTCAACTGGTCGTGGCCGACGCCGCCGGTCATGGTCGGCACGTGGTTGACGTAGGGCCGCTCAACCATGGTTGCCATGGTGGCATCGACATCGCGC
The DNA here is from genome assembly GCA_902825855.1 of uncultured Rhodospirillales bacterium. Lineage (GTDB taxonomy): Bacteria > Pseudomonadota > Alphaproteobacteria > Reyranellales > Reyranellaceae > Reyranella. Next base: position 113,524 of record CADECW010000001.1, on the reverse strand, counting down.
GTCTCGAACTCATGGCGGCAGTGGGCTTCCCAAAGGGCGGCGAGATCGGCTGGCATGGGCGGGCTCCTGCGAAAGGCTGTCGGGGCGATGCGGGCACGAGCGTAGCCGCCGAGTGCCTGATGGCAAGCGGCGGGAACCAACGATCAGTCAATACTAACCGTAGTTATTGACAAGCACGCCGGTGTCAGCTAGGCTCCGCCGCTTGTCGCTCCATTCCTCGTCCATCCGATCCACGCCATCCGGTCGGCACGGCGATGGAGGCGGGGAAAAAGCGGTAGCGCAACTAGCGTAACTGTCTGAATGCCTCGCTTGAAGTCACGGCCGCCCCGCAACGGTGCCGAACTACTGATGCCCGATCGCAAGCGTGGCCTGAGCGCGCTCCTCGGGCGTCACGAATAGCCTCAGCCGGCGCGCCGCGAGCCCCATGGCCCGCCGGCTGGACAGAACGGCGAGCGGCGCCGAGAGCAGGAGCCCCGCTACAACCGGCAGGATCCACGGTACGTAGTCGGGAACGATGGCGCCCAAGGCAGTGAGAGCCGCCACGCCGAACAGCACATGGCCGACGTGCCGCTGCAAGGCCTGCCGCCAATCCATGCCGCGATCGCCGCGCGGCTGGGGCGGCCAGCCCACGGCATTGCCGGCCAGGATGCGCACCAGGAAGGTCGTGTGGAACAGCATCATCACCGGCGCCAGCAATGTCGAGAAGCCGGTCTCGACCAGGAAGCTCGTCGTCATGGCAAGACGCCCGCCGAAACGGCGCGCACCGCGCGTCGACCACAGGCGCAGGATGAGCGCCATGACCTTGGGCCCGAACAGCAGGGCTATCGTCATGCCGAGCAGGCCATGGATCTCCGGCCAGTGATATTGCGGCCAGAGCGGAAAGAGGCTGCGGGTAGGTCCGAAATAGATGTCGCCGGTAAGGCGGTGGTCGACCACCATGGCCGAGCTCAGCATCAGCATGGCGAGCCACAGGGGTGAGGCCACATAGGCAAAGATGCCCATGCCGAGATGCAGGCGACTCATCCAGTGCAGGCCACGCTGGCCGATCAGCCGGGCGTGCTGCAGGTTGCCCTGCATCCAGCGGCGGTCCCGGACCGCATAGTCGAGGAGATTGCTGGGCAGCTCTTCGTAGCTGCCTCGGAGCTCGGGCAGCAGCCAGCAATACCAGCCGCCGCGCCGTAGAAAGGCCGCTTCGACGAAGTCGTGACTGAGTATATCGCCGCCGAGCGGCGGCCGGCCCGACAGCACCGGCAAGCGGCAGCACTTGGCGAAGGCAGAGACGCGGAGGATGGCGTTGTGGCCGAAGTAGTTGGCTTCGCTGGTCTGCCAGAAGCTGTTGCCCATCGACAGCACGACGCCGGTCATGCGCGACGAGAATTGCAGGGCACGGGCGAACAGCGTCTCGCGACCGGCCGGCACGATGTGCGTCTGGATGAGGCCGGTGCGGGGATTGGCCTCCATCAGCGCCGCCAGCCTCACCATGGTGTCGCCGCTCAGCAGGCTGTCGGCATCGAGCACGATCATGAAGGCGTAGTCGGGCCCGCGCGTGTCGATCCACTCGGCGATGTTGCCGGCTTTCTTGCCGGTGTTCTGCGCGCGCCGGCGATAGAACAGGCGGGTTTCGGCGGCCAGTCGCTCGCGAAGCTCGCCGTAGAGGCGCTCTTCCTGCACAGCGATCTCGCCGTTGGTCGTATCGCTCAGTATGAAGAAGTCGAAATTGCCGGCATGCCCCGTCGCCTGCAGGGAGCGCTGCATGACGACCACCCGGCCGGACACTTCGACAGGGTCTTCGTTATAGACCGGGATCAGGATTGCGGTGCGCTGGCGCAGCGTCGAAATCTCGCCTGCAGCCGGCCCCTGTCGTGCCAGCGTGACGGGATGGCGCCGCAGGACACCCAGCAGGAAGCCGAACACGCCGCTCCAGAAGGAGACAGCGATCCAGGCGAACAGCAGCGCAAAGCAGGGCAGGAAGATAGGTTTCAGGATCTCCGGCCCGCGCGCCGCCACGATGCGACCCATCAGCATGAGACCGACGAACGTGGTGATCAGCACCAGGACGAGCAGGAGCCAGCGGCGCCATCGTGCGCGTCCTGCGTACGGATCGAGTTGCCAGGGTTCGATCACGCGTTAGCTCACGGGCGGAAGACGGCTGTCCAGGTCTCGGTCAGTGGCTGGCCGCGCAGTTGCAGGACTGCGCGCAGGTCGACCGGCTTCTTGCCGTCGGGTTCGAAGTCGATGAAGAGCCGCCATCCGCGTTTCCATGGCAGGGCTTCGACGTAGGTGCGCTTGACCTTGGCATTCGTCAGCCCAACGTCGGATGTGACGGGTTGTTCCGGCTCGAGCGAGGCGAGCTCGCCACCCGCGAACTCGACCACCATGCGGCGCTGCTTGGACTGGCCCGGCACGGCACCGGCGCGAGTCGCCACCGTGCGTCCGGCCGGTGAAAGGGCGGCCTCGTCCGATAGCGCGTGAAGCCGGTAGGCGTATTCCTTGCGCTCGCCCTTGCGCGCCGGCCAGCGCGAAACCCAGAAGGCCACGATATTGTCGTTGGTTTCGGCTTGTGTCGGGATCTCGACCAGGCGCACTTCGCCGTCGCCCCAGTCGCCGTTGGGCTCGACCCACAGGCTCGGCCGCGCCTGCAGGCCCGCGCCGGTATCCTGGTAGCGGTCGAAGTCGCGTTCGCGCTGCATCAGGCCGAAGCCGCGCGGATTGCTGTCCTGAAAAGACGAGACGGCGAGGGCACCCGGATTGTCGAGCGGTCTCCAGATGCGCTCGCCCTTGCCGGTCGCGAGATGGAGCCCATCCGAATCGTGGATCTCCGGGCGATAGTCGTCGCGCGCCGGGGCGGCCTTGCCGGTGAAGAACATCGAGGTCAGCGGTGCGATGCCCAGCAGCGAAAGGTCGTTGCGCATGAACAGCACGCATCTGGTATCGACCACGGTGCGCGCGCCGGGCCGGATGGTGAAGGAGAAGGCGCCGGTCGCGCCGGGCGAATCGAGCAGCGCCCAGACCGTCATCTCGGTCGCGCCCTCGTCGGGTTTGACCAGCCAGAAGCTGCGGAAGCTCGGGAACTCCTCGGGCTTGCCCATGGCGGTGTCGATGGCAAGGCCGCGTGCCGAAGCGCCGTAGACCTGCCCTCGTCCGATCGGCCGGAAGTAGCTCGCACCCAGGAAGGAGATCACCTCGTCGAACTTGTCCGGACGATTCAGCGGATGGCGCAGACGGAAGCCCGCCGGCGTGAGGCTTTGCGGCAGCGTCTTCAGCCCGGTATCGGAGAAGTCGAACTGATCGGCCGAGAGAGCGATGGGCGCGGCGTTGCCGCCGTCGACCACGAAGATCTCCACCGGTTTTTCGTAGATGAAGCCTGCGGGAAAGAATTCCACGCGGAACAGGCTTTTGCCTTCCGACCACAGGGCAGCGTCCGGACGTGCTCGCAGGGCGCGATATTGATCGTATCCCAGGCGGCGCATGTCGCCTTCGATGGATGGCGGCTCGCTGTAGGGCTGGCTGGCCAGCTTCTCGGCCATCGCCTCGACGGCCTCGAAGGTCGCTGGTGGCGCTGGTGTCTCCGGTGCCCGCGTCGTTTGTGCTCGTGTCGATGCCGCGACGAGGCAGATCAACAACGCGAGGAGGCCGGCCATCCGCATGCTGCGCCACTAACGACGCGCATCGTGTGAAGTTGCCCGATGAGTTGCACGCGGCCGTTTCGCCGCGCCCTCGCTGCTCGCTACTGCAGGCCGAACATCTTGGCGATGCGCTGGACTGCCTGCCAGGCGGGGTCGAGGGTGGCGAAGGTGCGGGCCATTTCCCTGGCGTCGGCCAGCATGTGCTTGAGCTTTACGCTCTCCGGCTCGTCCTTTTCCGCTTCCTGCCGCGCATCTTCGAGGAGTGCGCGCAACTCGCGCATCTCCTCCTTGTAATCGTCGTCGATCGCCTTGATCGACTGTGACAAGGCGGCGACGAGATCCTTGCGTTCGGCGGTCATGATGCCTAGGCCGCCTTCTTCTGCCGGTTGGCAGCGATCACCGCCCACAGGCTCGCCGCCGTCGCCGGCATGTCGACATGCTTCACGCCGGTATGCGGGTGGATGGCATCGACGATGGCGTTGATCACCGCCGGCGGTGCGCCGATGGCGCCGGCCTCGCCGGCACCCTTCACGCCGAGGGGATTGGTCGTGCAGGGACTGTTGTGCAGGTCGAAGTGCACGTGCGGTACGACGTCGGCCCGCGGCAGCGCATAGTCCTGGAAGCTGCCGCTCAGGAGTTGGCCCGAGTCCTTGTCGTAGACGGTGCGCTCGGTCAGCGCCTGGCCGACGCCCTGGCCGATGCCGCCATGGACCTGTCCCTGCAGCAGCAGGGGATTGAGCGCGGCGCCGAAATCGTCGACGACGCTGTAGTTCACGATCTCCAGCACGCCGGTATCGGGATCGATCTCGAGCTCGCAGATGTGGCAGCCGTTGGGGAAGGTGTCGGCGGTCGGCGTGCGCGTGAACTCGTCGTCCAGGCCGGGCTTCTCTCCCGCTGGGACATTCTTGGGGTTCTTCGCGGCCTTGGCGACGTCGAACAGGCTCATGGTGCGGTCGGTGCCGACGATCTTGAAGGCGCCGTCGCCGTACTCGATGTCGGCCGCCGAAGCCTCCAGCGCGCTCGCCGCCACGAGCTTGCCCTTGGCGATGATCTTGTCGGCCACGCCGATGGTCGCCGTGCCAGCCACCGAGACCATGCGGCTGCCGCCGGTCATGCCTTCCGGCACCACGTCGGAATCGCCCTGCACGAAGCGGATCTGGTCGGCGTCGATGCCGAGCCGCGCCGAGGCGATCTGGCGGATTGCCGTCTCCTGGCCCTGGCCGTTGGTCTGGTTGCCGACGAAGATCGTCACCGTGTTGTCGTCGTTGAACTTGGCAATGGCCGTCTCCGGTGGACCGCCGCCGCACTTCTCGACGTAGGTTGCCATGCCGATGCCGCGCCACTTGCCCTTGGCGAGCGCCGCGGAGCGGCGGGCCGAGAAGCCCTTCCAGTCGGCTTTCTCCATGCCCTTGCGCATCACCGTTTCGAAGTCGCCCGAGTCGTAAGTGTCGCCGAGCGCCGTCGCGTACGGGATCTGGCTGGGCTTGATGAAGTTGCGCGCGCGGATTTCGTCGGGCGTGAGGCCGGTCTCGCGGGCGATGTGATCGACGAAGCGCTCCAGCAAATAGGCTGCTTCCGGACGGCCGGCGCCGCGATAGGCGTCGGTCGGCACGGTGTTTGTCATCACCCCCTTGACGTTTACGTAGCAGGTCGGCGTCTGATAGAGGCCGACCAGCATCTGGCTGCCCGCCAGCGTCGGGATGAAGGCGCTGAAATGGCTGAGATAGGCGCCCAGCGCCGCATAGGTCGTGATGCGGCTGCCGATGAAACGGCAATCCTTGTCGAGCGCCATTTCGGCGATCGAGACATGATCGCGGCCCTGCACGTCGGACTGGAAGGCTTCCTGGCGGTCCGGAATCCACTTCACCGTGCGCCTCAGGAGGCGCGAGGCCCAGACGATCATGGGGTATTCTGGGTGGACGAAGATCTTCATGCCGAAGCCGCCGCCGACGTCGCCGGTGCGCACGCGCAGCTTCGGCGAGCCGATCTTGAGGATCATGTCGGCCACGACCGGCCGGATCATGTGCACGCCCTGCGAGGAGAGCCACAGCGTCGAGCGGTCGTCCTTGGCGTCGTACTCGCAGATCGCGCCGCGCGGCTCCAGGGGATTGGCGACCAGCCGCTGGTTGACGAGCTGCAGCTTGACCACGCGATCGGCCTTGGCGAAAGCGGCGTCGGTCTTGGCCTGGTCGCCCATGTGCCAGTCGAACACGATGTTGTTCTTGATGTGGTCGTGGACCAGGGGGGCGCCGGGCTGGGCTGCCTCGTAGGTGCCGACGACGTGCGGCCGCGCCTCGTAGTCGACCTCGATCAGCTCGGCGGCGTCCTTGGCCTGCTCCAGCGTCTCGGCCACGACAAGCGCCACGGCGTCGCCGACATGGCGCACCCGATCGAGCGCCAGCATGGGCCGCGGGGTCTCGCCGCGCGGGCTGCCGTCGCGGTTCTCCAGGGGAACCAGGCAGGGGACGTCGCCGAAATCGGCCTTCTTCACGTCCTGGCCGGTCAGCACCAGCAGGACGCCGGCCGCCTTGGCGGCTGCGCTGGTATCGACCTTCCTGATATCGGCATGGGCATGCGGGGAGCGCAGCACATACATCCGCGCCGCTGGCGCATTCAACTTGGTGTCGTCTGTGTAACGCCCGCCGCCCGTCAGCAGCCGGGGGTCCTCGAGCCTGCGAACCGATTGACCGATACCGAACTTCGCCATGAATTCCTCCGTTCGCGCGAAGGTTAGCAAGTCATGGTGAAGCGTGTCATCAGGTCCAGAAAGTCCACACGATGACCGTCAGGACCAGGGCGACGGCAATGCCGACAACGCCCAGCCACTCGCGCGCGGTCGACATTCCGTCAGGCGTCGGTTCCTCATCGATATCGGAGGCTTTCATGCGCGCCTCTGGAATTTCAACACCGTGATCCTTGCAACGCCGCCGAGGCGGTCGCGTTGCCGTGCGGGAAGCCGTTTGCCACATGTCCGCCGCCGTTCCTCCGCCCATCGACGTCTCTACCAAGGTCGACTACGTGGCTCTGCCGGCCGGCACCATGATCGGCCGTTACCGGGTGGTGAGCGTTCTCGGTCACGGTGGATTTGGAATCACCTATCTTGCACGCGACGCGCAACTCGATCGTGAGGTCGCGGTCAAGGAATACCTGCCTGCAGCACTTGCCGTTCGACACGACGGCAGCTCGGTGCTGCCGCGTTCGACCGAAGTAGCCGACGACTTCGGCTGGGGACGTGGTCGGTTCATCGAGGAGGGCCGCACGCTTGCCAGCCTGCACGATGCGCCGTCGATCGTGAAGGTGTTCGACTTCCTCGAAGCCAACGGAACCGCCTACATCGTCATGGAGCTGTTGCGCGGCCGGACGCTCGAGGATCGGGTCAAGGCCGACGGCGCACTGTCGCCTGCCGGGCTGCAGGCGATGCTGGAGCCATTGCTCGCGGGACTTCAGAAGGTCCATGGCGCAGGCTTCCTGCATCGCGACATCAAGCCCGCGAATATCGTGCTCGACGCCGACGGTCGTCCCACCTTGATCGACTTCGGCGCCGCGCGCGCTGCCATGGCCGACCGCACGCGGACGATGACGGCGATCTTCACTCCCGGCTACGCCGCGCCCGAACAATTCGCTTCGTCGGCCAAGCAGGGGCCGTGGACGGACATCTATGGATTTTCGGCGACGCTGCACTTCGCCATCACCGGCCATGCGCCGCCCAGCGCCTACGACCGACTGATGGCGGACACCTATAAGCCGCTTGCCGCTTTGTGGCCGCAGGGTTTTCCCATCCGGCTCCTGCGCGGCGTCGACACCGGCCTGTCGCTCGCAATTGAGCAAAGGCCAGCGACCATCGCCGCCTGGCGGGCTCTGCTGCACGATGAGGCAGCCGACAGCGCTCCCACGCTCGTCATGGCGCCGGCCGCCCGACCCGCCTCTCACCGAGCCTCCGCGCGGCGCGGATGGCTGGCTGTGGGCGCTGGCGTCGTCCTGGCGGGGCTCGCCGGCGCCTATGTCACCTTCGCGCCTGCGCCGACGCCTCAAGTAAAGCCGGTAGCGACGTCGTCGCAGCCGTCGCCGGAAGCGGTGGAGACCGCATTGAACTTGTCGGCGACCGACCGTCGCCGCATCCAGCTCGCACTGACGGCACAAGGCTTCGACACGCGGGGCACGGATGGTGCGTTAGGCCCGCGTTCACGCGAGATGATCGCGGCTTGGCAGCAGGCACAAAAACACCCGACGACGGGTTACCTTACCGCCGCCGAGAGCCAGGCATTGCGGGACGCCAGTCCACCGCCGCCGCCGCGGCCGGCAGGCGACCAATCAGCAGCGTCGGCGCCAGTCGCCGGCAGCGGCGTGTTCGTAGGGTCTCTGTCGGGGTCGGCCACGGGGGGAAGCGCCGCACCGCCCGCGCCGATGAGCGTCGACTTGCGCCTTGCGGGCCGTCAGCTTGCCGGCCGCATCGTTCATCCGGCATGCGGCAGCCTGCCACTCTCTCTCACGGTCGACCCTTCCGGCACGGTCAGCGGCAGCCTGCGGATGCCTGAGGCGACAGGCTGCACCACCAACGCCGCTTCGGCGAGTGGCCGCCTCGCGGGCAGCACGCTGACGCTCGACCTGCGCGGCGTCGACGTGCGGTTCCGCGGCACGCTCTCGTCGCAAGGACAGCGACGGCCTGCAAACGGCCTGCCGCCGCCTGGCCAACGCAGCGACGTGCCTTAGAGGCGGATCACCAACAATTATCGTGAGGTCCGTCGCGCGCTGCGACGGCGTGGCGTGCGCCGCGTCGTGGTCGTGGCGTTCTTGCCGCCCATGGCGCGGGAACTCTCGCGTTTGCCGCGGGCGCCCACACGCGCCTTGCCCTCGGTCTCCTGCTGCGCCGTGCGGCCGGTCGCTTCCTTGGCCTTGCTTCGGGCGAGGTTGCGGCGGTTCTTCTTCTTGCTTTCATACTTGGAGGCCCCGGCTTCCTCGAGCGCTATCGCGATCGCCTGGCGCCGGCTCTTGACCTTGCCGCCCTTGCCACGCGGTCCGCTCTTCAGCTCGCCATGGGCGTATTCGTGCATGACACGTCCCACGGTCTTGCGCTGGGACATCGATGTCTTGGCCATCATCATCTCCGGAATTTCTTGCCTGCGAACGGCCGGCGATGAAATAGGTTGCCATCATGAGCACCGCGTACCTCTCTGCCGAGGGCTTCGCCGAACAGTTGCAGGAAGAGCTGCGCCGCGCCGGCACAGTCGTGACGCATCGGCACGAACGGCTGTTTCTGTGCGACGGGCCGGCGGTCGCTGCGGCCTGGGCCGCCAATGTCTGGCACGACTGCCGCGAGCTTCCTGTCGAGTCGATAGGCAGCGCGACCAAGGCGCTGCGCGACATCCAGCGCAATTGGGCGATGTATGCGCCGCTGCATCACCGCCGCGCAGCGCTCATTCAGGAGCGATTGCCGCACGTCTCGGGCAAGCCCATCGTGTTCCCGGCGCCGGCGCCCTCGGCGTCGCTCGGCTCATGGACCTTGCTGTCTCCCGACCGCCTGCTGGCTGCTGCCCGCTGCAGCTCGCCCTTCGCCAACGGCGAAGTGACTTTCGTCGAGGACAGGACCGGCCCGCCCAACCGCGCCTACCTGAAGCTGTGGGAAGCGCTGGTCAGACTCGGTCGCTGGCCGGGGGCCGGCGAGCGCTGCCTCGATCTCGGCGCATCGCCGGGCGGCTGGACCTGGGTCTTGGCAAGTCTCGGCGCCACGGTGCTGGCGGTGGACAAGGCGCCGCTCGATCCCAGGGTGGCGGCGATGCCGGGCGTCGCCTGGCGTGCCGAAAGCGCCTTCGGATTGGCGCCCGACAGCGTCGGCGCCGTCGACTGGCTTTTCTCCGACATCGTCTGCTACCCGGCGCGGCTGCTGCGCCTGGTCGAGACGTGGCGGTCTTCCGGCCTGGTCCGCAATTTTGTCTGCACCATCAAGTTCCAGGGCGAAACCGATCACGATGCCGCCGCCGCGTTCGCGGCGCTCGACGGCGCGCAGGTCGTGCACCTTCAACACAACAAGCACGAATTGACGTTCCTGCTCACTTCGCCGCGGTAAGCGAGGGCTGTCGCCATAGACCCTTCCGCAAGAACCGCGTGACATGGGCCCTGAAGCCGTCGATGAACTCGCGCGCCACTGGCGGCACGTTGCGCTGCGCCGGCAGCAGCGCGGCGAACTCGAAGTCGATCTGCGGCTCGAAGCGGCGCACGACGATGCCGCGCGTCGAATATTCGGTGGCGGTGAAGGGCTCGCACAGCACCACGCCGGCGCCCGAACCGGCCAGTGCGCAGGCGATCTCCGACAAGGGCGTCTCGATGCGCAGGATGCGTGTTACGCCACGCTCGGCGAATATGCGATCGATGCGAAAGCGGGACAAGGTCGAGGGGCCGAGCGAGATGAAGTTCTCGCCCTCGAAGTCGGCTGGCCGCAGGAGCTTCTTGCGCGCCAGCCTGTGACGCTCCGGCAGCACGGCAACGAAGGGTGCATGCGGCATGGGCTCGCGGTGGACGTTGGCTTGTTCCATCGAGGCCTCGGCGAAGCCGAGGTCGCTCTGCCCCTGCGCCACCGACGCCAGCACGGCATGCGACACCAGGCCCGACAGCACGATGTCGAGTTTGGGCCGCTCCTTCAGGAATTCACCGACGAAGCGCGGCAGGAAGCCGTTGGCGAGCGCGGGCAGGGCCGCGATACGCAGAAAGCCCGCGCGCCGGGTGCGCAGCTCCGTCGCCATCTGCTCGATGCGCTCCAGCCCCACGAACGCCCTCTCGACCTCGGCATAGAGCGACAGCGCCTCGCTGGTCGGCACCAGCCCTGTGCCACGGCGCTCGAACAGCGTCAGGCCGAGATGGCTCTGCAGGTCGCGCATCATGCGGCTGACGGCGGGCTGGGTGACGTTGATCAGTGACGCCGCCGCACCGACGCCGCCGGTCAGGATGACGGCGCGGAAAGCCTCGATCTGGCGAGGATTGAGACCACGCATGGCTCACTATAACATCCTGTTATGAAGGCGGCGGCGATTTCGAATTTGACGCCACCGTGACAGAGCGAAAACATTGGCATTGCGGCAGAACGGTGCCGCGACAGGAGGGGTTATGGAGCGTTCGATCCATGGCGCCGCGCTGATTGGCGCGGCCGTACTGCTTGCCGCCGGGGCGGCATTCGCGCAATCCAAGACGCTCACCGTGGCGTCTTATGGCGGCTCATGGGAGCAGACGCTGCGCAAGGAGATGATTCCGGCCTTCGAGCAGAAGCACGGCGTGAAGGTCGAGTACGTCGCCGGCAACTCGACGGATACGCTTGCCAAGCTGCAGGCCCAGAAGGCCAACCAGGTGATCGACGTGGCGATCGTCGATGACGGCCCGATGTATCAGGCGATCCAGCTGGGGTTCTGCGGCAAGATCGACGGCCTGGACAAGAGCCAGCTCTATCCCGCCGCGCTGTTCAAGGACGACAAGGCGGTCGCGGTCGGCCAGACCGGCACCGGGTTCATGATCAACACCAAGACCTTCAAGGACAAGGGCTGGGCCACGCCAACGTCGTGGAACGACCTCAAGGATCCGAAATTCAAGAAGCTGCTGGTGATCCCGCCGATCAACAACACCTACGGCCTATATACGCTGATGATGTTCGCCCGCATGAACGGCGGCGGCGAGAAGAACATCGAGCCGGGTTTCAAGGTGATGAAGGCCGACGTCAATCCCAACGTGCTGGTCTATGAGCCCTCGCCAGGCAAGATGACCGAGCTCTTCCAGTCCAACCAGGCGCAGATCGCGGTGTGGGGCACCGGTCGTGTCCAGGCCTTCGCCAATACCGGCTTCCCGGTCGACTTCATCTATCCCAAGGAGGGCGCGCCGATCCTGCTCGCCTCGGCCTGCCCGGTGGCCAAGGCCAACGTGAATCCGCTGGCGCACGAGTTCATCAAGACCCTGATCTCCGCACCGGTGCAGACCGTGCTGGCCAAGGACATGGGCAACGGCCCGGTCAACACCAAGGTCGACGTCAACATGCCGGAACTGCGCATGGCCCCGGTCGGCGAGCGCGCCAAGCTGATCATCTCGCCCGATTGGGATGCCATCAACGCCCAGCGCGAGGACTGGACCAAGCGCTGGAATCGAGAGGTGGAGCGCTAGGCATTTGGCGTTCCTGTCCCTCGAAGGCCTGAGCAAGCGCTTCGGCACGCATGTCGCGGTCGATGGCCTGACGCTTGCGGTCGAGAAGGGCGAGTTCGTCTCTCTGCTGGGGCCGTCGGGCTGCGGCAAGACGACGACCCTGCAGATGATCGCGGGCTTCGTCGAGCCGAGTGGAGGCGCGATCCGGCTGGAGGGTCGCGATCTCCTGGCGGTGAAGCCGGCCAGGCGCGGGCTCGGCATCGTGTTCCAGAGCTACGCACTGTTCCCGCACATGACGGTGGCGCAGAACGTGGCATTCGGCCTCGAGATGCAGGGCGTGGCCGCGGCCGAACGCACCAGGCGCGTCGGCGAGACGCTGGAACTGGTCGGTCTCGCAGCGTTCTCCGGCCGCTACCCGCGCCAGATGTCGGGTGGCCAGCAGCAGCGCGTGGCGCTCGCCCGCGCGCTCGTGATCCGCCCGCAGATCCTGCTGCTCGACGAGCCGCTCAGCAATCTCGACGCCAAGCTGCGCGAGGAGATGCAAATCGAGCTGCGCCAGATCCAGCGCACCGTCGGCACGACCACCATCCTGGTGACGCACGACCAGGCCGAGGCGATGGCGCTCTCCGACCGCCTGGTGGTGATGAATCACGGCCGTGCCGAGCAGATCGGTCCGCCGCACGAGGCCTACGAACGGCCGGCGACGCCTTTCGTGGCGAGTTTTCTCGGTCGCACGAATCTCGTGAACGGCACCACCGTGCGCCCGGAGAAGATCTCGTTCGCGATGTCGGGCCTTCAAGGCAAGGTGCGCACGCGCATCTTCCAGGGCAACCACTGGCTCTACCAGATCGAGACAGACGACGGCCTGGTCACGGTGATCCGCCAGAACAGCGGCGAGATGATGCCGGCGGAAGGCGAGGCCGTGCACCTGGCGTGGTCGGCGACATGAGGTCGACTCCCTACCTCCTCAGCCTGCCGGCGCTGCTGCTGTTCGCGGCCATCGTGATCGTGCCGCTGGTAATGACGGTGCTGCTGTCGTTCCACGACTGGGGCCAGTACAAAGGCATCGAGGCGGTGTTCGTGCTGAAGAACTGGCACGAAGTTTTCACCGACTCCTATTTCCTCGAGATGTGCTGGCGGACTTTCCGCATCGCCTTCTTCGTCACCGTGCTGGCCGCCGTGCTGGGTGCGCCCGAAGCCTACATCCTGAACCGCATGAAGAGCCCGTGGCGCGGCCTCTTCCTGCTGGTGATCCTGGGACCGCTGCTGATCTCGGTGGTGGCGCGCACCCTGGGGTGGGCGCTGTTGTTTGGCGGCAATTCGGGAGTCATAAACAGTGGATTGGTCTCGATGGGCCTGATCTCCGCGCCGCTGCCCTTCATGTTCACCGAGACCGGCGTCATCGTAGCGCTTACGCACGTGCTCATGCCCTACATGGTGCTGGCGGTGTGGGCGGCCCTGCAGCGCCTCGACCCGCAGATCGAGAACGCGGCGGTGGCGCTGGGGGCGGGGCCCTTCACCGTGCTGCGCCGCATCGTGCTGCCGCAGGTCATGCCCGGCATCCTGTCGGGCGCCATCATCGTCTTCGCCCTGGCAGCCAGCGCTTTCGCAACGCCCGCCATCATCGGTGGCCGCCGGCTCAAGGTCGCCGCGACGCTGGCCTACGACGAATTCCTCAACACGCTGAACTGGCCCCTGGGTGCTGCGGTGGCGGTGCTGCTGCTGGTTGCCCTGGTCGCGATCGTGGTCGGCGCCAGCCGCCTGGTCGAGCGTCGTTACGCACAGGTATTTGGATGAGCCGCAACGGACCGATCGCACTCGCCTACCACACGCTCTTCGTCATCTTCATGCTCGCGCCCATCCTGGTCGTCTGTTTCGTCGCCTTCACGCCCGAGGGCTATCTCTCATTCCCCACCGACCGCTGGTCGCTGCGCTGGTTTTATGCCATCGGCCGCTATCCCGAGTTCATCTCCGCCTTCTGGCGCAGCCTGTGGCTGGGCGCGTTGAGCTCGGCCATCGCCGTTGCCTTCTCGGTGCCGGCGGCGCTCGCCATCGGCCGCCATCGATTCCGCGGCCGCGATGCCATGACGGCACTCTTCATGTCGCCGCTGATGATCCCGCATGTCGTGCTCGGCATCGCCTTCCTGCGTTTCTTCACCGAGCTCGGGCTCGGCGGCACCTTCGTCGGCCTGGTGCTGGCGCATATCGTGGTCGTGCTGCCATTCGCGCTCAGGCTGACGCTCGCCTCGGCGGTCGGCCTGGACCGCTCGATCGAGCATGCGGCCGTCTCGCTCGGCGCCTCCGACGGCACCGTGCTTCGGCGCATCACCTTGCCGTTGGTGCTGCCCGGCCTGATCAGCGGCTGGGCTCTCGCCTTCATAAATTCGTTCGACGAAGTGACCATGACGGTGTTCATCGCCGCCCCCGGCACCGAGACGCTGCCCGTGCGCATGTTTCTGTACATCCAGGACAACATCGATCCGCTGGTCACTTCGGTGTCGGCCTGCGTCATTGCCATCACCGTGGCCGCGCTGGTCGCGCTCGATCGCGCCTACGGGCTGGAGCGCCTGCTGGTGGGAAGGAGCGCCGATGGCCGGTAGCGAGTTCGACGTCGCCGTCGTCGGCGGCGGACTGGTCGGCGTCGCCACTGCCTGGGGCCTGGCGCGCGAGGGCTGCCGCGTCGTCGTGCTCGACGAGGGCGATCGCGCCGTGCGTGCGAGCCGCGGCAACTTTGCCCTGGTCTGGGTGCAGAGCAAGGGACTTGGCCTCGCACCCTATGCGGGCTGGACCATCCGTTCGTCCAACGCCTGGCAGGGCTTCGCCGAGACGCTGAAGGAGGAGACCGGCCTCGACGTGTGCTTTCAGCGGCCGGGTGGCTTCCACCTGGCGCTGTCGGAGCGCGAGCTAGAGGCGCGCAGCAATATCCTGAAGCGCCTGCACAACCAGCCGGGCATCGCCGACTACAAAACCGAAATTCTCGACCACGCGCAGGTGGCGAAGTTGCTGCCTGACATCGGGCCCGAGGTGGTCGGCGGCAGCTTCTGCCCGCTCGACGGTCATGTGAATTCGCTGCGCCTGTTGCGCACGCTGCACACCGCCATCAGGGCGCGCGGCGTGACTTACCTGCCGAGCCATCGGGTCGAGAGCATCACACGGGAAGGCGGGGAGTTCCGGCTCACGACGCCTGGTCGCGAGATTCGCGCCAACCGCGTGGCGCTGGCGGCCGGCAATGCCAACATGCATCTGGCGCCGATGGTCGGGTTGGAATGTCCGATGAAGCCCGAGCGCGGGCAGATCGTCGTTACCGAGCGGCTGCGGCCGTTCCTGCGCCATCCCGTCGTCACCCTGCGCCAGACCGACGAAGGAACCGTGATGATCGGCGATTCCAAGGAAGAGCGCACCGATCCGTCGGGGCTGACCATCGGCGTCAGCGCCACCGAGGCCGAGCGCGCCGTGCGTCAGTTCCCGTTGCTCGCCAACGTCAATGTCGTGCGCACCTGGAGCGCCATCCGCGTGATGACTCAGGACGGCTTTCCGATCTACGACGAATCGGAGAGCCATCCCGGCGCCTTCACGGTGTGCTGTCATTCGGGCGTGACGCTCGCGGCCAATCATGCGCTCACCATCGCGCCGATGATCGCGCGCGGTAGCCTCGACAAGTCGCTGGTCGCCCCCTTCAGTGCGCGGAGGTTCCATGTTCAAGAGGCTGGCTGACGACGGCGCGGCCGTCGCGCTCACGATCGACGGCAAGCCGGTGCGGGCAAGGAGCGTCGACACCGTCGCCGCGGCCCTGCTGGCCGCCGGCATCGATCGTTGCCGCACCACGCCGGTGACCGGAGCGCCGCGCCTGCCGTACTGCCTGATGGGCGTCTGCTTCGACTGCCTGGTCACCATCGACGGCGTCGGCAGCCGTCAGGCCTGCCTGGTGCCGGTGCGCGAAGGGATGAAGGTGGAAACGCAACAGGGTAAGCGAGAGGCGGGGCGATGAAAGCTTCCGACCTGTCCTCCTCGTACGAGCTTGTCGTCATCGGCGGCGGGCCAGCCGGCCTTGCCGCGGCATCGCTGGCCGCCCGCGCCGGCGTCTCCACCGTCCTGTTCGATGAGAACCCCGGCGTCGGTGGCCAGATCTATCGCGGCATCACCTCGACGCCCGTCACCAACCGGGCGATCCTGGGCGAGGAGTATTGGGCGGGCGAAGCTTTGGCCAACGAGGCCAAGGCCAGCGGCGCCGCCATCGTGAACGTCGCCACGGTCTGGAGCCTCGATCCGCAGTGCATCGTCGGCGTCTCGATCGACGGAAAGGCGCGCATGATCGAAGCCCGGCGCGTTATCATCGCCACCGGCTCGCAGGAGCGGCCGTTCCCGATCCCGGGCTGGACCCTGCCCGGCGTGATGACCGCGGGCGCGGCGCAGACGGTGCTGAAGGCTCAGGGTCTGCTGCCCGAGGGCCGCATCGTCATGGCCGGCACCGGTCCGCTGATGTGGCTGCTGGCGGCTCAGATCATGCGCGCCGGCGGCAAGCTCGATGCCATCCTCGACACGACACCGCGTCGCAACCTGTTGCGCGCCGCTGCGCATCTGCCCGATTTCATGCTGTCGCCGTACTTCGCCAAGGGGCTGGCGTTGCTGCGCGAAGTGAAGGCCAGGGTACCGGTCCGTCGCGTCGCGAGCCTCGAGGCGGTGGGCGACGACAAGCTGCGCGAAGTCGTGTCCGACCGCGGTCGGATGCCGGCCGATCTCCTGCTCCTCCATCAGGGAGTGGTGCCCAACGTCAATCTCGCCCTCGCAGTCGGCGCCGCACACGAGTGGAACGAGCGTCAGCTCTGCTTCCAGCCCGTGCTCGACCGCGATTTCGGCAGCACGGTGCCTGGCATCGCCGTGGCGGGCGATGGTGCCGGCATTGCCGGCGGCACGGCGGCGGCCGAGCGCGGGCGGCTTGCCGCGATCGCGGCGGTGCGCGCGCTAAGACCAAATGCAGTCGTCCCCGATCCGCAGAGCGTGCGCCAGCGCCTGCAGCGCGAGGAGATGGGCCGCGCCTTCCTCGACTGGCTGAACCGGCCGGCCGTGTCATTCCGCCAGCCCGAGGGCGACACGCTGGTCTGCCGCTGCGAGGAAGTGACCGCGGCGCAGGTCCGTTCGACGGCGGACATGGGCTGCGAGGGACCGAATCAGATGAAGGCTTTCCTGCGCTGCGGCATGGGTCCATGCCAGGGCCGCCTGTGCGGCCTCACCGTCACCGAGCTGATCGCGGCGCAGCGCAAGACCACGCCGGCCGACGTCGGCTACTATCGTTTGCGCCCTCCAGTGAAGCCGATCACGCTCGCGGAGCTCGCCTCGCTGCCGATCAGCGAGGCCGAGCGCAAGGCGGTGGAGCGCTGACATGGCCCGCACCGCCGACGTCGTCGTCATCGGCGGGGGCTTGCATGGCTGCTCGACGGCCCTGCATCTCGCGTTGCGCGGCCTGAAGCCGGTCCTGATCGAGAAGGACTATGCCGGCCGCCACGCCTCAGGCGTCAACGCCGGGGGCGTGCGCCAGCTTGCTCGCCACGTTGCCGAGATTCCGCTGTCGATCGCCTCGATGGCGATCTGGGAGAACATCGAGGAACTGGTCGGCGACGATTGCGGCTTCCAGAGCCACGGCACCGTGCTGGTGGCCGAGAGCGAGCAGGAACTGGCGGACTTCCGCACGCGCGTCGACGACCTGCGACTGAAAGGCTTTACCCACGAGGAGCTGATCGACCACAGCGAGCTGAAGCGCCTGGTGCCGGCGGTGTCCGAGCACTGCCCGGGCGGCGTGGTCTCGCGTCGCGACGGCGCCGCCGATCC
>CADECW010000001.1:65530-95857 GCA_902825855.1 uncultured Rhodospirillales bacterium | reverse complement strand
CTGCGCGGCCGCAAGCTCTCCTTCAAGCAGCTCGCCAACGGCACGGTGGTGATCGGCGGCGGTCATCTCGCCGTGCCCTATCGCGACGAGAACCGCACTGTGCTCGACTGGACCAAGCTCGCCACCAGCGCCCGCACCGTGTGGGAGCTGTTCCCGGCGATGCGTGAAGCCACCATCGTGCGAGCCTGGGCCGGCATCGAGGCGCGCATGCCCGACGAGATTCCCGTGGTCGGACCGAGCCGTACCTCCGAGGGCGCGTTCCACCAGTTCGGCTTCTCCGCCCACGGCTTCCAGCTCGGCCCCGCCACGGGCGCCGTGATGGCCGAGCTGGTCGCGACCGGCGCCACCAACCTCCCGATCGACGGACTTGGCATCGAAAGGTTCAAGTCCAGTTAGTCATCCTGAGCGAAGCCGCTCGAAGGGCGACGTAATCGAGGGACCTATTCTATCGACGCATCAACAGAAAAGGTCCCTCCACTCCGCGCTTCGCGCTGCGGTCGGGATGACGGCAAAATATCACCGTCATCCCGAGCGAAGCCGCCCGAAGGGCGGCGTAGTCGAGGGACCTCTTCTTGTCGACGCAGCAACATGAGCAGGTCTCGCTGCCCTCGGCTCCGGTCGGCATGACGGGCGTGGCGATCAGCGCTCAGGCCCGCCGCCAGTCGTAGCCAAGCCGCGGAAAGTGAACGGCGACGCGGCCGACCCGCGGATCGTGGCGCAGCAGCGCGATCTCGTGGGCATCGATGAACCTTACTTCGCCCTCGACCCAATCCCTGGCGTTGTCGCCGGGCCGGACGCGAGCCACCTCGCCGGGCTGCGGATCGCCGTCCTGCGGCTGTGACGGTGGCGGCTCTGCTGGCTCCGCGCTGCGCGCGACGTCGAGCGCCTCGGCGGGATCGATGTCGGTGCGCTCGCCATGGCCGATCGCCGCCATGCGATCGCGCCATGCGAGCAGGCGCGGGTAGGGTGCCAGCTCCTGCCGGCAATCGACGTACCGGCCCTTGAAGAACCACACGACATGATAGGCGGCAAAGTCGGCAATGCATGGCGTATCGCCGAGCAGGTATGGCCGGCCGTCGTGCAACATGTCGGCAAGCCAGGCGATCTGCGGGCGCACCAGGTGCAGGTTGCGGGTCGCCGCCTTGCGCACAGCCTCGATCGAAGGAGGCGGCAGGCCGTGCAGTTTGGCGCGGTCCTCGTGCAGCCCGGCCGGCATGTGGTCGGCGTTGATGCCCGACACGAACAGCGCCACCGGCCGCATGAACTGATGCTCGGCCCACCAGGCGATGGTTTCGGCGAAGCCGCGCGTTTTTTCCGGGAACAGGGTGGGCGAGGGCACGCGCCGCTCGAGTTCGCGCGCGATCAGCCGCGTGTCGCACCACAGGTCGGCGCCGTCCTGCAGCACCGGGATGCGGCGATAGCCGCCGGTCAGCGGCGTCAGATCGGGCTTGGGCAGGATCGGCGGCTGCTCGACGCTGCGCCACCCCAGGCGCTTGAAGCCCAGCATCAGTCGTGCCTTCTCGGCGAAATTGGAGAAGTCGTAGTGGTGCAGGATCAGGCCGTTCATCTCCCGGCGAACTTCTTCAAGGTCTCGCCGACCAGCCGATAGAAATGCTTGGCCTGACGGGGCACGCCCAGGCCGTCATAGAGACGCTGGGCACCCGTGTTGGCCGCATCGGTCGTCCAGTCGATGCGGCAGTAATTTTCGTCGACGGCGATCCGCGCCATCGTCACCAGCAGCGCGCGGCCCACGCCGAGTCCGCGCGACTTCTCGGCCACGTACAGATCCTTCAGAAACAGCGCCCACTGATAGGCTCCGCCATAGAGCACCGGGTTCAGGGTGGCCAGACCCACCGGCTCGCCCTGGTGCGCGGCCAGCAGGGCGAACGGCAGGTGCGCGCCCTGGCGGGTCAACAGGCGCGCCATCTCGTCGGCTCCGCCGGGCGGATCGGGCGATCGGTAGTGCGCCTGCATGTCGGACAGCAGACGTGCCAGCGCGGCCCGGTCGACGGGGACGGCGCGCCGGACGGTGATCGTGCTCACGCGGCCTTCAGGACGCCGTCATCAGCCTCGAGCGGTAGCGCGTGCCAATTGCGCGAAACCACCCAGTCGGGACGCGGATTGTCCGAGAGCTGCGGCTTGTTGGCGACGGTGTTGCACGACACGTAGATGTGCCAGCGATCCTCGGCCGAGAGATTGTGGCCCGAAGCATGCAGCACGTTGCAATGGAAGAGAACCGAAGTGCCGGCACGGCCGGTGACGGCGACCGGCTCGGGCGAGCTTTTCAGGATCTCGATCATGCGCTGCCTGGGCATCGCCCAGAACTTGTACGAAGTCGATTCGTCCCACACCGGCTCGATGCGGCCGAGCCTGTGGCTGCCCGGAATGAGGTAGAGGGCACCGCCCATCTCGGTGGTGTCGGTCATCATCACGTTGAAGGTCGCCATGTCGGGCCGCGCGCAACCGTCCCGCATCCACGAGCCGTAGTCCTGGTGCCATTGCCACACCGTGCCCTCGATCGCCGGCTTGGTGTTGATCTTGGTGTGATAGACGTAGACCGAGTCGTCCTTCAGGACCTGCTGCACCGGCCGCAGGAGCCGCGGCGTGCGGACCAGGGCGCGGAAGGGCCGCGACCGGGTCGCGCCGTCGGTTTCGTGGACGCGAAAGATGGTGCGCACGCCTCCGGTGTGCTCGCGCACGACCTCCTCGGTTTCGACCTGGCTCAGCCGCGCCACCTCCCGGCGCAGCACCGCCACTTCGTTGCGCGAAAACAGGTCGGGGAAGACGAGGAATCCGTCACGATCGAACTGTTCGATCTGCTGGGCGCTCAGTTCCATCGGCGTCTCCTTCACGGATAGGAGCCTGCTGTGCTCAAGTGGCGGCGGTTATGCGGGAAACGCTAACTCACACCTCCATTTCGGAGTAGGCCTTTTTCACGTACCAGGGTCGCCTGGCTGCACGCCGGTGAGCCCGTCGTCCTCCGGTTTTGCTTGCCTGATCTGCATCGCGGCTCGACTAACATCGCTGGCAGGCAGCGGCAAAGACCGGCAAAATCCCGACAACGAACGAGCAGGAGGAAGATGCGCGCCTTCGTGGTGCTGGCGGTTGGCTCGTTGCCGACCGCATGCTGATGTCGCGCAGAAGCCCGAGTAGGAGCGGACGACAATGGACGGCGTGGTGAACATCGAAGACCTGCGCAAGCTTGCGAAAAAGCGGCTGCCCAAGATCGCCTATGATTTCATCGAGGGTGGCACCGACGACGAGGTCGGCCTGGTCACCAACGAGCAGGCTTTCCGCAAGGCGCGCATCGTGCCGCGCTACCTGGTCGACGTGTCGGTGCGCGACCAGTCGACGACGCTGTTCGGGCGGACCTATTCCAGCGTGATCGGCATCGCGCCCACCGGGCTCGCCGGGCTGTTCCGCCGCGGCGCCGACCTGATGCTGGCCGAGGCGGCGCGCGACGCCAACGTGCCCTTCATCATGTCGGGCTCGAGCACGGGCTCGATCGAGGCGCTCGGCAAGCTGGCGCCCGATCACGGCTGGTACCAGCTCTATTCCGCCAAGGACCAGGCGATCTCCGAGGACATGATCAAGCGCGCGGGCGACGCCGGATTGAAGACGCTGGTCTTCACCGTCGACGTGCCCGAGGGCTCCAACCGCGAACGCAACACGCGCAATGGCTGGGGTCGGCCGCTCAAGCTCACCTGGAAGACCAAGTTCGAAGCCCTGATGCATCCGGCCTGGATGATGGAATGGATGAAGCACGGCACGCCCTATTTCGACAATTGGGCGAAGTACGCGGGCGAGGGCGCCGATGCGGAGAAGATCGCCGATCTCGTCGGCTACCAGAACCGCGCGCCGATGACCTGGAAGCACGTCGAGCGCTATCGCGAGCTTTGGAAGGGCAACTTCGTGCTGAAGGGGATCATGCATCCCGACGACGCCATCCGCGCTCACTCGCTCGGAGTCGACGGCCTCATGGTGTCGAACCACGGCGCGCGCCAGCTCGACAATGCGCCGTCGCCGCTGGAAGTGCTGCCGGCGGTCAACGCCGCGGTCGGCGACAAGATGACGTTGATGCTGGACGGCGGCGTGCGCCGCGGGCTCGATGCGCTGATCGCGATCTGCATGGGCGCCAAATTCGTGTTCGTCGGCCGGCCGACGCTTTATGGCGTGACCGCGGGCGGCATCCCGGGCGCCAAGATGGCGCTCAACATCTTCCGCCGCGAGATCGACCTCAGCATGGCGCAGATGGGCGCCCCCAGGATCTCCGACCTCGGCCCGCAGTTCCTGATGTGGAAGGACGAGGAGGATCTGCGCCGCAACCGGCGTTGATGCGCACGGTCGACTTCTACCTGGGGCTTGGCAGCCGGTACTCCTACCTGGCGGCGAGCCAGGTCGAGCGCATCGAGAAGACGTACGACTGCCGCTTCGTCTGGAAGCCGATCGCCAGCGGCGCGCTCATGGACCGCCGCGGCGGCAACCCGTTCCGTGGCGAGCCGCTCTCAGGCCAGTACGACTGGGGCTATCGCGAATACGACGCAAAGTGCTGGGCGACCTACTATGGAGTGCCGTTCCGCGAGCCGGTCGGCTTTCGGGTCGATCCCGCCGGGCTGGCGTTGGCCTGCCTCGCGGCCGACGAGCAGGAAGCGCTGGTGCCGTGCTGCCGACTGCTGCAGCACCTTATCTTCGTCGATGGCGTCACGATCGACGATGCCGTGATCGCGAGCCTCGCCGGACGTCTCGGGCTGGATGAGGCAACCTTCCGGCGCGGTCTCGAATCTTCGGCGATGCGCGCCAGGCACGACGCCCTGCTCGACGAGGCTGCCAAGCGTGGCGCCTTCGGCGTACCGACTTTTTTCCTCGGGAACCGGATGTTCTGGGGAAACGACCGCCTGGTGTTGTTGGAGGCGGCATTGGCCGCAAATCGTTAGCCTGCCGTTTCTGCAATTGCCACGAGCCCTTCCGTCCGCCAGATTGCCGGCGCCGAGGGAAGGATTCCACGACGTGAGTCAACGCTAGTCACACGGTCTCGGGTTGGCAGCCGCCAGCTTTCATGACCGGTTTCGATCTCTCGTCGCGCGACGAGGGAAGGCGCGGCGAGCCCGTGCGGCCGTTGTCTCCGGAGTTCCCCTTGTCCCATCCCCTTGTCACCGCACCGATCGGTCGAACGCTGCTGCGGCTCGCCGGCCCTACCACCGGCTTGATGCTGGTGCAGATCCTGATCGCGGCGATCGATGTCTACTTCATCAGTCGGTTGGGTACCGATGCGCTCGCCGCTTCCACGCTGGTGTTCCCCTTCCAGATGCTGATGCTGAACATCGCGTTCGGCGGCATTGGCGGCAGCGTCGCCTCGTCGTTGGCGCGAGCCATCGGAGGGGCACGCCACGGCGATGCCTGCGCCCTGATCGTCCATGCGCTGATCGTGGCCGTGGCGTTCGCCTCCGCCTTCACGGTCTTCGCCTGGACAGTCGCGCCCTGGCTCTACGGCTTGATGGGCGGTGTCGGCGAGTCGCTGCAGCAAGCCGTCCGCTACAGCAACGTGTGGTTCGGCGGCGCCGTGCTGTTCTGGATTTTCGCCACGCAGTCATCGTTGCTGCGCGGTGCCGGCGACGCGGCGACGCCGGGCCTCTACGGCCTCGTCGGGTCGCTGGTCTACGTGCCGCTCGCCGGCTTGCTCGCGCTGGGAGTTGGCGAATGGCCGGGTCTGGGTCTGGTCGGGTTGGCGCTGGCAACGATGATCACGACGGCGGCGAACGTGGTGCTGCTGGGCCGCGTGCTTTGGCGCGGTGGGATGGGTTTCGTGCCGACCCTGGTCGGCGTGCGTCTGCGGCGCCGGCTGTTCGCCGAGATCCTGCGCGTCGGCCTGCTCAGCTCGCTGACGACGTTGATGTCGAATACCACGGCCATGGTGATGTCGGGTCTGGTTGGCCGTTTCGGTGTCGCTGCGCTGGCGGGCTACGGCATCGGCGTGCGTCTCGAGTCGATGGCGACGCCGATTGCCTTCGGTATCGGTATCGGGCTCACCACGTTGGTCGGCGCCGCCGCGGGCGCCGGTGCTTGGCAGCGCGCCGTCCGCGCGGCTTGGCTGGGTGGGCTGTTGTCGTTCGGTTCGATCGGGCTGATGGGATGGACAGTCGCGTTGGTCCCGGAGGCGTGGGCCCGCCTGTTCGCCACGGACGCCGCGGTCATCCACGCCGGCGTCGCCTACATCACCCGCGTCGCGCCTTTCTATTGCCTGTTCGGGCTCGGCCTCACGCTCTACTTCGCGAGCCAGGGCGCCGGCCGCATGGCCGTTCCGGTGTTTGCCGCCGGCCTGCGCATGGTCGCAACCGTCGTCGGGGGCTGGGTTGCCGTCGAGAAGCTCGACCTCGGATTGGAAGGCGTGTTCGCGGCTATTGCGGCCGGGATGGCCGTCTATGGCGGGCTGATGGCAGGGATGCTGCTCATCGCGCCGTGGCGGCCCCATCGGCAGGCATGATGCGGCTCGTTGCCGAAGTCCCGGCGAACGTACAGCCTTCAACTCGGGAGGAAAGAACGATGTCTCAGCTTTTTGCCGGCCGGGTGGTACTTGTCACGGGCGCAGGGCACGGCATCGGCCGCGCCACCGCGCTGAAACTTGCTTCGCTCGGCGCCACGGTGGGCATCAACGATCTCAAGCCCGAATTCGTCGACAAGGTGGTGGGCGAAGTGGCTGCCGCCGGCGGCGCCGCGATCGGGCTCACCGAGAATGTCTCGACCCGCGACGGCATGCGCAAGGCTGTCCTCGGCCTGGCGGAACGCACGGGGCGCCTCGACGTCCTGGTCAACAACGCCGCGTGGGTGCGCTACCAGGCGATCCCGGACGTCGCGCCCCAAACGATCGACCGCATGGTCGAGATCGGCTTCAAGGCAGTGATCTGGGGTATCCAGGCGGCCGCCGAGGTGATGCATTCGGAGCGCGGCGGAGCGATCGTCAATCTGGCTTCCGTCGCGGGCATCGTCTCGGCGCGCAACAGCATCGTCTACAGCGGCATCAAGGCCGGCGTCATGGGCATCACGCGTGCCGCTGCTTCCGAACTGGGCGCACGCGGGATTCGCGTCAACGCCGTGGCGCCGGGGGCCGTGCCGACCGAAGGGACCCAGCGCAACCGCAACGCGGAGCGCGACGCGCAACGCATTGCGCGCACGCCGCTCTGCCGCCTCGGCACGGTCGACGACATCGCGCGCGTCGTCTGCTTTCTGGCAAGCGACGAAAGCGGTTTCCTGACCGGCCAGACCCTGACGGCCGACGGCGGCTTCACCACCGCCAACCTGTAGCGCTGGCCGCGGGCAGCACTCTCGACGCTTCCCGCCTCGACAAGAGGCGGGAAGCCGAACGGCGATGTCGCCTTAGTGCACGACCTCGAACAGGCCGGCCGCGCCCATGCCGCCGCCAATGCACATCGTCACGACGACGTTCTTGGCCTTGCGGCGGCGGCCCTCGATCAGGGCATGGCCGGTGCAGCGCGCGCCGGTCATGCCGAAGGGATGGCCGATCGAGATCGAGCCGCCGTTGACGTTGAGCTTCTCGTTGGGGATTCCGAGCTTGTCGCGGCAGTACAGAACCTGCACGGCGAAGGCCTCGTTCAGTTCCCAGAGGTCGATGTCGTCCATCTTGAGCCCGAACCGCTTCAGCAGCTTGGGGATGGCGTAGACCGGACCGATGCCCATCTCGTCGGGCTCGCAGCCGGCGACGACCAGGCCCTTGTAGATGCCGAGCGGCTTCAGGCCGCGCTTGGCAGCCTCGGCATCGCTCATGACCACAGCGGCCGATGCGCCGTCGGAGAGCTGGCTGGCGTTGCCTGCCGTGATCCACTTGTCCGGGCCCATCACCGGCTGCAGCTTGGTGAGGCCCTCGATGTTCGTGTCCGGACGGTTGCCCTCGTCCTTGGTCAGCGTGACGGTCTTCTTCGACACCTCGTTGGTGTTCTTGTCGGTGACCAGCATCGTGGTTTCCATCGGCACGATCTCGTCGTCGAATTTTCCTGCCTGCTGGGCGGCCGCCGTGCGCAGCTGGCTCTGCAGCGAGTACTCATCCTGGTACTGACGGCTGATGTTGTAGCGCGCCGCCACCGTATCCGCGGTCTGGATCATGGTGTGGTAGATGCCCGGCACGTGCTCCTGTACCCATGGATTGATCAGTCGGTTCTTGTTGCCGCCCGGCGGGCTTTGGATCAGCGACACCGATTCGAGACCGCCGGCGATCATCACCGGCACCTTGTCGACGAGCACGCGCTGGGCGGCCATCGAGATGGTCTGCAGGCCCGACGAGCAGAAGCGGTTCACGGTCACGCCCGAGACGCTGACCGGTGCGCCGGCGCGCATCGCCGCGACACGGGCGAGATTGGAGCCTTGCGTGCCTTCCGGTGCGGCGCAGCCCAGGATCACGTCCTCGACCTCGCCGAGCTCGACCTTGGCGCGCTGGGCGGCGTTCTTGATCGCATGCGCGCCCATCTCTGCGGCATGGGTGTCGTTGAAGGCGCCGCGAAAGGCCTTGCCGATCGGCGTGCGGGCGGTTGAGACGATGACGGCATCAGCCATGTTGTTCCTCCTATTGAAAGCCTTGTTGTCGCCTGGCGCCAACGGCGAGTCAGACGCTAGAGAACTTCTTGTCTTCCTGCACCAGCTTCTTCAGCAGCGGCGCCGGCTCCCAGAACGGGTCGCCGGAGGCGTCGCGGTACTTGAGCAGGGCGTCGTGAATCTTCTTGAGGCCCACGACGTTGTCGGCCCACCACATCGGGCCACCGCGATAGACCGGCCAGCCGTAGCCGTTGACCCAGATCACGTCAATGTCGAGCGAGCGCTGGGCCATGCCCTCGGCCAGGATCTTGGCGCCCTCGTTGACCATGGGATAGAAGCAGCGCTCGAGGATCTCCTGGTCGGAGATGGCACGGCGCGTGATGCCGAGCTTCTTGGAGGTTTCCTCGATGATCCTCTCGACCTCGGGATCGGGGACCGGCGTGCGGTCCGGAAGATTGTACTTGTAGTAACCCGAGCCGGTCTTCTGGCCGAAGCGGCCAAGCTCGCAGATCGCGTCGGCGATGTAGCCGGTGTAGCGGACGTTGCGCTGCTCCTTTTCCTTTTTGCCCTGGCGGATGCGCCAGCCGACATCGTTGCCGGCGAGGTCGCTCATGGCGAACGGCCCCATCGGGAAGCCATAGTCGTAGACGACCTTGTCGACCTGCTGCGGCAGCGCTCCTTCCTCCAGCATGTAGGCCGACTGGATGCCGCGCTGGCGCAGCATGCGGTTGCCGACGAAGCCCTCGCAGACGCCGACCAGCACCGGGATCTTGCCGATCTTCTTCGAGAGCGACATCACGGTCGCGATGACATCCTTGTCGGTCGCCTCGCCACGGACGTTCTCCAGGAGCTTCATGACGTTGGCCGGCGAGAAGAAGTGCATGCCGATGACGTCACCCGGCCGCTTTGTGTAGCTGGCGATCTGGTTGACGTTCAGGCCCGAGGTATTTGTGGCGAGGATGGCTCCCGGCTTGGCGACGCCGTCGAGCTGCTTGAAGACCCCTTCCTTCACTTCCATGGTCTCGAACACCGCCTCGATGACGACGTCGGCGTCCTTGAGATCGTCGTAGGTGAGTGTCGGCTTGATCAGCGCCATCCGCTTGTCGACGTCGTCGGCCTTCATGCCGCCGCGCTTGGCGGTGTTCTCGTAGTTGGTGCGGATCGTCTTGAGCCCGCGATCCAGCGCGTCCTGCTTCACTTCGAGCAGCGTCACGGGAATGCCAGCGTTGGCGAAGTTCATGGCGATGCCGCCGCCCATGGTGCCGGCGCCGATGATGCCGGCCGTCTTGATCTCGCGCTGAGGAGTGTCGGCCGGCACGTCCTTGACCTTGGCCGCTTCGCGCTCGGCGAAGAAGTAATAGCGCTGGGCCGCCGATTCCTGCGAGGTCAGGAGTTCGACGAACAGCTCGCGCTCGCGCTTGATGCCCTCATCGAACGGCAGTTCGACGGCGGCCTGCACGCACTTGATGATGTTCCACGGCGCCTTGAAGCCGCGGGCGCGGCGGGCGATTGCCTTCTCGGTCTCCTTGAACAGATCGGGCGATTCCAGGGTCACGGTGAGGTCGCGGACGCGCCGCCGCGGTGCATTCTGCGCCACCAGCATCTGCGCATGGGCAACGGCGCCCTTCAGAAGGTCGTCCTCGACGATGGCGTCGACGATGCCCTTGCTCTTGGCCTCGCCTGCGGGGATATGACGGCCCGAGAGGATGGCGTCGAGGGCGTACTTGGCTCCGGTGAGCCGCGGAAGGCGCTGCGTTCCGCCGGCGCCCGGCAGCAGGCCGAGATGGACCTCGGGCAGACCGACGCGCGTCGAGGGCAGGGCGACACGATAGTGCGCGCCGAGCGCCGTCTCCAGGCCGCCGCCCAGCGGCGTGCCGTGCAGCGCCGCGACGATGATCTTGGGGCAGTTCTCCATGGTGGCGATGACGTCGTTCAGGTTGGCGCCCGACGGCGGCTTGCCGAACTCGCGGATATCGGCGCCGGCGATGAAGGTGCGGCCGCCGCCGATCAGGACGATGGCATCGACGTTGGCGTCCTGGGCGAAGGCTTCGACGCCTTCCTTGATGCCGGTGCGAACCGCCGCAGCCAGCGCATTCACAGGCGGATTGTTGATCGTGAGTATGCCGATGCGCCCCTCGGTGGAGCGCAGCACTGCGTCGGTCATTGGCGTTCTTCCCTGAAATCGGAGACGTTGAAGTTGGTCCCTCTTAGCAATACGCGAGCGCGCCGCCTAGCGGCCAACGGTTCCGCGTTGCGGAGAGTCCATACACCTCGCTGGAGGGAGGTGGAAGAGCGTCAACGGCGCGCCAGCTCACGCACCACGAGGCCGTGGCCGTTCGCCGCGGCGCGCGCCGGATTGGGTCCCATGGACTGGCGACCATGCTCCATGACGCAGACGTGGGAATAAAGGTTCGCCAGCCACAGGCGGCCTTCAGCCGTCATGTTCAAGGCATGGACCGCCTCGCCCAGGAAGGGCTCGACCTTGGACCAGAAGAAGCGGGGATAATGATCGGCCACGTCGGCCGGCGTGGCGTAACCCAGACGACCGTTGACCCCGATCTCCTCGAATTCGTGGAACAGGGCATTGAGCTTGCGCGGATAGAGCGGATCGCCGAGCTGCCCGATCAGGTCGGCAGCGCGCACGAACGCGGCCTCGGTATCGGTCTCGGCATGGTCGGCGTCGTCGGGTACTGGGAAGCGCGTCAGCTCGATGTTGCGCGCCAGCCGGTCGGGCTCGACCAGCGGGTTGAAGGTGAAGCGCTCGCGCACGAACATCTTGGAGCGGTCGACGTGATACGGCGCAAGCGCTGCATCCGAGGCGCCGCGCGGCAGCTCGACCATGTCACCCTGTTCGTTGGCGACGAAGCGGTGCTCGGTGTCGTTGCGGCAGATGCCGCGCAGATATCCGATGTCGTGCGCCAGTGCGGCCAGCACGACGTGCAGCCACATGTCGGGCTGGACGGAGGCGCTCAATCGCCGCCCGCGCAGGATGTCCTGTGCCACCAGCGTCACCAGGGCGGTGTGCTCGGCGGTGTGATAGAGTGCGTCGCTCAGCGACAGGCGTTCGATCACCAGCCGCGCCGCTTCGCCCAGAACCTCAGCTTGCGGCGCAACGGTCCGACCGTAGCTGCGCACAAAAGTCTCGATCAGGCGATCGGCGAGCGAGTCGGCCAGCAGGGAGGAGGTCTGGAGCATGATTTCTCCATCAAGGGTCCGCCGCGATGATCTTGGGCACTGGCGGCGCCTTGTACCAGACCGTCCGCAGGCTGCTGCCGGGCTCCGTCCGGCAAAACGGTTTCGCCCAGCGGTGAACGTGAAGCTAGCACTGTTGGGTCTCAGTCGCTATGCATCGCCGCGCGAAAAGAACTCAAGAGGCTGAGCAATGACGACGACCAGACGCACCCTTCTTCGCGCCACCGCAGGCTTTGCCGTCGCAAGCCCCGCCATCCTTCGTGCCCAGGCGGCATGGCCCACGAAGCCGATCACCATCGTGGTGAACTTTCCGGCGGGCGGCCTGACCGACGGCATCGCCCGCGCGTTCGGCCAGCACGTCCAGCAGACGACCGGCCAGCAGGTCATGATCGACAACAAGCCCGGCGCGAGCGGAAATATCGGTGCCGCGCTGGTCGCCCGGGCGCCGGCCGACGGCTACACCTTCCTGCATTCGGTTTCGAGCACGCTGGTGCAGAACCGCGTGATGTTCAAGACGCTGGGCTTCGACCCGGACAAGGACTTTACCATCGTCTCAGGCACTTCGTCGGGCGTGCTGCCGGTGGTCGTGCACAAGTCGGTGCCGGTCGCCAACCTCAAGGAGTTCGTCGACTACGCCAAGAAGAACAAGGTGAACTTCGGCTCGTGGGCGCTGGGTTCCTCGGCGCATGTCTTCGCCCAGGGGCTGAACCAGAAGTACGGGCTCGATATGGAGGTCGTCACCTACAAGGGAGAGGCGCCGATGTGGCAGGATATGGGAGCGGGCCAGCTGCAGGCCGCCATGGGCAGCCCGCAAGCCTTCAATGCGCTGCTGATCAAGGGCGAGATCAAGCCGATCGCGGCGCCCTCGCGCGTGCGCGCCGGCAAGCTGCCCGACGTGCCGACCTCGATCGAGCAAGGTTTCACCGACGATGCGTTCGTGGTGCGCGGCTGGCTGGCCTTGGCTGCGCCCGCAGCGACGCCGAAGCCGATCGTGCAGAAGATGTCCGACCTCTGGGTGGCCGCCGCGGATTCCGAGCCCGGCCGCAAGATGATGGAGAGTTTCGGCCTGACCGAGAAGCCGTTGAACCACGAGGAGGTCATGAAGGACTACGAGGTCCTCAAGGCCACCGTCATTCCGCGCATCGTGGCGCTCGGCATCACGCCGGAGTAGGCTCCGGGGTGGCCGGCTGTGTAGCGTCGCCGGCCGCGCATCCAAAAACAGTCTACTAGGGAGTGAGCCATGCGTATCACTCGTCGTCACCTGGCCGCCGCCGGCGCGCTGGCGCTTGCCGCTCTGCCAACGATCGTCCATGCCGAATCCGCCGACGAAGCAGCCGTCAACAAGGCTGTCGACGATCTCAACAAGGCGATGATCGCCGCCGACAGGGCCAAGCTCGAGATGCTGGTCGCCGACCAGCTGAGCTACGGCCATTCCGCCGGCCGCATCGAGACCAAGAAGGAATTCGTCGACGTCGTCGCCGGCAAGAAGACGACCTACAAGTCGATCACCATCAGCGAGCCCACCGTCCAGGTAACGGGCAACAATGCCGTTGCGCGCCACACCTATGCCGTCGAGTTCGAGAGCGATGGAAAGCCCGGATCGGCCAAGATCGGCGTCATGCAGGTCTGGGTGAAGGACGGCGGCAACTGGAAGCTTCTGGCGCGCCAGGCGTTCAGGACGTCCTGACCCCGCCGGCCGTGAGGCCTGCCATGACGATGTCGAGGCCGGCGCGGAACTCGCGGTCCGGGCCGAGCCCGCGTGCGGCCTTGGCGATCTCGATCAGGCGCGGATAGCGGTCGGCGGGCAGCGCCTGCGCCCGTGCCACGTCGGCATTGTCGGCGGCCGGGCCGGAGAGCTGCGCCTGCGCCAGGCCCATGACGAAGCCGGAGACCGTGCGGAAGGCGACCAGCAGCTCGCTGTCGCGGCGGCCGCTTCGCGCCAGCGCCTCGAGCAGGCTCTCGGCCCATTGCAGCGTCGTGTCGTGCAGGGTGCGGCGTGTCAGTACCAGCGGGATGACGTTGGGATGCCGCCGCACGGAGCGCCATGTAGCCTCGACGATCGCCCGCACGTCCGCTTGCCAGTCGCCCTGCGATCGTCGTCCCTTGATCTCGGCCAGCACAGCTTCGACGACGAGCGCGTCGAGCTCGTCGCGATCCCTTACGTAGTTGTAGAGCGTCATCGGCCCGGTGCCGAGTGCGCCGGCCAGCGTGCGCATGGAAAGGGCGCTGAGGCCGTGCTCGTCGACCAGCGCCAGGGCGGCTTCCTGCAGCTGCGAGCGCGTGTACTTGGCCTTGGGGGCCATCGGTCTCTCCTTGACAACGTACGGTGTACGTAATAGATCCCCGTAGATTACGTACACTGTACCTGAAGGAGAAAGCCTTGACCATCCGTTTGACGTTCCCGTCGGGCGGCGAGCGCTGCGCCGCCTGGCTGACACTGCCTGAGGTGCCCAGTCCGCATCCTGTCGTGCTGCTGATCCATGGCGGTGGCGCGACCCACGCGATGATGCTGGACCAGTACGAGCGTCGGTTCGCGGCAGCAGGCCTGGCCGTGCTTGCCTTCGACTTCCGCCATCTCGGCGAATCGGACGGTGAGCCGCGCCAACTCATGAGTCTCAGCCGGTATTTCCAGGACATAGATGCGGCGCTCGCCTTCATCCGCACCCGGTCCGAGCTCGACGCAAGGCGCGTTGCGCTATGGGGAACGTCGTTTGGCGCCAGCCACGTCGTCGCGACTGCGGCGCGCCGCGACGACATCGCCGCCGCCGTGATCCAGTGTCCGATCCTGCAGGGTCGCGCGCCGGCTTTGAGTGCCGGGCTCGGCCACCTGCTGCGCTTCACCGTGCCGATCGGCTCCGATCTGCTGCGTGCAGCGCTGGGGCTCCGGCGGCGCTATGTGCAGATCGTCGGCCGGCCGGGCGAACTCGCCTTCGTCAACATCCCGGGCGCCTACGAAGGCTGGATGTCCGTCGTGCCGCCCGGCGTGGCGTTCGACGGACGCATCACGGCCGGCGCCGGGCTGTCGATGCTGTTCTACGATGCGGCGTCGCGGGCGCGGCAGGTCCGTTGTCCGTTGCTGGTCTGTGTCAGCGACCGCGAGAACCTCATGAGACCCGAGATCGCGCTCCGGGTCGCCCGAGATGCCCCGCTGGGTCGCGCCATCCGCTATCCGACGGATCATTTCCAGGTCTACCACCCGCCCTTCGTCGAGCAGATCGTCGCCGACCAGATCGCGTTCCTCGCCGAGCATCTCGATGTGGCGTGACGGTTCGGCGGACTTGGCGGACTGGCCATCCCGGTCGAATTATCGATGGCATCCCCCGGCCGGGCGTGCTCGTTATCGAGGGCGCCATCATCGGCGCGATGGGTATTGAACCGATGATCCAGCGTCCTCGTATCGAAGGCTACGCCATCGTCAGCCGCGAAGGCATGATCGCCACCTCCGACGGCTCCTTTCCCGAGCAGCTGAAGATCCCGGCCGACCAGCAATTCTATCAGGAGTCGCTCGACCGGGCGTCGGCGGTCGCCAACGGCCGGCATTCGGCCGAGGGCGGGCCCAAGGAGAAAGGCCGCAAGCGCATCCTGGTGACGCGTCGCGTGCAGCGCATCGTGCATGATGCCGACAACCCGAACATGATCCTGTGGAATCCTTCGACCGCGCCGTTCGACGAGGCCTGGCAGAAGCTCAACGTCGACGGCGGCACCCTGGCGGTGGTCGGCGGCACCGACGTCTTCGGCCTGTTCCTGCCGATCGGCTACGACGCCTTTTATCTCACCCGGGCGCTGGCCAGCGTGCCGCGCGGCCGGCCGGTCTTTCCCGGTGTCGGCCACGGCGTGCCGGCCGAGGAGCCTTTGAAGAAGCATGGGCTCGTGCTGAAGGGGACGCGCATGCTCGATCCCGTCAGCGAGACCGTGGTGCAGGAATGGGGACCCAAATGAGCAAGCAGCCGACCATCGCCCGCATCTGGCGTGGCCGCGTGCGCCGCGAGCGCGCTGACGAGTACGAAAAGTACAACTACGATGTCGGCATCAAGCCGCTGATCGAGATGGCGCTGGGCGTGCAAACCTTCCGCGAGGACCGCGAGCACGAGAGCGAGTTCATGACCATCTCCTACTGGGAGGACATTCCGTCGATGGCGCGATTCACCGGTCGCGACCCCACCGACATCCATCATCTTGATCGTGATCCGGAGTTCCTGATCGAACTGCCCGAGTCGGTGCAGATCATCCGGCTGCTGACCAGCCACGGGAAGACCGGCTGAGCCATCAGAACTCGAGCAGCGCCTGCCTCGCGGCGCGCCAGCTTGATTCGTCGGGGGTGCAGATGAGGCCGCCGGTAAGGTGAGTCGGGAGATAGGGCGTGCCGTCGAAGTGTGCACTGTGGCCGCCCGCCTCCCGGTGCAGGAGCCAGCCGGGTGCATGATCCCACGGCATCAGCTTGTTGTAGAAGAGGAGGTGGCAATGTCCCGCCGCCGCCATCCGGTATTCATGGGCGGAACAACGCAGCCATGAGCTGAGCGCCAGCCGGGCCGCGTTGCCGTTGACGAGATCGCGCATCGGCTGCGGCAGGAAGTTCGTGCCGAGGACGGCCTCCATCTGCCCGACCGGCACCGCGCCGGCAACCTTGAGGTCGACGCGCGCGCCGTCCTCGCCTTGCAGCCACGCCCCTTCTCCGCGCAGGGCGAAGGCGGTATTGCGGCACACCGGATCGTGAATGGCGGCGAGCACGACCTCTCCGCGCCTGATGCCCGCGGCCATGACCCCGAACAACGGCACCCCGGAGGCAAAATTCTTGGTCCCATCGAGTGGATCGAGAACGAATGCCAGGTCGGCCGTGCCGATCGATTCGAGCAAGCTCCGGTCTTTGGATGCAGCCTCTTCGCCGACGATGGCCGCACCCGGATAGGCAGCCTCGAGCGCGCTGGAAATGACCCGTTCGGCTGCCTCGTCGGCGTCGGTCACGACGTCGAACCGCGATGACTTCTCGCGCACCTGTCCGGTGGTCAGGCTACCGAACCGGGGCATGATCTCCGTGCGGGCACTCTCGGCGAGGATTTCGCCCACCCGCAAGGCATCTGCCAGCCGCATCGGGTCAGAAGTCCACGACCAGGCCGTCGTGCGCCGCTTCGAGCGCAATCTCGTGCTGGCGGCTCAAAAGCTCGGCGCTCATATGCGTGACGATGGTGCGCTTGGCGCCGATCTCGGGCAGGCGGCGGGCGAGTGTCGAATAGTCGATGTGGTACTTCATCACCTTGTCGAAGAAGTAAGCTTCGCAGATGAAGAGATCTGCATCGCGGCCTGCCGGAATCAGCTCCTCGACCCATTCGGTATCGCCCGAATAGGTCAGCACCTTGCCTTCGGTCTCGATGCGCAGCGCGTAGGACGGCGCACCGCTGAAATGCTTCATCAGGTAGGGCGTGACGGCGAGGCCGTTGAGCTCGGCACGCTCGTGCAAGGCAAGCTCGCGCACCTCCAGCGCGAACTTGCGTTCGACCTTGGTCGAGCCCGCGAACATCGCTTCCATGACGATGTCCAGCCGCTCGCGGAAACCCGGCGGCCCGGCCAGCGTGAGCGGCGCGGTGCGGCGGCTGACCAGCTGGGCATCGAGCAGGAAGAAGGGCAGGCCGGCGAAATGGTCACCGTGCAGGTGACTGACCAGCACGGTCGACACGTCGTTGGGATCGACCTGCCATTTGCGGATCGCCACCATCGAGGAGGCGCCGCAGTCGACCAGCACGTTGCCGTGGGTCGCGCGTTCGAGGTGAAAACAGGTATTGAACCGGCCGCCGCTGCCGAAGGCATCGCCGGAGCCGAGGAATTGAAGACGCATCAAGCGAGAGTGCGCTGGTTACGGCGCCTGTTCCAGGCTCGACACCTCGTTGGTGAGCGTCGTGCGGCGCATGTCACGCACCACGGTATGGTCGTAGCGTCGCGCGCGATGCATGGTCACGCGGTTGTCCCACATCACCAGGTCATGCAGGCGCCAGACATGGGCGTAGACGAACCGGCTTTGCGTGGCGTGCTCGTTGAGGTCGCGCAGGAAGGCGCGCGCCTCGGGGACCGGCCAGCCTTCGATGCCGCCGGCGTGGCTCGCGAGATAGAGCGACAGCCGCCCTGTCTTCGGATGGCGGCGCACAAGGCGCTGGCGCACCGGCGCCCATTTCACGCGCTCCTCGTCGGTGAAGTCGGTGAAGCCCAGAATGCCGCGGGAAAAGATCTGGCTGTGCAGGCAGATCAGGTCGCGCACTTCGCGCTTGGTCGCCTCGTCGAGCGCGTCGTAAGCCGCGCGCATGTCGGCGAACTCGGTGTTGCCGCCCGTCGACGGGATGTTGCGTGCCGACAGGAGCGAATATTTGGCCGGCACGTCCTTGAAAGAGCTGTCGGAATGCCAGAGCTGGTTACCCAGGCTGAACAGGCGCCGGCGGTCGTCGCGGGCCAGGACCTTGTTGTTCTTGTCCAGATTGGAGATGTCGTTCAGGTCCATGCTCATGCG
Source organism: uncultured Rhodospirillales bacterium (assembly GCA_902825855.1). Lineage (GTDB taxonomy): Bacteria > Pseudomonadota > Alphaproteobacteria > Reyranellales > Reyranellaceae > Reyranella. The sequence goes on along the minus strand of CADECW010000001.1, from coordinate 77,631 downwards.
CCGGTCCTGAGGGGCGGCGATGTCGCCGGTGGCCTGCTCGAGCGGCCCCAGGCTGCGGCTGAAGACGAGCTGCTGGTCGTCGGTGATGTCCTGGTCGTGGAACACCAGCACGCCAAACTCGTCCATGCCGGCATGGACGGCGGCGACCTCGTCGGGCGCGAGCGGCTTTCTGAGATCGAGGCCGGACACTTCGCCCGCGAAGAAGGCGCGATTGACGGGATCGATGGGCTTGATGCTGACGGTCATGGCGGAAGCCTAGCGCGACCCGCCCGGATGAGGAAGCGCGGCTCACACAGCCGCCCTGCGATAGGCCGTCGGGCTGGTGCCGACCGCCTGGCAGCCCGACAGCAGGCAGGCGCGCGGCCGCGGACATTATAACGCTGCATTTTCACCGGTTGACAGCGACCGTTGGAGATGTACACTTGAACAGTTGTTCAAATGTCGAAAGCCAAGAAGACCATCCTGTCCGACGACCATGCCACTGCGCTGGCCGACCTGTTTCGCCTGCTGGGCGATCCGACGCGGCTTCGCATCGTGGTTGCCTGTTTGCGCACGCCGCTTGCGGTTTCCGATATCGCCGATCGCCTCGATCTTTCGGTGTCGCTGGTCAGCCACCACCTGCGTTTGTTGAAGGGCGCACGCCTGGTGCGCGCCGACCGGCAGGGCAAGCAGGTCTACTACGGCGCCGACGATGCCCACGTGCGGCGCATGGTCGAGGACATGGTCGTCCACATCGCGGAGCATTGAGATGAGTGCACATTGCTGCGATCACGATCACGGCCAGGGGGCAACTTCGCCCACCTATCGCCGCATCCTGTGGATCGCGCTGGTCGTCAATCTCACCATGTTCGCGGTCGAGATCGGCGCCGGCCTCGCCGCACAGTCGGCCTCGCTGCTGGCCGACTCGCTCGACTTCCTGGGCGACGCGGCCAACTACGGCCTGGCCCTGTTCGTACTCGGCATGGCGCTGCAATGGCGCGCCCGTGCCGCACTGATCAAGGCGGCAAGCATGGGGATCTTCGGCCTGTGGGTCGCCGGCACTGCCATTCAGCACGCGCTCGCGGACACCGTGCCCGAGGCGCCGATGATGGGCGTGGTCGGCGCGCTGGCACTCGCAGCGAACCTCGGCGTCGCAGCGCTCCTCTATCGCTGGCGCGAGGGTGACAGCAACATGCGTTCGGTGTGGATCTGCACGCGCAACGACGCGATCGGCAACCTCGCGGTGCTGGCGGCGGCGGTCGGCGTGTTCGGCTCGGGCACCGGCTGGCCCGACTACGTCGTGGCCGCGATCATGTCGGGCCTGGCTCTCGTCGGCGCCTTCCAGGTGACGCGCCAGGCACTTGGCGAACTGGCGCAGACGCGCGCGGCGCCGGCCGAGTAGGTCAGGGCCCAAGGACCTCGCCGTTCACCACGGCGTCGCGGTCGACGCGGCCGGCGAGGAAATCAAGCACGTTGCCCGCGGAATCCCAGGCCATGCGGCGCAGCCCCTCGGCCGTGCTGGCGGCGACGTGCGGTGTGACGACGAGATTGTCGAGCTCGAGCATGGACAGGCCCTGCACCATGGGCTCGACGCGCAGTACGTCGAGCCCTGCCGCGCCGAGGTGACCCGACCGCAGGGCCGCCTCGAGTGCTGCCTCGTCCACCAGGGTGCCGCGTGCCGTGTTCAAGAGTACGGCGCCGGGCTTCATGCGTGCCAGAAACGCCGCGTTCACGGTGTCGCGGGTCGACTCGTTGGCCGGAATGTGGAGGGTCACGATGTCGGCCTGGGCGAGGCCGGCGTCGCGGTCGACGACCTCGTATCCCGCGCCGCGGATCGTGCCGGCCGGCAGGTAGGGATCATGAACCATGACCTGCATGCCGAAGGCGCTGCACAGTCGGGCGACTCGGGTGCCGATGCGCCCGAAGCCCACGACCAGCACTTTTCGGCCGCCCAATTCGAACGTGCCGGATTGGCCGCGCACCCGCCATTCGCCGCGCCGCACCGCCGCCGATACCGGCACGACCTTGCGGGCGAGGGTCAACATCAGCATCAGCGCATGCTCGGCGACCGAAGCCGCGTTGGCCTCGGGCGTGATCATCAAGGCGATGCCGCGTCTGGTCAGGGCCGGCACGTCGACCAGGTCGTAGCCCACGCCATGGCGACAGACGACGCGCAGCCGCTCGGCCCTGGCGAGCAGCGCCTCGTCGACCGGCGTGCCGCGCACGATCAGGCCGTCGGCGTCCTTCAGGCGGTCCACCAGCGACGCGCCGTTCGCGGTCGCCGGATGATCGAGGGTGACGCCGGGCGCGCTCGCCAGGCGTTCGATGCCGTCCGGATGGATCGGATCGGCGACGACGATATGGGGCATGCGGGTTACGCCGTCGGCAGCTTGTAATCCTCGAACTGCTTGCGCAGCGCAGTCTTCAGGATCTTGCCGGTGGCGCCGTGCGGGATGGCGTCGATGAACTGCACGTCGTCCGGCATCCACCACTTGGCGATCTTGCCCTCTAGGAACTTCAGCACGTCGCCCTTGGTGACGTCGCCGTCGGGCCGCTTGACCACGATCAGCAATGGCCGCTCGTCCCACTTGGGATGCGGCACGCCGATCACGGCGGCCTCGGCGACGCCGGGGCAGCCCATGGCGGCGTTCTCGAGGTCGATCGAGCTGATCCATTCGCCGCCCGACTTGATCACGTCCTTGGAGCGGTCGGTGATCACCACCGAGCCGTCGGTCTCGATCTTGCAGACGTCGCCGGTATGGAACCAGTCGTCCTCCACGAACTGGCTCTTGCCGTCGCCCTTCATGTAACCCTTCACGATCCACGGACCGCGCACCACCATGTTGCCCGAGACGCTGCCGTCCTGCGGCAGGTCCTCGCCGGCATCGTCGACGATCTTCATCTCGCAGCCGAACACCGGACGGCCCTGCTTGGCTGTGATGGCGAAGCGGTCGTCGTCCGAGAGATCGCGCTCGCCCTTGTTGAAGCGGGTCAGCGTGCCGAGCGGGCTCATCTCGGTCATGCCCCAGCCCTGCGCCACCTCGACGCCGTGCTCGTTCCAGAAGCGCTCGATCATGGCGAGCGGCACGGCCGAGCCACCGATCAGCGAGCGCTTGACCGACGACATTTTGAGGTTGTTCTGCTTGCAGTATTCGAGCAGCGCCAGCCATACGGTCGGCACGCCGGCGCTCAAGGTCACCTGCTCCTTGTCGAGAAGCTCGTAGATGCTGGCGCCATCGAGCTTGGGTCCGGGGAAGACCAGCTTCGTCCCGCAGATCGGCCCGGCATAGACCAGGCCCCAGGCGTTGGCGTGGAACATCGGCACCACCGGCAGGATGGTGGTCTCGGGATTGAGCGCCAGCACCGGGCCCGAGCACATCATCATCGAGTGGATGACGGTCGAGCGATGCGAATAGAGCACGCCCTTTGGATTGCCGGTCGTGCCCGAGGTGTAGCAGAGCGACGACGCCGTCTTCTCGTCGAAGTCGGGCCATTTCAGCGTGCCGGGCTTGCCCGCGATGAGCTCCTCGTAGCACAGCAGGTTGGGAATCTTGGACGAGGCCGGCATGTGGGCGCGGTCGGTCATGAGCACGACGTGCTTCACGGTCTTGAGCTGTTCCCACGCGCCCTCGACGATCGGCAGCAGGTTGAGGTCGACGAAGATCGCCTGGTCCTCGGCGTGGTTGGCGATGTAGGCAACGTGCTCCAGTGACAGCCGCGGATTGATGGTGTGCAGCACCGCGCCGATGCCGGAGATGCCGAAATAGAGCTCGAAGTGGCGATGGGTGTTCCAGGCGATGGTGCCGACCCGGTCGCCCAGCCGGATGCCCAGACCCTGCAGCGCCTCGGCCACCTGCTTGGACCGCTTCAAGGCGTCCTTGTAGCCGTAGCGGTGGATCGGTCCCTCGACCGTACGGGTGACGATCTCGACGTCGGGGTAGTACCTCCCGGCAAAGTCGATGATCTGCGAAATCAGCAGCGGGCGGTCTTGCATCAGGCCGAGCATGGCGTTTCCTCTGTTACCCAGGCCGCCCGGGATGAAGGCTCTTGCAGTTTGCGGGGCGGCTTCCCTGCTCGGTTCTAGACCGAGTCCCTGCCGGCCGGGAAGCCGGCCAAAGGCGTCATTCCGCCGCCGCGCGGTTGGCGTCGGCCAGCAGGTCATAGGTCCGTTTCTGGTACTGGACCATGTAGTCCGTGTAATACGTCGTTGGAAATTTCGGCGGCCGGTCGGGGCCCACCGTCGTCGGAACCGAGGCGATCGGCCAATCGATGCTGCTGTCGCAGAAGAAAGCCAGCGCATAGCGCTCACCGCCGCTGCGGTTGACCGCCCGGTGCGGCGTCGCGAGGAAGAAGTCGTTGGTCCAGCGCTGCAGCAGCTGGCCGCCATTGACGACGTAGGCGCCGGGCACGACGGGCGCGTCGATCCATTTGCCGCTTTGCGTCCGAATGGAAAGGCCCGCGACCTCGTTGGGCGCCAGCAGGGTCAGGAAGCTGGTGTCGGTGTGCGGGGCGATGCCGAACTCGTCGTCTGCCAGCGCTTGCTGATAGGGGTAGTGCGTCATGCGCAGCTTGTACTGGAACTCGCGGAACGGTTCGTCGAAGTAGATGGCGGGCAGCTCGAGCGCCACGGCATAGAGCCGCACCAGCTTCTGCACCAGCCCCTCGAGTGCACCGCAATAGGCGACGACGGTCTCGCGGAAGCCCGGCAAGTCCGTGGGCCAGCGGTTGGCGCTGCGGAAGCGCCGGTCGGCTACAACGTCGGGATGGTCGTCCGGCAGATCGCGCGCCATGAAGTAGGCTTCGTTGAAGTTGGCCTTGGTCACGGTCTGCACGGTCGAGGTGCGCAGCGTATCGCCGCGCATCGGCAGGTAGCCGACATTGTGCTTGTCGACCCTGACGTCCATCTTCCTGTCGAGCGGCAGGGCATGAAATCGCGCAGCCTGCTCGAAGGCGCCGCGGATGAGGGCCTCGGGCACGCCGTGATTGACAACGAAGTAGAAGCCGATTTCGGTCAGCGCGAAGCGCAGCTCCCCGGCCGTGCGCTCCAGCGCCCCGGGTTCCCCTGCAAGGTAAGGGCCCAGGTCGACGACGGGAATGGTTTCAGTGTCGCTCACTCGGCCGCCTGCCTGTTGGCGTCGTTGAGCACGTCGTAGTTCCGCTTCTGGTACCAGATCATGTAGTCGCTGTAGTAGGTCGTCGGATACTTCGGCGGCTTGTCGGGTCCCACGGTCGTCGGTACGGCGGCGACGGGCCAGTCGATGTTGCTGTCGCAGAAGAAGGGGATGGCGTAGCGCTCGCCGCCGCTGCGATTGATGGCGCGGTGCGGCGTTGCCAGGAAGAGGTCGTTGGTCCAGCGCTGCAGCATCTGGCCGCCGTTCACGACATAGGCGTCGGGGATGGCGGGGGCTTCGATCCACTTGCCGCTCTGGGTGCGGATCGACAGGCCCGGTATGTCGTTGGGGGCAAGCAACGTCAGGAAGCTGGTGTCGGTGTGAGGAGCCAGGCCGAACTCATCCTCGATCGGGCCATCCTGGTGCGGATAGTGCGTCATGCGCAGCGAGTATTGGCAATCCTGGAACGGCGCGTCGAAATATGTCGCGGGAAGGTCGAGGGCGCGGGCGTAGAGGCGCACCATCTTGAGCACCAGCGCTTCCAAGGTGTTGCAGTAGTCAACGACAGTCTCGCGAAAACCCGGCAGGCCTTCGGGCCAGCGGTTGCGACCGCGGAAGCGGCGATTGGCGATCACGTCCGGATGGTCGCCCGCCATCTCGCGCTTCACGAAGAAGGCCTCGTTGAGGTTTGGCTTGGTGCCGGCCTGCACCGTCGAGGTGCGCAGCGTGTTGCCGCGCATCGGCATGTAGCCCGTGCTGTGCAGGTCGATCTTGAGCTCGAGCTTCTTGTCGACCGGCAGCTCGTGGAAGCGCTTCACTTCGGCGAAGGTCGCCTTGATCTGTTCGGGCGGCACGCCGTGATTGACGATGAAGTAGAAGCCGATTTCCGTCAGGGCGAAGCGCAGCTCCCTGGCCGTGCGGTCGAGAGCGCCCGGTTCGCCGGCGAGAAAGGGCCCGAGGTCGATGACGGGGATGGTCTCAGTGGCCATGGTGTGTACTCCTACTGGCCTTGAGGATAGGCGCATCCATGGGCGCGCGCCACCGAAGAGGCCCCTCGACTGCGCCGCCCTATGGGCGGCTTCGCTGGGGATGATGGCGATATAGCTAAGCCGTCGGCAGCTTGTAGTCCTTGAAATCCTCGCGCAGGCGGGTCTTGAGGATTTTCCCTGTCGCGGTGTGCGGAATGGCGTCGACGAACTGCACGTCGTCCGGCAGCCACCATTTGGCGACCCTGGTGCCCAGGAACGCGAGCAGCTCCTTCTTGTCGACCGAGGCGTCGGGCTTGCGATGGATGATCAACAGTGGCCGCTCGTCCCACTTTGGGTGGCGGATGCCGATCACCGCCGCCTCGGCGACGGCGGGATGGGCCATCGCGGCATTCTCGAGATCGATCGAGCTGATCCATTCGCCGCCCGACTTGATCACGTCCTTTGAGCGGTCCGTGATCTGCATGTAACCGTCGGCATCGAGCGTGGCGACATCGCCGGTCGGGAACCAGTTGCCGTCCAGCAGCACGTCGCCACCTTCACCCTTGAAATAGCCCGAGGTGATCCATGGTCCGCGCACCAGAAGGTCGCCGAACGCCTTGCCGTCATGCGGCAGATCGTTCCCGGCATCGTCGACGATCTTCATTTCGACGCCGAACGGCGGGCGGCCCTGTTTCAGCCGAACGGCCAAAAGCTCGTCGGCCGGCAGCCTGGCGTGCTTGGCCTTGGGATGGTTGACCGAGCCCAACGGGCTCATCTCGCTCATGCCCCAGGCATGCAGCACTTCCACGCCGAACTCCTTGTCGAAGGTCTCGATCATGGCGGGCGGCGCGGCCGAGCCGCCGATGACTGCGTACTTCAACGTCGACAGTTTCAGCTTGTTGGCCTGCATGTACTGCAGCAGCGCCAGCCATACGGTCGGCACGCCGGCAGTGAAGGTGACGCCCTCCTTTTCGAACAGCTCGTAAAGGCTCGCACCATCGAGCGCGGGCCCGGGGAACACCAGCTTGGCGCCGACCATGGCGGCGCTGTAGGGCAGACCCCAGGCGTTGACGTGGAACATCGGCACCACCGGCAACACGACCGAGCGCGCCGACAGCCCCAGCGTGTCGGGCAGCGCGCTGCCATAGGCGTGCAGGATCGTCGAGCGATGGTGATAGAGCACACCCTTGGGATTGCCGGTGGTGCCCGAGGTGTAGCAAAGCGACGACGCCGTGCGCTCGTCGAACTCCGGCCACTCGTAGGTGCCGGGCTTGTCGGACAACAGCTCCTCGTAGACCAGCAGGTCGGGGATCCTGCAGTCCTTGGGGAGATGGGCGCGATCGGTCATGGCCACGATATGGCGCACCGTCTTGAACTCCGACAGCAGCTTCTCGACGACCGGCAGCAGGTTAAGGTCGACGAACAGCAGCCGGTCCTCGGCGTGGTTGACGATGTAGGCGATCTGCTCGGGGAACAGTCGCGGGTTGATGGTGTGGCATACGGCAGCCATGCCGGAGATGCCGTAGTAGAGCTCGAAGTGGCGATAGCCGTTCGAGGCCAGCGTACCGATGCGGTCGCCCGGCGCGATGCCCAGCCCGACAAGTGCCTCGGCCACCTTCTTGGCGCGTACCCTGGCATCGCGATAGGTGTAGCGATGGATGTCACCCTCGACCCGGCGCGACACGATCTCGGTGTCGCCATGGTTCAGTGCGGCGTGCTCGATGAGCTGCTGGATCAGCAGCGGGCGGTCTTGCATCAGTCCGAACATGGGATATCCCGAAGCATCTGAAGGTGCACGAAGTGGCAGTGCCGAGCCATTTGGCCTAGGCTTTGCGGCCGTGTCATGGGGGCAAACGTATGAGGCGGTCAAGATTTGGCATCGCGGCCATGATCGGTGGCTTCGTCGGCGAATGGGTCCGCTCGGCAGCCGCGCAATCGGCCTATGCCGCCGACAGCGCCTTCCTCAAGGTCCTGACCGAGCGGGTGGATTTCACTGTCCACCAGATCCCCGTCCTGGGCCGCCACCTGGCGGCGCTGCCCGACATCATCGACGGCCGCACTGCTCTGCTGCTGCTTGGCATCGTGGTCGCGGGCCTGGCCGCCGAGGCGCTCGCGCGGCTGGCGCTGAGCCGCGCACGCGTCCGCACGATCGACCGCCTGGTCGGCCATTCGCCGCTCGGCGCGTTCGGGGCGGCCCTGCTGCTCGACATCGTCGCCCTGGTGGCCCTGTTCATCGCCGGCCGCGTCGTGCTGGGCCGCATCGGCGATGCCCAGGGCATCGGCCACCAGCTCGGGCAGCAGGTCTTCCAGGCGCTGTTCTACTGGCGCGCCTTCAACCTCCTGTTCCGCGCCTTCATGCGGCCCGGCACGCCGGAAGGCCGCATCGCCCCGGTCGACGACACGGCCGCACGCGGTCTGCTGGTCGCGCTCAACTGGGTGGTCGTGCTGCCGCTGCTCGGCGCCCATCTCGGCCGCGCCCTGCTGACGACCGGCGCGTCGAAGGAGGCCGTGAGCGCCGCCGTCATCCTCTACGCGCCTGTGATCGCTCTCTGCCTGCTTTGGGTCGTCTGGCACTGGCGCATCGAGATGGCGGCGTGGCTGTCGGCGATGGTGTCCGAGCGCAAGGTCGGCCGCCAGCTCAAGCTCGATGCCGCGCATCGCTGGTGGATGTTCGGCCTCGCCTTCTATGCCGCCATGGGCGTTGCTGCGGTCTATGCCGCCCTGACCGAGAGCGGCTTCGCATCGCGCGGCCTGGCGATGATCGAGACGACGTTGCTGGTGCTGCTGCTGTTCGAGACGCTGATGCATCGCATCACCCGCCACATCGTCTCGGAACTGCCGATGGCGGGCGATGTCGTCGCCGACTGCCTGCGTCTGATCGCGCGGCTCTACGCCATCATCCTGATCGCCGATGCGCTGATGGTGACGACGCTGGGCGCCATGACTGCCGAGGAATGGGCCGTGCACGACCGCGGCGCCAAGATCGCGGCAATCACCCTTGTGGCGATCTACGCGTTCTGGCGGTTCGTGCGCTTCCGCATGGATTCCTACATCGCCGCCAATCCGCTGCCGTCGGCCGACGCCGCGGCCGATCCCGAGGACGAGGTCAAGGTCGCGGCCTCGCGCCTGCGCACCCTGATGCCGCTGCTGCGCGCCCTGGCCGGTTCCGTCATCCTGGTGGTCGGCGGCCTGCTGGTGCTGTCCGAACTCGGCATCAACATCACGCCGCTGATCGCCGGCGCCTCGGTGTTCGGCCTGGCGGTGTCGTTCGGCAGCCAGTCGCTGGTGCGCGACGTCGTCTCCGGCATCTTCTTCCTGGCCGAGGATGCGTTCCGCATCGGCGAGTATGTCGACTGCAGCAAGGTCAAGGGCACGGTCGAAGGGTTCAGCGTGCGCTGCCTGAAGCTGCGTCACCAGAACGGCCAGCTGCACATCGTGCCGTTTGGGCAGGTCGGCCACATCACCAACTTCAGCCGCGACTGGACGGTGGTGAAGTTCAACCTTGCCTTCGCTCCGGGCACCGACGTCGAGCTGCTGCGCAAGACGGTCAAGAAGATCGGCACCGACATGATGGAGGAGCCGGCGTTCAAGCCCATCCTGATGCAGCCGCTCAAGATGCAGGGCGTGGTCGACATCAAGGACTCCTCGTTGATCGTACGCTTCAAGTTCATGGCGCGGCCCAAAAATCCGAGCGCCATCCAGCGCATGGGTGTCCGCCGCATGTACGAGCAATTGCCCAAGGTCGGCATCCAGTTCGCCACGCCGACCATGCCGTTCGCCGTCCCGGGCATGACGCCGGCGGCGACAGCGACGGCAGCGACGACGACGATGCCAGCGGCCGCCGCGCCGCCGGAGCCCCCGCCGGCGTCGGCCAAAGCCGCGGAGTAGGCGGACGCGGCTCGAACCGCTATGATCACAGGGTCAGCTTCCCCCTCGGGCTCACGCCCGAAGGGCGGGGCTCCTTTTTTACTCGTCTCATGGGAGAAGCATCATGGAGAAGCGCAAGCTCGGCCGTTCGACCCTCGAATTCGCACCCATCGCCTTCGGGGGCAACGTATTCGGCTGGACGATCGACGAGGCCGCCTCGCACCGCATCCTCGACGCCTTCGTCGATGCCGGCTTCTCCTTCATCGACACCGCCGACGTCTATTCGCGCTGGAAGCCCGGTAACAAGGGCGGCGAGAGCGAGACCGTGATCGGCAGCTGGCTGAAGAAGAATCCGGCCAAGCGCGACAAGGTGCTGATCGCCACAAAATGCGGCATAGAGATGCCCAATGTCGGCCAGGGCCTGTCGGCGTCGCACATCAAGCGCTCGGTCGACGACTCACTGAAGCGGCTGAACACCGACCGCATCGACCTCTACCAGTCGCACCGCGACGACCCCAACACACCCCAGGAAGAGACGCTCTCGACCTACGACGGCCTGATCAAGGCGGGCAAGCTGCGCTACATCGGCGCCTCCAACTTCGATGCGCCGCGCCTTGCCGAGGCGGCGAAAATCGCCAAGGACAAGGGGTTGCCGGCCTATGTCAGCCTGCAGCCGCACTACAATCTCGTGGAGCGCGGCCTGTTCGAGGGCGCGCTGGAGACCGAGTGCCTGAAGGAGGGGCTCGGCGTCATCCCGTATTACTCGCTGGCCAGCGGCTTCCTGAGCGGCAAGTACAAGTCGGAAGCCGACACTGCCGACAAGGCGCGCAGCGCCGGTGTGAAGAAATACCTGAACGACAAGGGATTCGCCGTTCTGAAGGCGCTCGATGCAGCCGCCAAGAAGCACAATGCAAATTCCACGCAGGTGGCGCTCGCCTGGCTGATGCAGCGCAAGGCGATCACCGCGCCGATCGTCAGTGCCACCAACCTCGACCAGCTCAAGGACCTGATCGCCGCGCCGAAGATCAAGCTCGATGCGGAGTCGGTGGCAGCCATCGACAAGGCCAGCGCGCCGGCCTGATCTTGTCGGACCTGCGGGCCTCCAGGGCCGCTTCCAGGGAGATCGTGAGCGAACCTGGATGTCCGCGGTTCAACCAGACGTGCTACAGTTCGACATGCTCGTCTTCCGCCAGCTCTTCGATCCGACCTCGTCGACTTACACCTACCTGCTGGGCTGCTCGGCGACGCGCGAGGCGTTGCTGATCGATCCGGTGTTCGAGCAGGTCCGCCGTGACGCCGCGCTGATCGGCGAACTCGGCCTGCAGCTCAAATGGACGCTCGACACCCATGTCCATGCCGACCATGTGACCGGCGCCTGGCTGCTCAAGCAGAAGCTCGGCAGCAGCATCGCCCTCGCGGCGGCAGCGGGCGCCTCGGGCGCCGATCGCCTGCTGGCCGACGGCGAGCGTGTCGAGTTTGGCCGCCGTTCGCTCGAGGTCCGCGCCACGCCCGGCCATACCAGCGGCTGCGTTACCTACGTGCTCGATGACGAGAGCATGGCCTTCACCGGCGACTGCATCATGATCCGCGGCTCGGGCCGCACCGATTTCCAGCAGGGCGACCCGCGCGCTCTGTATCGCTCCGTGCGGTCGCGCATCTTCTCCTTGCCCGAGAGCTGCCTGCTCTACCCGGCGCACGACTATCGCGGCCTCACCGCCACCAGCGTCGCCGAGGAGAAGAAGTTCAATCCGCGGCTCGGCGGCGAGGTCGGCGAGGGCGACTATGTCGGCTACATGAAGAACCTCGATCTGCCGCATCCCAAGAAGATCGACGAAGCGGTGCCGGCCAACCTGCGTTGTGGCCAGCCGGGCAACGAAGCCAGCGCACCGCCCGATCCGGGCTGGGCGCCCTTGCGCTTCACGTTCGGCGGTGTCTGGGAGGTCGAGCCGCACTGGCTGGAGGAGAATCTGGCCAGGGTGCAGGTGCTGGACGTGCGCGAGCCCAACGAGTTCACCGGACCCCTGGGCCATATCCGCGGCGCCACGCTTGTGCCGCTGGGCGAGCTTGCCCAGCGCGCCGGGCAGCTGCCCAAGGACAAGCCCATCGTCGCGGTGTGCCGCGCCGGCAGCCGCTCGGCACATGCCACGGCGATCCTGCAGAAGGCGGGGTTCGCCGA
>CADECW010000001.1:4483-65430 GCA_902825855.1 uncultured Rhodospirillales bacterium | reverse complement strand
CCGGCAGCCGCTCGGCACATGCCACGGCGATCCTGCAGAAGGCGGGGTTCGCCGAGATTGCGAATCTGCCGGGCGGCATGCTGCGCTGGCGCGCCGAGGGACGTGGCGTGGAAGGCGGTGCGTCGTAGTCGGGTGTGAGTCGCCGCAGTGATGCGTTTTACGGCTGAGGCGGCGGCACCGTGTAGCGGTTCTGCCGCAGCAGGTCCTCCATCCGCTTGATGCCGTCGGCATAGCGGCGATTGTCGCAATCGAGGCCGGCCGACTTGCGGGTCATGTCCGATCCACTGGCGCCTTCACCCTTACTCGCGGAGCGCTGGTCCCAGTAAGCGAGAAGCTGGGCGCAACGGGCCTTCGGCTCCACATCGGCCGGCTGGGCCTGCGCCAAGATCGGCCACCCGATCGACATCAGGCCAGCCAAGGCAACGGTGCGAACGGCATGCATCGCTCAGGATGAGCCCTGCCAGCGCGACGTGGCGCGAGAGCCGGGCGCGATGTCGGCTTCACTCGGCGCCTCGACCTTTGCCATGTGCTCATAGCGCTGGGCGGCGAACCAGAGCGCGTAGTCGCCCATCTTGATCGGCGGATACTTGGCCGGCTGCCCGGCCGACTGGCAGCTCGGCAGGCACTCGATGATGGTGTCGTGACCGGGGTCGCAGAAGAACGGCACGGCGTAGCGCAGCTCGCCGGAAAGGTTGCGCACGCGGTGCGGTGTCGACAGAAAACGCTCGTTGGTCCAGCGATGCAGGATGTCTCCGCCGTTGACCACGAAGGCATCCGGGACGCCGGGCGCCGCGAGCCAGCGGCCGTCGGGCAGGTTGATCTCCAGGCCCTGCACCCTGTTGGGCGGCAGGAGCGTCATGAATCCCGAATCGGTATGCGCCACCAGGCTGTCGACCGTCTGGTCGGCGCCGTCGATTGCCGGGTAGCGCGACATGCGCTGGATGATGTGCGCCTCGGCAAAGCAGGCGTCGAAATAGGTTTCCGGAAGGTCGAGCGAAAGCGCATAGAGCCGTACCAGTTTGCGACACAGCCCCTCGATGGCGCCCATGTAGGCCAGCATGTTGGCGCGGAAGCCGGCGATGACGGCCTCGTCGGGCCACTTGTTCATGGCATGGAAGCGGCGGTTGGCGACGACGTCGGGATGATCGGGCGCTTTCTCGCGGCGCAGGAAATAGGCCTCGTTCTGGCTCGGCTTCTTGCCTTGCGCGGCGGCATTGGGCGGCGGCTTACGCGCGATCGGCATGTAGCCGATATTGTGCTCGTCGACCTTGACCGCGAGCTTCTTGTCGAGCGGCAGCGCATGGAAGCGCGCAGCCTCGGCGTATACCATGTCGATCTGCGCCTGCGGCACGCCGTGACCGGCGAGGTAGTAGAAACCGACATTCTCGAAGGCGAAGCGCAGCTCGGCGGCGGCACGCTCGGCCGCGCCGGGCGCGCCAGCCAGAAAGTCCGACACGTCGATCAACGGGATCTCTCCGCCGATCATCGTCGTGGGCACTACATTGGCCGTTGCTTCGCTGGTCTGCGGCTGCATGGCTTGATCCCTTGAAGTCTGCCGCATCATAGATGCGCCACTCGCATGGGCAACCTTGCATGGCCGGCAAAGATGTCGGACGCCGGAACATGCCCCGGGCCTTCTGCCCCTTATTGCTCGGCCGTCGCAACCGTCGACCGGTCACCTCGTTCCCCTGATGACGAAGCTTCTGGAGGCGTCTTCATGGAAGACATCAAGCAACAGACATCGAGTGCGGCCCGCGCCGTGGGTGAAGCGGTCGGCCGCAAGGCAGAAGAAGTCGCCGATAAATCAAGGCAAGCCGGTGCCGAGAGCGTGGCCCGGGCCGCCCGTACGGCCGGTGCCGTGGCCGACTCTGTAGCCGCGGACGCGCCGGCGGTGGCGGAATACGTCCGCGGCGCGGCCGAGAAGATCGAACGGCTGGCAGGCGACCTGCGGGAGAAGAAAGTCGGCGAACTGCTGTCCTCCGCAGCCGAATTCGGTCGTTCGCAGCCGGTTGCGATGCTGGCCGGCGCGGCGCTGGTGGGCTTTGCCCTGTCGCGAGTCATCAAGGCGGGCGTCGCTGCACCGGCTGCCGCCAAGGAGACCAATCCCGAATACGAGCCGATGAAGGATCTGCCATGATCACTGAATCACCCGTGCGTCGGCCAGGCGTTGTGACCCTGGTGACTGCTGCGCTGGGACAATCGGCCGACTTGCTGCACGCCGAATTCCGGTTGGCCCGTGTCGAATTGTCGGAGAAGCTGGCTGCCCTGCGCAGCGGCCTGGTGATCATGGCGATCGGCGCCATCCTGCTGATCGTGGCGCTCGGCATGTTGCTGCAGGCGCTGGTCAGCGGCCTGATCGCCGCTGGTGTTTCGCCGCCCGCCGCTATCCTGCTGGTCGCTGGCGTAACGGCGGTGATCGGCCTGACGTTGTTCCTGATGGGCCAGAAACGTCTGGAACCGACCTCGCTTACCCCCGATCGCACGATCGATTCGCTGTCCGCCGACAGCCGCATGGTCAAGGAGACACTGTCATGACCTCATCCGTCCGACTTCAACGCGAGGCTGACGCGGCCCGCGTCGGCCTCGCCGACACGCTGGTGCAGCTCCGCGACGGCATGGCACCGTCGGCGCTGTCAGGGGAGGCGCTGTCGCTTGCAAAGGACACCGGCCTTTCCCTGGTCAAGACACTGAGCGAGCAGGCGCGCGCCAATCCTGTACCGGCCCTGCTGATCGGAGCCGGCCTGGTCATGCTGCTGACGAAGACCACAGGAGGCGACGTTGCAAACGTCGCGGGATCGGCGTTGAAGAGCGCGGCCTCGACCGGCGCTGGCGCCGCTCGACAAGCCGCCAGCGCTGCCGGCCAGGCCATGAAGGGGGCGGCCTCGGCGGCCGCTGGCGCAGCGTCTTCGGCTGCCACCACGGCAGGCGACGCGGTGCTGGACACGGCTGAGCGGGCTGCGACATCGGTCGGGCAGACTGTCGGGTCGCTGCGCGAGAGGGCGAGCGGCCAGGTAGATGCCGCCGGCGAGCGCTACGCCGCGGCGCGCGACAGGGTGCACGACGCGGCCGACCAGGGGCGGCGGACGCTGCACGACCGCCAGGACCAGGCACGCGAGCTTGCGCAGCAGGCCCGTGACAGGGCGCAGTCCATGGCTGACGAGACGACGCAGAGCATCAAGCATCTCCTCGAGGAGCAGCCCATCCTCATGGCGGCCTTGGGCGCCGCTCTTGGCGCCGCCGTTGGCGCGGCGTTGCCGTTGTCGCGCCAGGAGCAGGACCTCCTGGGCGGCGTCGGAGCGAGCGCGGTAGGTGCGGGACGCGAGGCGCTGTCCAGCGCCGCGGGCGTTCTTCGCGAGGAGGTCGCGCACGCCGATCTGGGTGGCAAGGCGAGCGAACTCGCTGACAAACTAGTAGAAGGCGTCGCGGGCGCCAGCGCAGGACGCTGAGCCAACAGACAAACGATTTCTAAAACAAAAAAGGGATGCCCGCCGGACATCCCACTATCGGGACGCAGTCTAGCCGAAAAGAAACAGTCTGGCAACGACACGAATATCTCAATAGATGAAATCCGCTTCGCGCAAGAAGGGGAAGCGGATGATTGCCTGCGGATTGGATTTCGGGACGTCGAATTCGGCGATCGGCATTGCTCGCGGCGATACGGTCGTCCTGGCGCCACTCGAGGACGACAGGACGCTGATGCCGAGCGCGGTGTTCTTCGACTACGAAGTACATCGGGTGCGCTTCGGCAGCGACGCCGTCTCGGCCTATGTCGGCCAGACCGAGGGCCGTCTGATGCGTGCGTTGAAGACGATACTGGGCTCGCATTTGATCCAAGAGAAGACGAGTCTGGGAAACCGCAAGGTGCCGCTCACCGAAGTCGTCGGCATTTTCGTGCGTCATCTGAAGCAGAAGGCGGAGACCTTCGCCGGGCAGGAGATTTCGACCGTCGTGCACGGCCGGCCGGTTCGATTCGTCGACGGCGACGACGAGGCCGATGCCCGCGCGCAAGCCGTACTCGAGACCATCGCGCGCCAATCGGGGTTCAAGCACATCCTCTTCGCTCCCGAGCCGATCGCGGCCGCATGGCACTACGAACAGTCGGTACGGCGCGAAGAGCTGGTACTGATCGCCGACATTGGCGGCGGCACCAGCGACTTCTCGGTGATTCGCATCGGGCCTGGGAGGCGCGAACGCGTCGATCGCACGGAGGACATCCTGGCGACGGCGGGCGTGCGCATCGGCGGCACGGATTTCGACAGTGCGCTCAGCCTTGACGCGGTGATGCCGCTGCTCGGCCTCGGCACGCGGCTGGTCGAGAAGAATCTGTCGATGCCGAACGCGCTCTATCACGAGCTCGCGACCTGGCCGACAATCAACTTCGCCTACACCTACAAGAACGAACGCGACGTCGCGGCGTTGGTTCTCGAAGCGTGCGAGCCGGAAAAGGTCGGGCGGCTATCGGCGGTGCTCGGCAAGCGCCTCGGCCACCGCATTGCCTTCGCCGTCGAGGAGGGGAAGATCGCGCTCAGCGCCGAGCAGGCCTCAGTGATGGCTCTCGACTTCATCGAGAGCTGGCTCACGGCCGAAGCGACGCGCGCCAGATTCCAGGCGGCCATCCGTGCGATGACGGACCGGCTCTTCCAAACGGCCCGCGACTGCATCGCCGCGGCTGGCCTCGAGGCTGCAGCGATCGACACCATCTTCCTTACCGGCGGCTCGAGCCGCGTCCCTGCGGTGCGGGCCGCGATCGCCGAAGCCGCACCTGCGGCCCGCTTGGCCTCGGGCTCTGACCTTCTTTCGGTGGCGTCAGGCCTGACGCGGATGGCGGGACGGATGTTTTGACAGCCCGAATCATGCGACACGATCGGGTTTTCATGCGACATATGAGGTCGACATCCACGGAGGAAGTTTTCATGGCATCGCCGCTTTTCGACCTGACAGGCAAGGTCGCCGTCATCACCGGCTCGAGCAAGGGAATCGGCAAGTCGATCGCGATGCATCTGGCCCTGCAGGGCGCCAAGGTCGTGGTGTCGTCGCGCAAGAAGCCGGCTTGCGATGAGACCGCCGCCGAGATCCGCAAGGCGGGCGGCGAGGCGATCGTCATCCCCTGCAACATCTCGGACAAGGCGCAGTGCGAGAACCTGATCGCCGAGACCAGGAAGCAGCTCGGGCCGGTCGACGTGCTGGTGCTGAACGCGGCCAGCAATCCCTATTACGGGCCGACTGACAAGATGCCGGACGAGGCATTCACCAAGATCATGCACAACAACATCCTGAGCAACATCTGGCTGATCAATCTGTGCACGCCCGACATGCGGGCCAGGAAGGACGGCTCGGTGATCATCGTGTCTTCGATCGGCGGCGTGCGCGCGAGCACGGTGATCGGCGCCTATTGCATCTCAAAAGCGGCCGACATGCAGCTCGCGCGCAACCTCGCGGCCGAGCTCGGGCCCCACAATATCCGCGTCAACACGATTGCGCCCGGCCTGGTGCGCACCGACTTCGCCCGCGCGCTGTGGGAGGACGCGAAGTATCTCGAGAAGCGCCTGGAGACGGCGCCGCTTCGCCGCATCGGCGAGCCCGACGATATCGGCGGCATCGCGGTCATGCTGGCCGGCAAGGCCGGCGCCTTCATCACCGGCCAGACCATCATTGCCGATGCCGGCGTGACCATCGGGAGCTAAGCATGCCTCCTGCAACACGCATCTCCAGTGCGCGCGCATGCGATGAGATGGAACCGCGTGCGGTTCCATCTCATCGCATTCCGCTCTAGCAAGTCCCTCCGTCGGTGCGGGTCAGGCCGTCTTCCTGAAAGTGACCACCAGCACGTCGCGATACGCCGGTTGCGCGGGATTCTCCGGCTCGACGGGGGTGACGCCATGGTAGCAGCGCGCGTCGTCGACCAAGGCCGAGTCGAGCGGGTCGGTCAGTGTGAAGCTGCCGAGCGCGCGCCTGTCGAGGTCGTGTACCGTTGTCGTGCCGCTCTGGATGTTGCGGCGGTTGATCAGCAGCACGAGCACGTAGTCGACCCCGTCGCGATGCATGCCCTCGGGCGTGGGTTTGCCATGCTCGCCCTGGCGCGCCTCGATGCGGAACTGATGGGCCTCGACATGCCAGCGCGTGGTCTCGGGCGCCAGCCGCCCGAACAGGGCGCGGCAATATTCCAGGATGGTGCGCATGCTGGCGCCGTCGCCGATTTCCTCGGTGATCGGCTTGAACCAGCGCTCGATGCCGCCGTTCAGGCGGTTGTAGTCCAGGGTCTGGTAGTGCGGCTGGTGCGGCCCGCGCAGGATCGGCCCCTGACGTCCGGCAGCCCAGACGCCGAAGCGGCGGCGGCGGTACCGGCCGCCATCGGCCATGTAGGTGTCGACCTCGAGATCGTTCCAGCTGTCGGCGAAGGCCGGCCAGTCGGCGAGGGTGCCGAAGCGGACGAACGCGTTGCGCATGTCCGACGCTTCCACGAACGCATAGCCTGCACGGGCGATGCCGTCGCGGATGCCCGTAGCGTTCTGCAGGCCGGTTCCGATCTCGCTCATGCGCGCAAGCCTATCATCCCGACACGACGCCGGCATATGATCTAAAGT
This sequence comes from uncultured Rhodospirillales bacterium, assembly GCA_902825855.1. Taxonomy (GTDB): domain Bacteria; phylum Pseudomonadota; class Alphaproteobacteria; order Reyranellales; family Reyranellaceae; genus Reyranella. The sequence continues at coordinate 58,846 of CADECW010000001.1, read as the reverse complement.
CTGGGCGGACCCGGAGAAAACGATGCCATATGCCACTACCGACGATCGCGTGAAGCTCTGGTACGAGGAGACCGGCGCGGGCCAGCCCATCGTGTTCGTCCACGAGTTCGCGGCCGACCACCGGTCGTGGGAGCCGCAGATGCGCCACTTCGGCCAGCGCTACCGCTGCATCACCTACAGTGCGCGCGGCTATCCGCCGTCGGATGTGCCTGCGAGCCCCGAAAGCTACACCCAGCAGCGAGCGACCGACGATATCGCCGCCGTCATGGACCATCTCAAGATCAACAAGGCGCATGTCGTCGGCCTGTCGATGGGCGGCTTCGCCACCTTGCATTTCGGTTTCCGCCATCCCCAACGCGCGCTGTCACTGGTCGTTGCCGGCTGCGGCTATGGTGCGGAGAAGGAGCAGCAGGCGAAGTTCCGTGCCGAAGTCGAGGTCGTGGCGAAGTCGCTCAAGGATGAAGGCATGGCCAAGTTCGCCGAGAAGTACGCGTATGGGCCGACGCGCGTGCAGTTCGAGAACAAGGACCCGCGCGGCTTCGCCCAGTTCAAGAAGGAGCTCGGCGAGCATTCCGCCCTGGGTTCGGCAAACACCCAGATCGGCGTGCAGGGCCAGCGTCCTTCGCTTTACGACCTTCTGGACGAGATGCGGGGGCTTACCATCCCGACCCTGATCCTGACGGGAGACGAGGATTGGCCCTGCCTCGCACCATCTGTGCTGATGAAGCGCGAGATCCCGTCGGCGGCGCTGGCGGTGATGCCGAACTGCGGCCACACCATCAACATCGAGGATCCCGACCAGTTCAACCGCCTGGTCGGCGAGTTCATCGTCCAGGTCGAAGCCGGCCGCTGGCCCAAGCGCGACCCGCGCGCGGTCAGCGCGTCGATCACGGGAATGAGGTAGCCAAAGCGGGCCGGTGCTGCAGGTCCGCGCTGTCTCGAGGCGTCAAGCCGTCAGTCCGCCATCGCAGACGAACTCCGAGCCGGTCGAGAAGGAGCTCTCGTCCGACAGCAGGAAAACGATCATGTTGGCGACCTCCTCGGCCCGTCCGAGCCGGCCGAGCGGATGCAGCTCCTCGAGCCACTGCCGGCCGCTCATGTTGCCGACCGGCTGGTCGAGCCTGGGTGCGATCATCGGCGTTTCGATGTAGCCCGGATGCACCGAGTTGCAGCGGATGTTGTAGTGCATCTGCGCGCAGTGCAGCGCCACGTGCTTGGTGAGCAGCCGCACCGCGCCCTTGCTGGCGCAGTAGGCCATCGCATAAGAGGCGCCGCGCAGGCCGAGCACCGAGGAGATGTTGACGATCGAGCCGCCGCCCGCCTGCTTCATCGGCGGGATCGCGGCCTTGCAGCCGAGGAAGGTGCCGAGCGCGTTGATGTCGTTGACGCGACGGAATTCGGCGAGCGAACAGTCCTCGATCGAGTTGCGCACGCCTACGCCCGCGGCGTTCAGAAGGCCGTGCAGGACGCCGAACTTCTCGATCGTGGCGGAAACGGCCGCGTTCCAGGCGGCCTCGTCCGCGACGTCGAGCGGCACGAAGTACGTGCTGTCGCCAAGCTCGCCGGCCAATGCGCGGCCCCTGGCCTCGTCGCGGTCGGCCAGCACCGCCCTGCCGCCCTCGCGCACGACAAGCCGTGCCGTCGCCGCCCCGATGCCCGAGGCGCCACCGCTGATCAGCACGACCTTGCCATCAAGACGCAACAAGGGGCTGCCTCCTCATCAGGCCGGTGCTGAGGCCGCCGTCGGCCGCGATCTCCGCTCCGGTGACGAAGCTCGAGCGGTCGGAGGCTAGCCACAGCACGACTTCGCCGATCTCGCGCGGCTCGGCCATGCGGCCGATCGGATGGCGCCGGTCGATCAGGGCCTTGCCCTGTTCGCGGCCCATGAACTGCCACAGTGGATCGAAGATCGGCGTGTCGACGCCGCCCGGATGCACCGAGTTGCAGCGGATGTCGTAGTTCTGCTCGGCGCAGTACAGCGCCACGCTCTTGCTCAGCAGGCGCACCGCGCCCTTGCTCGCCGTGTAGGCGATCGAGCCTGCGCCGGCCTGCAGACCCGCGACCGAGGAGATGTTGACGATCGAGCCCCGGGGCTTCGGCTTGTCCGCACCGGTCCGCTTCATGCCCTGGATGCCGTACTTGCAGCCCAGGAACACGCCCTCGCAATTGACCTGCTGCACGCGCTGCCAACTCTCGACGTCGGTGTTCTCGACGCTGCCGACGCCGCCTGTGATCCCGGCGTTGTTGACCATGACGTCGAGCCGGCCCTCGTGTTTCAGCACATCGGCCAGCAGCGCCTGCCAGGACACCTCGACGGTGACATCGTGCGGCACGAAACGGCCCACGCCATCCGTCGCCGTCTTCAGGTCGGCTACGATCACCCTCGCGCCGGCGGCCGCCAGCAACGTGGCCGACGCTGCGCCGATGCCCGACGCGCCGCCGGTGACGATCGCCACCTGTCCGGAGAGTTCCTCGCTCATGCCGCCGTGACCATAGCGGGCCTCCCGCATCTGCAGTAGCCTGCGACGGATGGAGGATCGCATGGCGAAGCTCGGAGGCTTTGTCGTCGTTCTGGGTGCCCTGTCGATCATGGCGTGCACTCAGACCGGACAGGGCGGAGGAATGGCGGGAACAGGCTCGCAGCCGGCGGTGCCGCCGCCGGGAATGACGGTGGCGCAGGCGGCGGCCTATTGCACGAAGCTCGGCAGTACCTATGCCGAATATGTCGGCTCGGTCGGTGGCTACCTCGGCGGCGCCGTTCGCGGCGGCGCGCCCGCCGATCTCGATGCCCGCGTGGCCATCGCCAATTGCCAGGACGGCAATTACGCCGCCGGCATCCCGGTGCTGCAGGAGAAGCTGCGCGACAACCGGGTCACGGTGCCACCGCCGCCGACCGGCTGATCGCGCAAGCGAGGCGGCGAAGCAAAGAAAAACCCGGGTGTTGCCACCCGGGTTTCGCCGTGTCGGTCCCTCGTTCGGCTAGAAGCCGAGGGGCTCGGTCACGCGGGTCCACTTGCCGCCCTTGACCTCGGCCAGGAACGAAGAGTTCGCGCCCTGACGGATGTTCGGGCCGAAGGTGACCGCCGGGCCGTTGAAGATATCCTTGTGATTCTTGATCGCTTCCATGCCCTTGATGAAGCTGTCCAGCGTCAGGTCCTTGCCGGCATTCTTCAGGCCCTGCACCGTGAGGTCGGCGGCGACGTAGCCGTAGACCGCGCCGATGTTGGGATCGACGTTGAACTTCTTCTTGTAGTCCTCGACGAACTTCTTCACCGAGGCCACGTTGCTGTCGACGTAGGGCATCTCGGTCAGGCCCATGCCGTAGAAGCCGTCCATGCCCTGGGCGGCGCCGACGACCAGGTCGTAGACCGCGGCCGAGCCGAGGAAGGTGACGTCGTTCCAGCCGGCCTTGCGGGCGGTGGTGTAGGGCACGATCGAATCACGGACGATGGTGCCCATGGCGATCAGGTCGCAGCCGGCGTTGCGCAGCTTGGTGATCGGCGCCGTGAAGTCCTGGTCGGTGGGCTTGTGCGCCGCGGACTCGACGATCTTGATGCCGAGCTTCTTGGTCTGCAGCTCCGCGCCTTCCAGGATCTCCTTGCCGAAGTCGGTGTCCTGGTACATCACGCAGACGGCCTTCTTGCCCTTCTGCTTGACGAAGTACTCGATGCCCGAACGGATCTGGTCGACGTAGGACGCCGCGCCGTAGAACTTCAGCCGCTCATAGGGCTCGTACATCGAGCGCGCTGCCGACAGCGGGAAAAGGTTGGGCACGCCCACCGAGAACTGCTCCTTGAAGCAGGCGTTGTTCATCGGCGTGCCGAGCGGCGCCACGAAGGCGAAGACCTTGTCGCGATTGATCAGCTTGTTGCAGGCCTGCACGGCCTTCGGGACCTGATAGCCCTGGTCCTCGATGATCACCTTGAGCTTGCGGCCGTTGATGCCGCCGGCGTCGTTGATCTCGTCGAAGCGCATCTTGACGCCGTTCGATGACGACACGCCGTAGGTCGCGGCCACACCCGACAGGTCGGTGTGCATGCCGAAGGTGACCTCGGTCGCGGTCACACCGCGGGTCTGCGCCGAGGCGGCCGACGCCAGCGATGCCGCCGCCACGCCGGCCATTGCGGCCTTGACGATTGTCCACTTGTTCATCGCATTTCCTCCCTTGCGATTGATACCACTATAGCTGGTTACACTGCTTCGGCATACATGCCGTCGATCATGCCCTTGTACTTATCATTCACGAACTTGCGCTTGAGCTTCATGGTCGGCGTGACCTCGTCGTCCTCGGCGGTGAGCTGCTGCTCGATCAGCCGGAACTTCTTGATCGTCTCGACGCGCGCGAAGTTCGCATTCACCCGCTCGATCTCCGACCAGATCAGATCGTTGACCTCGCGCGCGCGGCACAGCGAGGAGAAATCGGTGAACGGCACGTTGTTGTCCTGGGCGTGCTTGGCGACGCTGTCATAGTCGATCATGATCAGGCAGGACAGGAACTTGCGCTTGTCGCCGATCACCACGGCATCCGAGATGTAGGGCGAGAACTTCAGCTGGTTCTCGATCTCCGAGGGCGTGATGTTCTTGCCGCCCGCCGTGATGATGATGTCCTTCAGGCGGTCGGTGATTTTCAGGTAGCCCTCGTTGTCGACGTAACCCACGTCGCCGGTGTGCAGCCAGCCGTCGCGCACCGTCTCGGCCGTCTTCTCCGGCTGGTTCAGGTAGCCCATGAAGACGTGCGGTCCCTTCAGCAGGATCTCGCCCTCGGGCGAAATCTTCGCCTCGGTATTGGGTGCGGTGACGCCCACGGTGCCGAGCTTGATGCGGTTGGGCATGCCGGTGGCCAGCCCGCAATTCTCGGTCTGGCCGTAGACCTCGCGCATGTCGACGCCGAGCGCGCGGTACCATTTGATGAGGTCGGGTGCGATCGGCGCGGCGCCGGTGCCGGCGAACTTGACGCGATGCATGCCGATGGCGCGCTTGACGTTGTCGAGCACCAGCCAGTCGGCAATCTTGTGACCGAGCAGAAGGAACGGCCCGGGCTTGCGGCCCTCGAGCTCGGCTTCCGCTACCTTCAGTCCCAGCCCGATCGCCCACTTGTAGGCGGTGCGCCCGATCCAGGTCGCCTCCTTCATGCGGATGGCGATGCCGGAATAGAAGCGCTCCCAGATGCGCGGCACTGCAAAGAAGGTGGTCGGGGCCACCTCGCGGATGTTGTCGGGCACCGTCTCGACGCTCTCGGCGAAGTTGGCGATGGCACCCGAGCGCAGCGGCAGGAAAGCGGTGAATGTCCGCTCGGCGACGTGGCAGAGCGGCAGGAAGGCAAGTTGCTCGCCATTCTCCTCGATAGGGATGAAGGCGTCGGCGTTGCTGAGCTGAAAGATGACGTTGCGATGCGACAGCATCACGCCCTTGGGCGGCCCCGTCGTGCCGGAAGTGTAGACCAGGATCGCCAGCTCCTCGGCCCTCGAGCTCGCGACCAGCTTTTCCCACAGCCCGGGATTGGCCTTGTCGTAGGCGCGGCCAAGCTCGAGCAGTTCGTCGAACGGCATGACCATCGGGTCGTTGAAGTCGGCAAGCCCCTCCATGTCGAAGACGAAGACCTTGACGAGGTCGGGGCAGCGCTCGCGGATTTCGAGGAACTTGTCGAGCTGCTCCTCGTTCTCGACGAACAGGAAGCGGGTGCGGCTGTCGTTCAGGATGTACTCGACCTGCTTGGCCGAATCGGTCGGATAGATGCCGTTGCTGACGCCACCGGCCGCCGTGGTCCCCATGTCGACATAGAGCCATTCCGGCACCGTCTCGGCCAGCACCGACACGACCTGGCCGTGGCTCAGGCCGAACTTCACCAGGCCCATGCCGGCGGCCTTGGCGCGCTCGCCGTATTGCGTCCACGAGGTGGCGCGCCAGATGCCGAGGTCCTTCTCGCGGAAGGCGGTGCGCTCGCCGCGCGCCTTCACTTGATGCCAGAACAGCTTGGGAATCGTGTCGCAGCCTTCGACCTCGATCCGTTCGTTGCCCGCCATCACGCTCTCCCTATCGCCACGTCTTGCGCTTCTTCCAGCGCCGCTTGCCGCGCGCGCCCTGTTCCTTGATGCCGAGGTAGAATTCCTTGATGTCTTCCTTCTGCATCAGGCGCGCGCAGGTATCGGCCATGACGATGCGGCCGACTTCCAGCACGTAGCCGAAGTCGGCGGTCTGCAGCGCCATGTTGGCGTTCTGCTCGACCAGCAGGATGGTGACGCCGCGTTCGCGGTTGATGCGGACGATGATCTCGAAGATGTCCTTCACCAGCTTGGGCGAGAGGCCGAGCGAGGGCTCGTCGAGCAGCATCAGGTGCGGTCTGGCCATCAGCGCTCGGCTGATCGCCAGCATCTGCTGCTCGCCGCCCGACAGCGAGCCCGCCCGCTGTTCGGCGCGCTCACGCAGCACCGGGAAGTAGCCGAACACCGTCTCGAGGTCCTGCGCCACGCCGTCGGGATCGCGGCGCGTATAGGCGCCCATGCGCAGGTTCTCGCGCACGCTCAGGAACGGGAAGACCTCGCGGCCCTCGGGCACATGGCTCATGCCGAGCCGCATCACCTTGTCGGGATCCATGCCGCGGACCTCGCGGCCTTCGAACAGCACGCTGCCCTTCTGGGGATCCATGACGCCGCTGACCGTCTTGAGGACCGTGGTCTTGCCGGCGCCATTGGCCCCCAGGATCGTGACGATGCCGCCCTTGGGCACCTCGAAGGAGACGCCGCGGATCGCCATGATCGGGCCGTAGTAGGTCTCGACGTTGCTGACCTTGAGCACGGATTGGGTGTCGGTCATGTCTTCAGCCGCCGAGGTAAGCGCGGATGACTTCGGGATGGGATTGGACGTCGCCGGGCGTGCCCATGGCGAGCGGCCGGCCGTAGTTCAGCGCCAGTACGCGGTCGGACACCGCGGAGACCAGGCTCATGTCGTGCTCGACCATCAGCACGGTTATGCCGAGCAGGTTCCTGATGTCCTGGATCCAGAAGGCCATGTCCTCGGTCTCCTCGACGTTCAGGCCGGATGAGGGTTCGTCGAGCAGCAGCAGCTTGGGATCGGTGCACAGCGCACGGGCAAGCTCCGTCACCTTGCGAACGCCGTAGGGCAGGTTGACGATGAAGCTGTCGCGGTATTGCTGCAGGTCGAGGAAGTCGATCGCCTTCTCGACGGCCTCGCGGTGCTCCAGCTCCATCTGGCGCACCGACGGCAGGAACATCAGTTCGGAGAAGAAGCTCGACTTCTTGTGCGCGTGGCGGGCCAACAGCAGGTTCTGCAGCAGCGTCGCGTGCTCGAACAGCTCGATGTTCTGGAAGGTGCGGGCGATGCCCAGTGCGGCAATGCGGTGCGGCGGCACGTTGGTGATGTCGGTGCCGTCAAACACCAGTTTGCCGCCGGTCGGCTGGTAGATGCGGCTCACCAGGTTGAAGATCGTGGTCTTGCCGGCGCCGTTGGGGCCGATGATGGTGAAGACCTCGCCCTTGTTGACGTCGAAGGTGACGCCGTCGACGGCCTTGATGCCGCCGAAGTTGATGGAGAGGTTGTCGACCGAGAAGAAGCTCATCGCAGGCGCTCCGAGCGCATGTAGCTCTTCTGTCGCTTGAAGGTGGCGCCGCGATACATCGGGAAGGTCGAGAAGAAGACGCGGATCTTGACCCAGCGGCCGTACATCCCGAGGGGTTCGAGCAGGATCACCAGCACCAGGATCAGGCCGAAGATGCCGGCTTCGACACCGGGCTTCTTGAGGAAGTTGCCGATGCCCTCGCCGATGATGGCGAGCAGCTTGATGTTCATGGCGGCGGCGGCGTCGTTCATGCTGGCCGGGATCGAATCGCGCAGGATGGCGATCACCGGCGGCAGCAGCGCCACGAAGATCGCGCCGAATACCGCGCCGTGCAGCGAGCCCAGCCCGCCCACGATGACCAGCAGGAGGAACTGGATCGACAGCAGGATGGTGAAGATGTCGGGCGCCAGGTAGGCGATCTTGTGGGCGAACAGGGCGCCCGCCAGCCCCATCAGCGCGGCAGAGTAGGCGAAGGCGATGGACTTGTAGATCGCGAGGTTCACGCCCATCGACTGGGCCGCGATCTCGCTGTCGCGGATGGCGATCCAGGCGCGGCCGGTCGGCGAGCGCAAGAGGTTGCGCGTCAGCCATAGCACGACCACGAGGAAGAACAGGCAGAGATAGTAGAAAGACGCCTCGTCCTGCAACGAGACGCCGAGGATGGTCGGCTTCTCGACAGGCATGCCGGCAAAGCCGTGCGTCACCGACTCCCAGCGACTGAACACCTCCTGGATGATCACCGAAAACGCCAGGGTGGCGATGGCGAGGTAGATGCCGGTCATGCGCAGCGCCGGCAGGCCGACGACGATGCCGCTCGCCGTGGTGATCATGATGGCGAGCACGACCGAGGGGATCCACGGAATGCCGTTTTTAAGGAAATAGGCATGGGCGTAGGCGCCGATGCCGAGGAAGGCCGCATGTCCCAGCGACACCAGGCCGGTGTAGCCGACCAGCACCATCAGCGAGACGCCGCAGATGCCGTAGATGAACACCCAGGTCGCCTCGCCGACATAGTAGTCGGACATCAGCACCGGCAGGATCAGCACAGCGACGGCCAGCAGGCCGTACCAGCCGGCATCGACCTTGTCCTTGAACAGCCGGATGTCCTGATTGTAGGACGTCTTGAACTGGAACCGCATGGCCCGACCTACACCTTCTTGCGCGCCAGCGTGCCGAACAGGCCCTGCGGCCTGACCGCCAGCATGACCAGCAGCACGATGTAAGGCGCGGTATCCTTGAAGCCGTCGGGCAGCGTGGCGCCGGCATAGAGCTCGATCAGTCCGATGATGATACCGCCCACCAGCGCGCCCGGGATCGAGCCGAAGCCGCCCAGCACGGCGGCGGCGAACGCTTTCAGCGCCACTGCGAGGCCCATGTTGATGTCGATCAGGGTTACCGGCGCCAGCAGGATGCCGGCCGCCGCCGCGGTGCCGGCCGAGATCGCCCAGATCAACGAGAAGATCAGCTTCACCGGGATGCCCATGTAGTAGGCGGCGAGCTGGTTCTGCGAGGTCGCCTGCATGGCCACGCCGATGCGGGTGTGATTGAAGAAGGCATAGAGCGCGCCGCACAGGATCAGCGTGCCGACCACGATCGAGATATACTGATGGCTGAGCGTCACGCCGCCGACCTGCCACACGCCGCCGAAGGGCGTCGGCAGGGTGTAGATCTCCGAGCCCCAGGTGACGCTGGCAAAGGTGCGGAACATGGCGCCGAGGCCGATGGTCAGCATGACGACGGCGAACTGCGGCTGACCGATCACGTTGCGCAGGATGGTGGCGTCGAGCAGGGCGCCGAACACCCCGATCGTCACCACGGAAATCAGGAAGGCGAGCCAGTAGTCGAGGCCCCACCAGACCACCGCCATGTAGGCGACGAATGCGCCCAGCATGAGCAGGTCGCCCTGGGCGAAGTTGACCAGCTCGGTCGCCTTGTAGATGAGCACGAATCCGAGGGCGACGAGGCCATAGATACAGCCGACGGCCAGCCCATTGAGCGTAAGCTGAAAGAAAGTAACCAGTTTCCGTCCCCTGCCGTAAGCGATCTGCAGCCGCTTCTCTGCCTGCAATATGAACAGCTGTTTAGCGCTGTCAACGCGCGATACGATGATCCACCTTGTGAAACGACGGGATCAGGAGGGCCGATGGCTGTTGCCGATTCGACGAGGCTGACGTTGCCCGAGGGGACGCCGCTCAGCCCCTTTTATACAGAAGAACACGAGCATTTCCGGCGCACGGTCCGGCGCTTCGTCGACCGCGAGATCATGCCCCATGTCGACCAATGGGACGAGGCCGAGGAATTCCCGCGCGAGTTATACAGGAAGGCCTCTGCGGCCGGCCTGCTGCAGCTTGGCTTCCCCGAGGAATATGGTGGCGTGCCGACCGATCCCTTCTTCGGCATCGTCAAGGCCGAGGAGATGGCACGCCATGGCAGCGGCGGTCTCAACGCCAGTCTCAACAGCCACACGATCGGCTCGCCGCCGATCGCGGCGCTGGGGCCGGAATGGATGAAACGCGCGGTCCTGCCCGAAGTCCTGGCTGGCGAGAAGATAAGTGCGCTCGCCATCACCGAGCCTTCGGGCGGCTCGGACGTCGCCAACCTCAAGACAACGGCCCGGCGCGAAGGCGATCACTACTTGGTCAACGGGTCCAAGATGTTCATCACCTCGGGCATGCGGGCCGACTACTACACCGTGGCGGTGCGCACCGGCGGGCCAGGTGCGGGCGGTGTCTCGCTGCTGCTGATCGAGCGCGACCGCGAAGGCTTTGGCCGCACCAAGCTCAAGAAGATGGGCTGGTGGGCGTCGGACACGGCCCAGCTGTTCTTCGACAATGTGCGGGTGCCGGTCGAGAACCTGATCGGCCAGGAGAACAAGGGCTTCATCGGCATCATGCTGAACTTCAACCAGGAGCGGCTCGGCATGTCGGCCGGAGCTTGCGGCTACGCCAAGGTCTGCCTCGACGAGGCGATCGCCTATGCCCGCCAGCGGCATACCTTCGGCAAGCCCCTGATCGCCAATCAGGTGGTGCGTCATCGCCTGGTCGACATGGCCATGCGCATCAATGCCGTGAAGTCGACCCTGGAGCTGCTGGCCTGGCGCGTGTCACAGGGCGAGAAGCCGGTGGCGGAAATCTGCATGCTGAAGAACCTCGCAACCTTGACCATGGAGTTCTGCGCCAACGAAGCCATGCAGGTGTTCGGCGGCGCGGGGTACCTGCGCGGCGCCAAGGTCGAACGCATCTATCGTGAGACAAAGGTGATGGCGATCGGCGGCGGCTCGGTCGAGATCATGAAGGAACTCGCCGCGCGTCAGATGGGATTGTAGAAGGGGCCATGAGCAGCCCCCTGAAAGACCCTGACCAGCGCATTGCCTTCTTCCAGCAATGGTTCTCCGACACTATCCCGCACAGCAAGGCGCTGGGCTTGAAAATCATCGCGGTGCGCCGCGGTTTCGGCTCCATGCAGCTCGACTGGCGCGAGGAGCTTGTCGGCAATCCGGAGACTGGGGTGCTGGCGGGCGGCCCGTTGACGGCGCTGATGGACAGTTGCTGCGGCATGTCGGTCGCAACCATGCTGAGCGAGCCGAAGCCGTTCGCTACCCTCGACCTGCGCATCGACTATGTGCGACCGGCGACTCCGGGCAAGGCGGTGATTGCCGAGGCGGAGTGCTATCGCGTCACCCACTCGGTCGCCTTCACCCGCGCCTTTGCCCATCATGGCGATGCCAAGGACCCGATCGCCGCGGCGGCCGGCACCTTCATGCTCGGTACCAAGGGTGAGGTGACGCGGCCGCAGACCATCGGTACCGAGGTCAAGCCATGAGTTCACTGCTCGAACGGCTGGCCGAGGTCCGCGAGTCGGGCGACGTTGCCAAGCTCGCCGAGGCGATCCCCTATGCGCGCTGGATGCGGATCGCGCCTGAGAACGGCACCGGCGAGCTCCTGACACGCATGCGCTACCACGACGACCTGATCGGCAACACGTTCCTGCCGGCGATCCACGGCGGCACCCTGGGCGCCATGCTGGAGATGGCCGCGATCTTCCACTTGTTGTGGGAAACCGAGACGGAGACGGTGCCGAAGATCGTCAACATCACCGTCGACTACCTGCGTTCGGCGCGGCCGGTCGATGTCATCGCCAGCGCCAAGGTCACCAAGCAGGGCCGCCGCATGGTCAACGTCTACGCCGAGGCCTGGCAGGACGATCGCGGCAAGCCGGTGGCCACTGCCAACGCCCATTTCTTGATCAAGTCCGACGACGCGCCGCCGTCGCTCTAGATGTGTTGTTGAGATCGACACCCAGACCTTGTCGGGCACCGCCGCCACCGGCCAATCGAAGCGCACCATATGCGCATGCGTGAGATGCGCATCGTGGCTCATGTACTTTTCCCGCAGGTGCAGTAGACAACGCCCGGCATGGACTACGAATCCCTCAGGACCGGCCGCGATGACGTGGTGCGGGACGGCTCCGACTTCGAGGCCTACCGGCGGCCCGGTGCCTTGATCGATTCGAACCACCCCAAGGTCGCGGCCTATGCAAGGCAGGTTGCGGGCGAGGGCGGGTACAAGGAAAAGGCCTTGCGCCTCTACTACGCCGTGCGCGATGGCCTGCGTTACGATCCGTACAACACGCCGATGAAGCGCGACGCCTATCGCGCCAGCACGACGCTGGCGTCGGGGCATGGATATTGCGTGAACAAGGCGGGGCTGATGGCGGCGGTGTGCCGTGCCGTCGGTATCCCGGCTCGCGTCGGGTACGCCGACGTACGCAATCACATGACCACCAAGCGGCTGTCCGACCTCATGGGTTCCGACACTTTCTATTATCACGGCTACACCGAGGTCTGGCTCGACGGGCGCTGGCTCAAGGCCACGCCCGCCTTCAACAAGCAGCTGACCGAGCGCTTCGGCCTGCAGCCGCTCGAATGGGATGCTGAAACCGATTCGATCTATCACCCGTTCGATTTGAGCGGCCGTCGCCACATGGAGTATCTCGCCTATCGCGGCGTCTTCGCCGACATCCCGTTTGACGAGATCCGCTCGGCATTCCGCCACTACTACCCCCGCATGACGCGCGCCCAGGAGGAGATGCCCGTCAGCGGCAGCCTTGGTGGCGATTTCGGCGCGGAAGGTGCTGCAGAAGCCGCCAAGAAGTGAGTCTTACCCCGCGTTCCTTCGGCTACGTCGCCCTGTTGGTGGCGTTGGGCAGCTTTGGTCCGTTGACCATGAGCATCTACACCCCGGTGATGCCCTCGGTCGGCGCATCGCTCGGTGCCGGCGCGGACAGCGTCAAGCTCACGCTCACCACCTACATGCTGGGCTTTGCCGTGGGCCAGCTCTTCTATGGCCCGCTCAGCGACCGTTTCGGCCGGCGCCCCGTGCTTTTGGGCGGATTGATCTTCTTCACTGCGGCGACCTTCGCCTGTTCCTTTGCCCCCTCGATCGGCGGGCTGATCGGCCTGCGCGTTTTGCAGGGGTTGGGCGCCGCCTCGGGCTCCGTGATCGGCCGCGCGTTGACGCGCGATGCCTACACCTTCCAGGAGATGCCGCTGGTCATGAGCTGGATTTCGCTCGGCCAGAACATCGCGCCGTCGTTGGCGCCGACCCTGGGCGGGTTTTTAGGCGAATGGGCAAGCTGGCGCGCGACCTTCTGGTTCGTCGGCGGCTTCGGCACGTTGCTGTTTGCCATCGTGTTGCTGGGCCTCGGGGAGACCAACAAGTACCGCAGCGAGCGCCTCGATCTCGGCCATCTGCTGCGCGGCTCGGGCCAGATGCTGCGCGAGCGGCAATTCCTCGGCAACGTGCTGACCCTGGGCTTCGCCTTTGCCATAAACTTCGGCATGCTGGCGGGTGTTCCCTTCATCCTGCAGGACCATCTCGGCTTCTCGCCGCGGGAGTTCGGCCTGATCGTGCTGCTCTCGGTCGGCGGCTTTACCGCGGGCACATTCGTCAATAACCGTTTGATCGGACGCGTCGCGCCGATCGTCATCATGCGAGCCTCGGGCTGGTTCCATGTCGCCGCGCTGTCGGTCATGGCGGCGCTGTCGCTGAGTGGCGTCGTCACCTGGTGGGCGATCATCGGCCCGCACGTGGTGCTGAGCTTCGGCACCGGCATGATCGTCGCCAATGCCAATGCCGGAGCCGTCGGCATGTTTCCCAAGCTCGCCGGCACGGCCTCGTCACTTGCCGGTCTCGCGCAGATGGGCATGGGCGCGATGGGAACGGTCACCGTCGCCGTGCTCACCCTGTTCGGCAGTCGCTACGTTGCGATGCCCCTGGTGGTCGGCCTGATGCCGTTCGCACTGGCGACCGTGCTGAGCGCCCGGATGCTGAGGCCGGCGCGCTCGCACGCCGTCAAGCCCGACTGATGATCTCGACCGGCGCGAACAGGCCGCGCTGGACCCCACCCATCATGTTGGCGACCTTCTGTGGTGCCGTCGCTCCCATGGCGATCTGCAGGCCGGGCCCGGGCGGGCCGCCGGCCGCCTGGCGCTGGCGTTGGCGTATCTGGGCAAAGGACTCGAGTGCGAAGTCGCGGCGATTGCGTTCCTTCACGATGCTGAAGCCCGCCGCGGCCAGTTCTCTGCGGTAGGTCTCGGCCGAGGCGATGAAGTTGGTCTCGGGTGCCGCTGACCACGGCACCGGATAGCTGAAGTCGCCTTGGCCCTCGAGCATCACGTCATAGATGGCAAACAGGCTGCCGGGCTTAAGCACGCGGTGCACCTCGGCGAACGCGGTCTTCTTGTCCGCGATGTTCATGCCGACATGCAGCATGTATGCACCGTCGAAGGTGAGATCGTCGAACGGCAATGCCAATGCGCTCGCCACCTGATAGGCGGTCGTGTCGGCCAGCCCGACGCGTCGTGACAGGCCGGTGGCGACATCGACATACTCCGGGGTGAGGTCGATGCCCTGGACCTGCCATCCTCGCTCCTGCGAGAAGTAGCGTGACGGACCACCCAGCCCGCAGCCTATGTCGAGAACGCGTGCGCCGCGCGGCAAATCGAGTTGCGCGGAAACGTCCTTGGTCGCCTGCCGCCCTCCGATATGGAACTCGTCGACAGGCGCCAGGTCGCCGGGCGTGAGCGTGTCGGGATGCTTGCCGGCTGCAGCCAATGCACCGAGGATCGCCGTCTCCAAGGAGCCATGTGCGTAGTGCCTCGCGATGCTCTGATCGAGGTCCATCATCACCTCCGGTTTCGCCGAGCAAATCCCAGAACAGGGGCGCCGGCAACGTCGCGACGGTGAGGCTTTCCGCCGCCATCGCACCTGATGTACATGCTGCTGCAGGAATTCATGACGGAGGAGACGATGGCCAACATGCTGAAGGACAAGGTCGTGCTGGTGACCGGCGCAGGCGGCGGCATCGGCCGCGAGATGGCGCTGCTGGCCGCCAAGGAAGGCGCGGCGGTCGTGGTCAACGACCTGGGCGGCGCGGTTGACGGCGAGGGCGGCGGCAACGCCACCCCGGCGCAGAAGGTCGTCGACGAGATCACGGCTGCCGGTGGCAAGGCCGTGGCCAACGGCGACAGCGTCGCCGATCCGGCAGGCGCGGAGCGCATGGTCAAGGCCGCGGTCGAGAACTTCGGCAAGATCGACGGCGTCATCAACAATGCCGGCATCCTGCGCGACCGCATCTTCCACCGCATGAGCCATGTCGACTGGAAAATGGTGATCGACGTGCATCTCAACGGCGCGTTCAATGTCAGCCGCGCCACCGCCAACTACTTCAAGGAGCAGAAGTCGGGCGCCTTCGTGCACTTCACCTCGACCTCGGGTCTGGTCGGCAACTTCGGTCAGGCGAACTACTCCGCGGCCAAGATGGGAATCATCGGCCTGTCGCGCTCGATCGCCCTCGACATGGCGGCGTTCAATGTCCGCTCCAATTGCATTTCGCCTTTTGCCTGGACGCGCATGATCGGCACCATTCCCGCCGACACCGACGCGCAGAAGGCGAGGCTGGAGCGCTCCAAGAAGATGACGCCCGCCAAGATCGCGCCCATGGCGGTATTCCTGTTGAGCGATGCGGCCGATGGCGTCACCTCGCAGATCTTCGGCGTGCGCATGAACGAGATCATGCTGTTCAACGCCAACCGTCCGGTGCGTTCGGTGCACAACTCGGAAGGCTGGACGCTCGAGGCAATCGCCGAGCAGGCCGTGCCATCGATGAAGCCTTACTTCACCGACATGAAGCGCTCGCCGGAATATTTCACCTGGGACCCGGTCTAGACCGCGATCTCGCACCCGGCAGCCTGACGCTGCCGGGTCGCCGGAATCGTGGCAGTTCCGTGATTTTGGCCTGAAGCAGCACTGCATTTGCAGCGCGTCGGGCCGCCGGTGTGACAAAAGTCACGGAAGCCCGAGAGGCTTTGTTCGACGCTCGCGCCCGAGCACTGACGAAAGTGGGTGTGCGGTGCGAGAACTCACGATATCCAAATCGATCGCCTCGACCGGGGTCGTAGGGAGGCAGTCCCAGGTTTGCCTCCCGACTGCGGGCTGGTACGCTCGTTCTTCAAGCGTAGGAGCAGCGTTCGCGTCCGGCGTCGATGGGCGACGAAAAGCATCGGATCAGGTGTCGGCTGGTCTGTCATTGACAACACCTCGGGTCGGATCGCAACGGAGCGAAGAGACTGGCATGGAGAACGCTTCCCTGGTGACGCGACGGCTCGCCGCTGTCGCCTTCGCCGATGTGGTCAACTGGTCCAGCCACGTGGAGCGCAACGATCTCGAAACGTTGCGAGCCTGGAAGTCGCTGCGTGCCGATCTGATCGAGCCGAAGTATCGGGCGTACAACGGCCGGCTGCAGCATACGACCGGTGACGGCGTGCTCCTGGAGTTCGCCAGTGCCGTCGACGCGGTGGCCTGGGCACTCGAGACGCAGCAAGACGTGTCGCAGCTCGGGATGGGCGAGGGCGCACCGCAGCTCTCGTTGCGGATCGCCATCAATGTCGAGGATGTCATCGTCGACGACGACACCATCATCGGCGATGGCGTCAATGTCGCGGCGCGCATCCTGGAATTCGCAAGGCCGGGCGAGGTCGTCGTCACAGGCTCGGTCCGTGACTACGTCTGGAACAAGATGACCGTCAGTTTCGGTGACCTCGGAGAGCGCGATCTCAAGAACATCAGCCGGCCTGTTCGGGTCTATCGCATCGATCCGCGCGAGGTCGACACCAAGATTCCGGCACCGCGACAGCCGCATCTGTCGTGGAGCAAACGCCCCTCCATCGCCGTGTTGCCGTTCAAGGACCTGGCCGGCGACGAGGACCAGTCATATTTCAGCGAAGGGATCAGCGAGGACATCATCAGGAGCATCTCACGCAGCCACGCCCTGTACGTGATTGCCTGGAACTCCACCCTGCGCTACCGCGACCGTCAACTGGACAGCCGGGCCATCGCCGCAGAACTCGGCGTGCGCTACATCCTCGACGGAACCGTCCGGCGGCAGCGTTCGCGCATGCGCATCACCACCGAATTGATCGACGTGATCAACGGGCGGACGCTGTGGGCCGACAAGTTCGACGGCTCGGAGAGCGATATCTTCGACTTCCACGACCGTATCGCCACGAGGGTTGCGGCCGAGATCGAACCCAAGGTCTATCAGGCCGAGTCGGCGCGAGCTCTCACCAAGCCGACCGAAAGCCTCGACGCCTACGATTGCGTGCTTCGGGCCTTGTCGCTGCTCTACTCGCTGGATGCCAAGGAATTCACCGAGGCCGGTGACCTTCTGAGGCAGGCTGTGGCTCTCGACCCTTCGTATGCGCAGGCGCACGCCTACCTGGCGTGGTGGTTGAACCTGAAGCGGGGCGAAGGACTGTCGACCGATCTTGCCGGCGACGCCGCCCAGGCGATCGCCGCGGCGACACGGGCCATCGAGCTCGATTCGGAAGATGCCTTCTGCCTGGCCGTTGCCGGGCATATCCAAGGGTTTCTGAACAACAGCCTGGATGCGGCAGTCGACCTGTTCGACCGCGCCTTGCAACTCAACGAGAACTCCGCGTTCGCGTGGGGCATTGGCGGGTCGACCTACTGCTTCCTGGGCAAGTCCGACGAAGCGATCGAGCGACTGCGCAATGCGTGGCGCCTGAGCCCGTTCGATCCGTTGAACTTCTGGTTCTGCACCGTCGCCGGTCTGGCCGAATTTGTGGCGGGTCGATACGATCAGGCGATCGGTTGGCTGCGCAAGTCGCAGCGCCTCAATCCCCGCTTTTCCGCCTGCAACCGCACGCTTGCCGCCTCGCTGGCTCTCGCCGGCGATCTTGAAGGAGCCAGGGCGGCGGCCAAGCGCGTCCTTGCCGTTCAACCGGGCTTCCGCGTTTCTGTCTTCACGTCCTGGTATCCGCTGCGGCGGCCGGGCGATCTCGACCGATTCGCCGAGGGGTTACGACTTGCGGGGCTGCCGGAATGATCGGAGATGTCTAGTATCATGTGACCAGGCCAGCGGCGATACGTGGGGGGCAACATGGCCAACGCAGTTTCAAGGGGAACAGGTACCGGCACGGGAACAGGGACAGGGACAGGGACAGGGACAGGCACAGGCACAGGGACCGGTACCGGTACCGGTACCGGTACCGGTACTGGCACGGGGACCGGCACAGGCACCGGCACCGGCACCGGCACTGGCACCGGCACGGGTACAGGAACCGGCACGGGAACTGGAACCGGCACGGCGTTTGGCGGCATGGGCCCAATTCCATGGAGCTACTACGCGACGCCGCTCGAACTCGGCTTCAAGCCCTGGGCTCTCGACTTTGCGCCTGACAACTATGGCGGCAGGGCGTTTCCCAGCGAGGACGTCTTCATCACCGACCCGACGCCGACGACCGGTCTCGATCTCCATTGGCAGACGGACGACTGGGACCCCGCGCTTCGCTTCTGGACACTGGACTTCGATGCGCGCCTTGGTGTCTGGCTGCGCGGCCAGGACACGTCGCTGCCTTCGATCCTGGCGGCCTGCGAGTTCGCCCGAGAGCATGGCAAATGGCGCTTCGACACAAGCGCGCTGATCGCCAATGGATGGCTGACGGAGCCCGACCATCTCAGATGGCAGAGGGAGTTCGACCCGTTCATCCTCAACGAGATTCACGCCATGTTCGACATGATGGAGGATGATCGCGATCGCTACATGGGAGAGATCAACGTCCAAGCGGACGGCCTGCCGGCGTATTTCATGAGCTTCCTCAATCTCGACGGCGAGCGCCGTCCATGGACCATCGAACTGATCCGGTGCGGCCTCGCGATCGGCAACATCGTCTACATGAACTACAAGGCGATGTTCAGGCGTGTCCGGCCGTCGACGATCGCACCCGGGCTGGTGCCTCCGTTCGGCCCGCCACATCACCCTTCTTTCCCGAGCGGCCATTCCTTCCTCGGGCACTTCATTGCCCTGCTGCTTCTCGAGATTCGGCCGATCAGGGACCGGTTCGGCGAACCGACATTGGTGCCGCAGGGAGCGAATCCGCCTTTGCTGACGCGTCCCCTGCGAAAGCCGCTGCTGAGCGAGGTGATGAGTACGACGTACACATTCACCGGGCCGTTGCTGTGGCTTGGCGCACGGCTTGCCAAGAACAGGGAGCGGGCCGGCGTGCACTACCCCTCCGATTCTTTGGCCAGTCGATGGCTCGCCGGCGCGATCTGGGCCTTGTTGACGGTCCCGCGGGTGGCGGGCGGCGACGCCACGCCCGTGCCAGACGCCAAGCCGCCAAACGCGCCGGTCAACTCGGTGCAGAATCAGCATCTGATCGTGTGCCCGACCTTCAGGCGCATTCTGAGCCTCGCCAGAAGCGAGTGGGTTTAGATCAGGGCAGGACTCGAAGTCCGAGGTTGTTGTCACCGGCCACGAGATCGACGATCGAGACCTTGTATTGCGCGCACGGCAGTACCGTCGTCGCATTCGGATTCGCAACGTCAGCCGGGCAATCGGCGATCGCCAGTATCCATAGGCGTTTCCCTGGCGGTCGTGCGGGTGTCGCGAAGGGGCCGAACGATACGGCGGGCCCCGGCCAAGGCGGCACCGGGGCGAGGCCGCTGTCTGCGATCTTGGTCCAGCCCGTCATCGGACCCCAATCAGGGGGAGCGCCGGCGGTGACCGGCCATGCGATGAACCAGACGGAGACCTTCACCCCGTTCGCCACGGTCCGGCCGCGGTTGGCAACCTCGACCCATATGTGATTGCCCACGATCTTTATCGCGGCTGCCGAGGCATGCCAGCGTCTTGCGAGGGCGCTGTTCCAGTCGAGCGAGACCGGCATGTAGCCCCCGCGCGTGTAGTTGCCTTCCGAATTGGGCCGGTTGTCGTCGATGAAGATGTCGATCGGCGGCGGCAGTCCCGGATTGTAGGCGACGGCGGCGGGATTGACGGCGTACAGGCCTTGCGCTTCGAACGCCCAGCGGATGACCTTGTGGGCCCAGCCGCCAACCCGTCCATTGAGCGGGCCGGGACCGGTGAAGGGCAACGTCGCGATGTCGGAGTCGATCAGCCCGGTCGCGAACTGGTCGGGCGTCTGCATGCCGCCGACGTTGAAGGCAGGCATCGCCTTGATCGTTCTCAGGATCAGGTACACCGCATAGTCGGCCGCTCTTTGGCGGGCCGCACGGTCTGGATTGCCGCCGATGTCGACAGTGTCTCCACCGAGTGCGCGGTAGAGCCTGAACAGCGATGTCGACAGAATCTGTTCGGAATCATAGCCCTTGTAGCGACATCTGCAGTCGTTGGCGGGAAACCGGTCTTGGCGATGGCGCGGCCCGCTCCAACCCCATCCTCTGTTGACCGCGCGGTCATGCCGCCGATGCAGATACACCCAGGGAAACGTGTAGCCGCGAGCATATTCATGCGTCGCCAATTTCGAGGACGGATCCGAAATGATGGCGGCAAGCGCGTCGCCCGCACTGTGGGCGAAATGAAGTTCGAGCTTGCCGGTCTGCGCGGCCAGAAGCACATGACAATATTCATGCCAGCTCCATCGCGGATCCGACGCCAGGCCGAGCGGCTGGCGGCGCGACGTGGACCTCTGGAGATCGGCCAGCGCGAAGCGAACGAGCACCGGCCGTCGATCGGCAGGAGTGAACGGCTTGCTCTCGGCGATCAGGCTGCAGATCGGAGGATCGAAGTCCACCTGCGCATTGACCGTCTTCCCATCCTTGCCTGGTCCCGGCGTGATCGGCGAGCGGTAGCGGACTTGCAGAGGGGCGACTGCAAACCGGAAATAATCGTTCGGCGGCAGCCCGTATGCCACGATGGTATTGAACAGCGAGCGAACGAGCGTGAGCTGATCGAACCGGGCGCGCGTATGCTCGTAGCCGCTGAGAGCCGCGAAATCGTCGCGTCGGGGATGAGTGACCGTGGCCGGCCGGACGCCCTCTGTGACGCCGGGATTGCCAATCGGCGTCGAGAGCTCGGACTGCCGAACGTCGACCAGCGAGTCGGCAAGCAGAACCGTACTGGCGGGGACAAGGCCGTCTAGCTGTACATTCGCGTACTTGAAGGCGTTCAAACGCTCGGGCGACCGGTTCGGGCGCGACTCGATCAACCTCCCCAGGCCCACCCTGGACGCGGGGTCCTGGATGAAGAGATCTGCCGTCACGGCATGTGCGGTCAGCGCGGATCTCTCCACGGTCGGCCTGCCGTCCAAACCGCCTCCGGGAGTAAGGCCGAAGCGCAGGGTCAGGGCGTGACCGTGGCCCGGGGGCGCGCCAGCAGGTTGCGCCTCCGTCGCGTAGATGACGCCTGAGGCTTTGGTGCCGTCCGTGCCGGCGCGAACGCCATCGATCGCGAGCACTCCGGGGTCGACACCGATCGCGTTGGCGACCTGTGCCTTGAACGAGAGGAAACTGGCTGGGTTGAACACCGCCGAGTAGAAGTTCATGGTTTCGGCAGCAAGTGATGCGTGGGACGCCAGCGCCTCGGGCAGGCCCATCGAGCACGCGACGCTCGTGATCCGCACTTTCCACGTAGCGCCGCCCAGAGGGGCTACATGTGTGACGACCCGGAGGCCCACCCGGCTGCCCAGCACGCCGGCACTGTCGTTTACCTGCCACGACTCGGCAGCGGCGAACACGATCGACCGATCGATCAGGCCTGCTCTGTTGATCGGATCCTTGTAGCGGCTGACCCAGACCGATTCGCGCGGATCGACGCTGCTGTCGTCCGCCGGCAGGTTGAGCCAGCCCATGAACACCTTGAAAACGTCATCGGCGACAAAGAGATCGGGAAGGTCCAGGCGCGTCCGCACCTTCGCCAGATACTTCGCCACGATCTTCCTCAGCGCGGCGACATCGTCTTCCGCACAGGTAGCTTCGGCAGGGTAGGTCGGATGACGGAGCGAAAGCGCCCTTGGAGGACTACCAACCTCTTCGGCCCATACCTTGGGATCGAAAGCGTCCCAACTGGAGATCTCCGCCATGGCGCTGCTCCTTCGCGCGATGTGAAATTATTGCATGATTTGGCCTGGGCGGCGATCAGCAAGGTCGCGCGCCTCGGTCAATCGTGCGACGTTCATCCGACTGTTCCTGTGTAGTGGAGAGCGATCACCGATGGCTGCCGAGCGGATGAAGAACGAACCGAAGATCGACGCTGACGAAGTGCTCGACGGCATCGTCGAATGGGTGTCGATCGAGAGCCCCAGTCACGATGGCAAGTCCGTCAACAAGGTGGTCGACCATGTCGAGGGCCAGTTTCGCGACCTGGGGCTGAAGCTGGAGCGCATTCCGGGCCGCGACGGCTTCGGCGACATCCTCGAATGCAAGACCACGCCGGAAATGAGCCAGGGCGACGGCAAGGGCATCCTGGTGCTGGCCCACCTCGATACCGTGCATCCCATCGGCATGATCGAGCGGGACCTCAAGATCCGGCGCGAGGGCGACAGCATCTTCGGACCCGGCATCTACGACATGAAGGCGGGCGGTTACATCGCCTACTACGCACTGCGCCATCTGATGCGCATGGGCAAGAAGACCAGGCTGCCGGTCACCTTCCTGTTCATTCCCGAGGAGGAAGTCGGCAGCCCGACGTCGCGTACGCGCATCGAGGAGGCGGCGCGCGGCCACAAGTATGCACTGGTCATGGAACCTGGCCGCGACGGCGATCGCGTCGTCACCTCGCGAAAGGGCGTCGGCCGCTTC
This sequence comes from uncultured Rhodospirillales bacterium, assembly GCA_902825855.1. Lineage (GTDB taxonomy): Bacteria > Pseudomonadota > Alphaproteobacteria > Reyranellales > Reyranellaceae > Reyranella. Next base: position 36,151 of record CADECW010000001.1, on the reverse strand, counting down.
ACCCTGACGGTGAAGGGAACGGCGAGCCATGCCGGTGTGCGGCATCAGGATGGGCGCAGCGCCATCCATGAAATGGCGAAGCAGATCGTGCGCATCGAGGGCAAGACCGACTATGCCCGCGGCATCACATGCAATGTTGGCCTGATCCAGGGTGGCAGCGGGGTCAACGTCGTTCCCGCCGAATGCAGGATCGAAGTCGATTTGCGCGTGCCGAGCCAGCAGCTCGCCGAGGAGATGACGCACTGGTTCCTGAACCTCGAGCCGATCGGCAAGGATGTGACGCTGACGGTCGAGGGCGAGATGAACCGGCCGCCGTACCAGAAGGACGCCGGCATCTCCGCGTTGTTCGAGAAGGCGCAAGCGATCTACCGCGAGATCGGCAAGGAGCTGTTGGATGTCCCGCTGACCGGGGGAGGCAGCGATGGCAACTTCACTGCGGCGCTGGGTATTCCCACGCTCGACGGGCTGGGCGCCGATGGCAAGGGCGCGCATGCCGCCTTCGAGCAGATCTACTACTCATCGCTGGTCCCACGCACCTATCTCTGCACGCGGTTGCTCGAGACGCTCGAGTAGGCGTTCGTACGACCGCGGATTTTGGAGGTCCGTGGTTCGCCAAGGAGCAATCAACGCATAAGCGCCTGCGCGCCGCTCCACAGCTCGCGCACGACGTCACCGGCGGGCTTGGCCATCGCCAGGCGCCCCGACTGGCCCGACCAGGCCTGCATGCGGTCGATGTCGTTGGCCTTGGTGCCGGCATCGCGCATCGCCTGGGTGAGGCCGCGCTGAACGGGATAAGGCGCGGGGTTCGGCGCATCGGATGCCGACGCGGCACGCACATAGGCCGTGGTGACCGCGCGGCCCGGACGCCCGGAGAAAGCGCGCGTGAGCAAGGTCTGCTCCGGCAACGTGCGGCCGATGGCGTCTGCCCAGGCCGGAGCGAGCTTCGCTTCCGGGCAGCGCAGGAAGCCGGTGCCGATCTGCACCGCCGACGCGCCCAGCATCAGCGCCGCGGCGATGCCGCGCGCATCGGCGATGCCGCCGGTCGCGACGACCGGGACCTTCACCGCGTCGACGATCGCCGGCAACAGCGCGAAAAGCCCGACCAGCTCGGTCGGCGCCTTGGCCGCGTCGAAGGCGCCGCGATGGCCGCCGGCTTCCATGCCTTGAGCGACGATCACGTCCGCGCCCGCCGCCTCCGCCGCCTTGGCTTCGGCCACCGTGGTGGCATTGGCGAACCACTTTATCCCATTGGCCTTCATGCGCTCGACGAAGGCTGCAGGGTAGACGCCCATGATCGAGGAGATGATCGCCGGCCCGACCTCGAGCAGCGCCTCGCATTGCGCGGCGAAGTCGGGCGGGCTGACGTTGCCCGCCTCGCGCGCCACCTCGGGACCCCAGCCGCCAAGGAAGGCGCGTACGGTATCCTCGGCTGCGGCATCGCGCACGGGTGGTGGATCGGGAATCCAGAGATTGAGATTGAAGCCGCCGTTGCTCCCGGCGCGTACTTCGGCCGCCCACGCCTTGATGGCGGCGGGCTGCATCAGGAGCGCGCCGCAGCTTCCCAGGCCGCCGGCATTGGCGACGGCGATCGAGAGCGACGCGGGGCAAGCGCCGGCCATTGGCGCGAGCAGGATCGGGACGCGAAGGCCGTAGGCGGCACAGAATGCCTCGGCACGGGCAAGCAGTGGTTTGGAGGTCGGCATGATCCCCAAAGTAGGGACTGGCGGTGGTTGCAGGTAGCGTTTTGATCAGATGGCGGCCATCGCTCCAGGCGATTGCCCTCTACTCGGCGGCGCGGCGGGCCATCATTGGGCGGGCGCAATCGAGGAAGGCGCGCAGCGCGCTCGAGGCGTAGGCGTCGCGATGGCGGACGAAGACCGTCTCGACCTCGCCTTCGCCGGCCGGCAGATGGTGGACGCGCAGGCGCCCGCGCCGCCACACCGGGCCGATCAGCGCCTCCGGCAGCAACGTTACGCCGAGACCCGCGCCGACGCAGCTCACGATGGCCTCGAGCGTGCCGAATTCGAGGTGCCGGACGCCGGCGATGCCGCGACGCGCCAGCAAGGCCTCGAGATGGTGACGATAGGAGCATCCCGCACGCAGGACGATGATCCTGAGCCCGCCCCGCCGCGCCAAGGCGTCGAAGTCGGTGACGTCGGGCGCGGTCAACACGACCAGCTTCTCGCGGAAGAATGACTCGGCTACCAGGTCGGCGTGATCGACCGGCCCCGCGACGAACGCACCATCGAGCCGACGCTCGATCGTCTGCTCGATCAATTCCTGGCTGGTGCCGGTGCGCAGCGAAAGATCGACGGCGGGATAAGCGGCGACGAATTCGGCAAGCACCGGCGACAGTCGCAGCGCCGCCGTGGTGTCGAGCGAGCCGACGACCAGGTTGCCGGCCGGCGTGCCGTCGTCGGTGACGGCGCGCCTCGCATCCTCGAGCAATCCCGCGACGCGATCGGCGAAGGGCCGCAAGCGCAACCCGGCAGCCGTGAGCGTGGCGCCGCGATTGGTGCGTTCGAACAGGTCCACGCCCAGTCGCTCCTCGAGAGCGCGAATGCGCGCGGTCACGTTGGACTGCACGGTGCCGAGTTCGGCCGCGGCCTTGCTCATGCTGCCGCTGCGCGCGACGGCTGAGAAGATCCTGAGGTCGGCCGCGTCCATATCCTTCGCTCAGTAGGCCGCCGTGAAACGCTGACGGACGTGGTTGGGCCTCTCGATCTCGTCGATGATTGCGATGGCGAAGTCCTCGCGGCTGATCTCGCTCTTGCCCGTGGCATCCTCGAGCAGGTGGTCGCGCCCCAGGCGAAACTTGCCTGTGCGCTCGCCGGGTTGGATCGAGGCAGGCGGCGAGATCGCCGTCCAGTCGAGGTCGACGACCTTCTGCACTTCGGCCAGGGCGAGGGCGGCAGGCTTCGATGTCGGCGGCTGGATGCCTTTCTCGGCCATGTGGTCGAAGTGCGTGCGGCCGTCCTGGCGCAGAAGGCTGCCGGCGCCGACGACGAACAGGCAGCGCTTGACGGCTGCCTTGCGCAAGGCGTCGAGTACCTGATGAACGTCGTTTTCGTTCCACTTGACCGACATAATCGCTGCGTCATGGCCCTTGAGCGCGTCGGCGAAAGCCGGGACCTCGGTCGTGTTGGCCTTCTTCGCCTGCAGGCCATCGCGCGCAGCGAGCTTGGCCGGATCGCGGGTGAGGCCGGTCACGCGATGGCCGCGTCGCAGGGCCTCGTCGAGGATGCGGCTGCCGATATTGCCGGTCGCGCCGGCCAGGACGATGTTCATCGTGTCGTTTCCCTCATCAGATCGCGCACGGCGGTGACCGTTTCGGCCGGAGCCTCCTGCGGCAGGTTGTGGCCGATGCGCGGCAGGAGGCGCCGCGAATAGGGGCCGCTGAAGTTCTTGGCCTGATTGTCCTGCTCGGAGGCGGGCCCGACGCCGTCGTGCCCGCCATGCAGGTTGATCGTCGGCACGGAGATTTTGGGCTGCTTGGCGAGCTGGGCCTCGATGCCCATCAACGCCGGGTCGCCGGCCGCGTAACCGTAGCGATGACGATAGGACTGGATCACCACGTCCACGAAGTCGGGATTGTCGAACGATACGGCGCTCTTCTCGTAGGTCGCCTCGTCGAATTGCCATTCCGGCGACCACAACTTCCACAGCAGCCGGCAGATATCTCGGCGGTTCTTGGCCAGCCCTGCGCGGCCGCGCTCGGTGTGGAAATAGTACTGGTACCAGAAGCGGTGCTCCTGCTCGGCGGAGGCCGGGTTCGCGAAGGCGGCCGTGTCGAAGATGTTGTAGCCCGCGCCGCTCACCAGGCAACGCACGCGCTCGGGTTTGAGTGCGGCTGCGATACAGGCGGCGCGACCGCCCCAGTCGTAGCCCACGAGCGCCGCGCGCTTGATGCCGAGCTTGTCCATGAACTGCAGGAGGTCGTGACCCAACGCCGCCTGTTCGCCCGAGCGCAAAGTCGACGCGGTCAGGAAGCGCGTCGGCCCGTAGCCGCGCAGCCAGGGCACGAGCACGCGACAACCGTCGCTGGCCAGAGGCGGCGCGACCTCGTCGTAGGCCCGCACGTCGTAGGGGAAGCCGTGCAGCAGGATGACCGGCGGCCCGTGCGACGGGCCGTGCTCTTCGAAAGCGATGTCCAGTACATCGGTACGGACGCGATCCTGTTTCATCCTGCGAGCTTAGCGCGGCGCGTTGACAGAGTCGCGGGGCGCGCCCACGCTTGGCGAAACGGAGGTAACATGGCCCGGTTCGATCGCGTGATCCGCGGTGGCATTATCGTCGACGGCAGCCGCCTGCCGCGCTTTCGCGGCGACATCGGCATCAAGGACGGCAAGATTGCCGAGATCGGCAAGATCGGCGCCGGCGAGGCCGACGAGACGATCGACGCCGGCGGGCTGATCGTGGCGCCGGGCTTCGTCGACCTGCACACGCACTACGATGCTCAACTCTTCTGGGATCCCTACTGCACGCTGTCGAGCTGGCATGGCATCACCTCGGTGGTGATCGGCAATTGCGGTTTCGGCTTCGCTCCCGTGCGGCCGGCCGAGCGCGACCGCGCCATGCTGACCATGACCCGCGTCGAGGCGATCCCGATGGCCTCGATGAAGGCCGGCATGCCGTGGAACTGGGTGACCTTCCCCGAGTTCCTGGACAGCGTCGAGGCGGCGCCCAAGGCGGTCAACATCCTGCCCTACATGCCGATCTCGCCCCTGCTGATCTGGGTGATGGGTTTCGAGGCAGCCAAGGCCGGCAAGCTTCCGACTCCCGAGCAGCACGCCGAGATCAGGCGCCTGCTGCACGAAGCGATGGACGCCGGCGCATGCGGCTGGTCGGCCCAGCGCATGCTGCCGACGGGACCGGCGGCGGTGCAGCGTGACCATGACGGCTCGGCCATGCCGACCGACGTCATGCATGACGAGACCTGCCGCGAGCTCGCGCGGGTCCTCGCGGAACGCAACGACGGCTTCATGCAGATGCTGCTGGTCTCGGGTGACAACGCGCACGACCAGTCGTTCTACGAGGAAGTCGCTACCATCAGCGGCCGGCCGATCATCATGAACGTGGTCCAGGCATTCGACCACAAGCCGCACATCCATCGCCGCGTGCTCGACTGGCTGCGGAGCTGCCGCGAGCGCGGCATCCGCGTGGTCGGGCAGGGGCTCACGACCGACGCGGGCTTCACCTTCACTTTCGAGGACTGGAATCTGTTCGACGATTCGCAGGTCTGGTGCGACGCAACGACGGGAACGCGCGAGGAGCGACTGGCCAAGCTCGCCGATCCGTCCCGGCGCGCCGCGCTGCGCGACAACCTGCCGATCACCGCGACGGGTCCGCTGCCGCAGATCGCCATCATCGGGCCCAAGCTCGACAAGAACAAGAAGTGGCTCGACTACACGCTCGCCCATGCCGGCGAAAAGATGGGCAAGCATCCCGTCGATGTCATGCTCGACATGGCGGTCGAAGAGGATCTCAAGACCGAGTTCTTCGCCGCTCCGCCCAACGGCAAGATCGAGTACCTGAAGGAACTGGTCGACGATCCGTATGTGCTGTTCGGCGTCAGCGACGGCGGCGCCCACACCAAGTTCCTGACTGCCGGCCGCTATCCCACCGAGACGCTGTGCAAGGTGGTGCGCGATCACAAGATGCTGAGCCTGGAGGACGTCCACTGGCGGCTGTCGGCCTTGCCGGCCGAGGTCGCGGGATTCCGCGGCCGCGGCGTGCTGAAGAAGGGCGCGCCGGCCGATATCGTGGTCTACGACTTCGACGGCCTCAGGGTCATGCCTGACGAGATCATGCACGACCTGCCGGGCGGCGAATGGCGGCGGGTGCAGCGCGCCCAGGGCTACAAGTACGTGCTGGTGAACGGTGAGGTCACGATCCGCGACGACCGGCCGACCAACACCCATTCGGGCCGCCTGTTGCGGCACGGCAATGCCTGAGGTGTCGAACGTTCCTCCCCATCGAAGCGCGGGGAGGTATCTGACATTGTAATGGTGATCGGCGGCCGTCAGCTCGGCCTCGCTATCCTGATGCATGACGCCGCGCACGGCCGGCTGTTCGTCAACCGTCGCATCAACGATTCGGTGGGCGCCTGGCTGTGCGCCAATCCGGTGTTCACCAGTCTCGCGCTCTATCGTCCGTACCATCTGCAGCATCATCGCTTCACGCAGCAGGCCGAGGATCCACGATCTCGGTCTGTCGGCGCCGTTTCCGATCAGCCGTACGAGTTTCAGGCGCAAGATCGTCCGTGACCTCACCGGGCAGACCGCCTTCCAGCGACGTGGCGAGCAGCTGCGCCGCGCCTTGGGACCAGTCGAGGCGCCGCTCGCCACTCGGCTAGGCAATCTCTGGCGCAAGGAGAAGGGCTCGCTCGGCGTGAACCTCGTATTGTTCGCAGGCCTCGCGGCGATCGGCTACTGGTGGCTTTATGTGGTGATGTGGCTGCTGCCGTTGGCGACCTGGTACCAGCTCGTCAGCCGGATCCGGAACATCGCCGAGCATGCGGTCGTTCCCGACAACGACGATCCCCTGCGCAACACGCGCACGACCTGCGCCAATCCCCTGGAGCGACTGCTGCTCGCGCCTTACTGGGTGAACTATCACCTCGAACATCACTTGTTCATGTTCGTGCCGTGCTGGCGCTTGCCGCAGGCTCACCGGGCGCTGCTTGGCGCGGGTTTCCGCGGCGCGATCGAGCTGCAGCCGAACTACCTTACGGTGTTGCGGCTGGCGACCGCGCGGCTTGCCGATTCGACAGGCGGACCGGGCTCCGGCAGCAAGGCGCAGCACATCTGACAAACAAAGGGCGGCCCAGAGGGCCGCCCTTGCTGGCCTTGTGCCGTCCCTACTGCTTGGGGCAGGGATGGACGTTCATCTCAGGCCCGAGATCGTACGGCGCCGGCGCCTGGGCCAGCGACGTCACCTGGGAGGACAGCGCCCAATCGAAGGCGCGCTTGGCGCGGCTGCAGAATTCCTTGTCTGTTTGCGCGCGCTGGGCGGTTCGGTTGGCGAACTCGGTGACCACGACATCGAGGTTGAAGCGCTTGCGGCCGGCCAGCTGCTGCATGGCGCGGGCGTTGGCGGAAAGCTCGGACTGATACTTGCTCAGGAGCTGGCCGTACACGCCTTCGTAAGCCCGGCTGCCATTGGCAGTCTGGCACTGCAAGGTGGCGACGTTCAGCTCCATCTGCAGCATGCGGACGCGATAGGTCGTGAGATCGGCATCGTTGTAGCAGATGTTGCGGATGCTGCCGGCGGCGGGCGGCGCGACCGTCGACGCTACCTGATAGTCCGCTGCGGGCGGCTTGGTTGGCGCCGTCGTCTTGGCCTGCTGCCCGACCGGGCAACCACCCAACGCCAGGCCGCCTGCGACCACGACTGCCGCCTGCAAGAGCTTCTTGATCATTAATTCACTCCCAACGCATTGGCCGGAAACCGCATGCGGGTACAACAGTTAGGGGCGTCTTTCAAATCAAATACCGTGCAGGGGGTGGGCCAAGACCAACCTGAGCGGTGAAATCGCCAGGAAACGGTGCTCGGCGAGGGCACGAGCGAAGCCGAGGGGTCGCGCGGTGCGGAATATACCGAAGCCGCTGAAATAAATGCATCTGGAGGTCATGATGCCACCAGCGCCGCCCTCACCAGCGGCAGGCGATCGTTGCCGAAGAACATCGAGCTGCCGACGAACATCGTGGGACTGCCGAAGCCGCCGCGTGCCATGAGTTCGTCTGTGTTGGCGCGCAGCTTCTGCTTGCAGGCATCGGTCTCGATGGCGGCGAAGAAGCGCTGGCGGTCGAGGCCGGCCTTGGCGGCTATGTCGGCCAGTACCTCCTCGCGGGCAATGTCACGATCGTCACCCCAGTAGGCTTCGAAGGCCGCGGTCGAGTAGGGCACGAGCTTGCCCTCATCGAGCGCGTGGAATGCTCCACGCATGCACTTGACGCTGTTCACCGGAAAGACTTTCGGTGGGAAAACGATCGTGAGGTCGTAGAGTCGTGCCCAGTCGGCGAGGTCCTTCAGCATGTAGGACTGCTTCAGGGGATTGGGCTTGGCACGGCTGTCGTAGACCGTCTGGTTGACTGCATTGAACACGCCGCCGACCAGGATGGGCTTCCAGGCGATTTCCGCGCCGAGCTCGGCCGCCAGCGGCTGAACCGCGTGGAACGCGAGATACGTCCACGGGCTCGAGCAATCGAAGTAGAAATCCAGTTGGCGCGCCATTTCGTCTCTCCGCCGTCGGTCCGCCTTGTCGTTGCCACAAGCGCAGCGTATCTTGCAACTCCATGACGGTACCGGCTGAAAAGCCCAAAAAAGTGGTTCCTAAGAAAATAGCGATCGTCGTGCACCAGGAGCAGTCGCGGCCCGGCCGGGTCGGCGCCTTGCTCGAAAAGCGCGGTTACGAGCTGCACCGTCTCTGCCCCAATCTCGGCTGCAACCTGCCTGAAGACATGTCGGAGTATGCCGGCGTGGTGATTTTCGGCGGGCCGATGTCGGCCAACGATTGCGGGACCCTCGCCGGCATCAAGTGCGAGCTCGAGTGGATTCCCAAGGTGATCGAAGCGGGCGTGCCCTATCTCGGACTTTGCCTTGGCGCCCAGCTCCTGACGCGCGCGCTGGGCGGCTGCGTGCGTCCCCATCCCCAGGACAAGGTCGAGGTGGGCTATGTCGACATCGAGCCGACCGAAGCGGGTCGCGTCTGGTTCAAGGGGCCGATGAAGGTCTACCAGTGGCATCGCGAGGGCATGGTCATCCCCGACTGCTGCGAACTGCTCGCCACCAACGACACCTATCCCGTGCAGGGCTTCCGCTGTGGCCCCAACGCCTTCGGCTTCCAGTTCCACCCCGAGGTGACGCTGGAGATGAAGGAGACCTGGACGCTGAACTCGGAGCGCCTGAAGCAACCCGGCATCCAGCAGCGCGGCGTGCATCTCAGCATGCACGCGCTTTACGATCCGCCGCTCGACCGCTGGATCGACAACTTCCTCGATCGCTGGCTGGCGACCGACCAGCGCGTCGCCGCGACCGGGTTCGCGCTCGCCGCCGACTAGCTCTTGTCGGGATACACGCACTCCGGCAAACGATGGTTCCCCACACCGGCTTGGGCTAGGCTTTCGCCCTTCGAAGCGTGGGAGGCGCGAGAATGTCTGGTGCTCTGATCTTCGTCCTGGCCTTGGTGGTCGTGGCAGTGGTGCTGGTGTTCGCCGGCGTGAAGACCGTGTCGCAGGGCACCAACTGGACCATCGAGCGCTTCGGCCGCTACACGCGGACCCTGCCGCCCGGCCTGCATCTCATCATGCCGTTCATCGACACGGTCGGCCGCAAGATGAACATGCAGGAGAACACGCTCGACATCCCGGCGCAGAAGGTCATCACGAAGGACAATGCCACCGTGCAGGTCGACGCCGTCGCTTTCTACCAGGTGATCGACGCGGCGCGAGCGGCCTACGAGGTGCAGAACCTGCATCTCGCCATGGCCAACCTGGCGCTTACGAACATCCGCAGCGTCATGGGCAACATGGCGCTCGACGAGGTGCTGTCGAAACGCAACGAGATCAACAACACACTGCTCGCCGTGATCGATCAGGCGACCAACCCGTGGGGCGTCAAGGTGCTGCGCATCGAGCTCAAGGACATCGCTCCGCCCGAGGACATCGTCGTCGCGATGGGCCGGCAGATGAAGGCCGAGCGCGAGAAGCGCGCTACCATCCTGGAGGCCGAGGGCATACGCGAATCGAGTATCCAGCGCGCCGAAGGCGAGAAGCGGTCGGCCATCCTGACTGCGGAGGGACGCCGCGAGGCCGCCTTCCGAGACGCCGAGGCGCGGGAGCGGCTGGCGGAGGCGGAAGCGAAGGCGACCGCGGTCGTCGCCGAGGCGATCGCCGGCAATGGCGTGCAGGCGACCAACTACTTCCTCGGCACCAAGTACGTCGAGGCATTGTCGCGCATGGGCTCCTCCAGCAACGCCAAGGTCTTCTTCCTGCCCGTGGAGGCGGCCGGTGTCATGGCCTCGATCGCGGGCATCGGTGAGCTCGCCAAGGAGGCGCAGGCGCGCGGCGTCGAGGCGGCGGGCCGGCCGCGCGGCTCTGTTCCGAGCTCGGGCTGAGCGGCCGGTCGAACCATGGGCTTCAAGATCCTGTTCTGGTACTGGTGGGCCTTCGCCGCCGTGCTTCTGGTGTTCGAGATGATGCTCCCGGGCGTCGTCTTCCTGTTCCTGGCAATCGGCGCGGCCGCCGTCGGCGCCTTCCTGCTGGCCGCGTCCGACCTCTCGCTCGAGCTGCAGCTCTTCGTCTTCGCCATCGTCTCGGTCGGCTCGGCAGTCGTGCTGAGGCCGACGCTCAAGCGCCTGCAGCAGGGGCGTCCTCAGGACGCCACCATCAATGCCCGCGGCGACGCCATGGTCGGCAAGACCATCGTGCTCGACGCGCCTATCCTGAACGGCCGCGGCCGGGTGAAGGTGGGTGACGGCAGCTGGACCGTTACCGGCCCCGACATGGTGGCCGGCGCGCGAGTGCGTGTGACGGCTGTCACTGGCACGGAACTGGCGGTCGAGCCGGCGCCCTAGTCTTCCGCAGCGCGCCCCTCCCGACGACTACATGCTGCTCCGGCCGTCCAGGAAGGCGTCGAGCGCCTGTTCGTGCGGCGCGAGGTTGAATCCCTGGGCGGCGATCCAGTCGTCGTTGTAGTAGGTGTGGCCGTAGCGCTCGCCTGAATCGCAGATCAGCGTCACCAACGCGCCCTTCGCGCCTTCCGCCTTCATGCGCGAGGCGATGACCGACAGCGCGTAGAAGTTGGTGCCTGTCGAGCCGCCGACGCGGCGGCCCAGCCGACGGGACAACACACGCATGGCGGCCAACGCCGCCGCGTCGGGCACGCGCATCATGTAGTCGATGACCTTGGGGATGAACGACGGTTCGACGCGCGGCCGGCCGATGCCTTCGATGCGCGAGCCGCGCTCGCTGATCGCCGCCATGTTGCCGGTGTCGAAGGCTTCGAAGAAGGCGGAGTGCTCGGGATCGGCGGCACAGAGGCGCGTGGCCAGCCGCTTGTAGCGGATGTAGCGGCCAAGCGTTGCCGTGGTGCCGCCGGTGCCGGCGCTCATGACGATCCAGGCGGGCACCGGATGCTCCTCGCGGCTCATCTGCTCGAAGATCGATTCGGCGATGTTGTTGTTGCCGCGCCAGTCGGTGGCGCGCTCGGCATAGGTGAATTGGTCCATGTAGACGCCGCCCAGCCTGGCTGCGAGCTCATCGGCAGCGGCGTAGATGCCTTTGCCGTCGGAGACCAGGTGGCACGTGCCGCCCTGTCGCTCGATCTCCTGGACCTTCTCCTGCGATGTGCTGGCCGACATCACGGCATGGAACGGCAATCCCAGCATGCGCGCGAAATAGGCTTCGGAAATCGCCGTCGAGCCCGACGAGGCCTCGACGATCGGCGTGTCGTGGCGGATGCGCCCGTTGCAGATTCCGTAGAGGAAGAGTGAGCGTGCCAACCGGTGCTTCAGGCTGCCGGTCGGATGCGTGGACTCGTCCTTGAGGTAGATGTCGATACCATCGAGAGCGGGAAGGTACAGCTTCAGGAGATGGGTGTCTGCCGAACGACGCTGGTCGTTCTGGATCAGCTCGATGGCATGGCGCGACCAGTCCGCTTCGTCGTGGCGACCGGCCGCCTCGCCAAGCAGGGTCGATGTGCTCATGGCACGCGCTGCCAGACGATCTTCTGGCTGCGTCCCGTGCCGGCCTGGAAGTCCGGCCCCGAAAGCGTCAACACGTCGCCCTCCCGTGCGATGTGTCGAGTCGTCGTGATCCCCACCAGCGTCTGGTCGGTCGCGACCTCGATCGAATGATAGACCGAACCGCCGCGCACGTCATAGCGACCGGCATAGGCGAGGGAGCCAGGCGGCCGGCCGCCCATCAACGTGGCGCTCACCTGACCTCCCGGCGTGTAGAGCAGCAAGCCAACTGCCTCGCGGCCCAAGGGAAACTCGCTGGCCCGGCCGTCCGCGTATTCGAAAGACCAGCTCACGAGCCGCCAGGCGCCAGCGAGGTCGTGCGTCACCCGCCGATCACCTTCTTGGCGATCATGCAGTGGATGCCTTTGTGGCCGTCAACGGTCTGGGTGACATGCAGATCGGCCTGCAGGCTGCACAGCATGTAGGCGTCGGCGGCCGACAGGCCCGTCTTGGCCGAGATCAGGCGAATCATGTCGCGCAGCGCTTCCTTGGCGGCGTCGTCGAGATCGTGGTCGAAGCCGTGAGTGATCCAGTGGCTCGCGGTCTCGCAGCGCGGGTTGTTGAGCTTCATGTCCTTGCGCACGGTAAAGCGGAAGGTGCCTGACAGAGACGTCTCGAGCGCCGTCAGATTCACTTCGCCGTCGCCCTGTACGCCATGGCCGTCGCCGGTCGAGAACAGGCCGCCCTCGGCGAACACCGGCAGGTAGACCGTGCTGCCGACCTGGAAGTGCTTGTTGTCGATGTTGCCGCCGAAGGCGCGCGGCTCGATCGAGCTACACTGGCCCCATTCCGGCGGCGGCGCGTTGCCCATGATGCCGAAGAACGGCTTCAGCTCGATCTCCAGCCCCCACGGCATGGTGCAGACGCCGCGGTTGGAATCGATCGGGATGTGGGTCAGCCGATAGAACGGGAAGTCCTCGGGCAGGGTTCCGGCCAGCGGCCGCTGCACGTTCCAGCCCCAATTGGTTCGGAACTTGATGTCCAGCACCTCGACGGCGAGCGCATCGCCACGCTCGGCGCCTTCGACGTAGACCGGCCCGGTCAGGATGTGGCGCCCGAGATGCGGCTTGAGGGCCCCCAGGATCTCGCGATGTTCGGGCAGCACGCCGAACGGATCGTCGGGCAGGATTTCGGTCGAGCCCGAGACGCAATTGATGGTGGCGATGTCGCCCGACTTGATGCGCAACGCGGGCTTCAGTTGGCTGTCGAAATAGCCCCAGTGGCAGGTCTCGGGCGATGAGTTCAGTTCGTGGTTGGCCATGATCTCCCCTCTGGCCTTGGTTGAAGCACAGACCATGCCCCGGATGCTATAGGCGACCCATGAACTATCGCCACGGCTACCACGCCGGGAATTTTGCCGACGTCCTGAAGCACACCGCCTTGTGCGAGCTGCTCAGGTTGTTGACGGCGAAGGACAAGAAGCTGTTCGTGCTCGATACGCACGCCGGCGCGGGCGGATATGACTTGGCCGGCGATCTTGCCCGCCGCACCGGCGAGGCGGACGCGGGGATCCAACGCCTCGCCGCGGCGCCGCGCGCCGGCATGCCGGAGGCCGTGGGCCGATATCTTGCGGCCGTGGCGGCGTACGACCGCAAGTTCGGTCCGGACAGGGATGGGCTCAGGCGCTATCCCGGCTCGCCACGCCTGGTGCGCGTCGGCCTTCGGGCGGGAGACCGCTTCATCGCCTGCGAACTGCATCCTGATGAGGCGCTGGCACTGAAGCGCGAGTTCGCCGGCGACCGCGCCGTCGAGGTGCGCCAGGCCGACGGCTACAAGGTCCTCAAGGCACTGCTGCCGCCCGTCGAACGGCGTGGGCTGGTGCTGATCGATCCGCCGTTCGAGGTAACGGACGAATACGAGCGCCTTTTGCGCGCCCTGCGCCAGGGCTTGCGGCGCTTCGCGACCGGCTGCTACGCCGTCTGGTATCCGATCAAGGACGGGACGGCCGGAGCGTTCGTGCGCGAGATGGCTGCGTTCAAGCCGCTGGTCCTCGAGCTGCGGCTCGACGGTGTGGCGCCTGGCAAGCTCGCGGCCTGCGGACTGGCGGTGATCAATCCGCCGTGGCGCTTCGAGGAGGCGATGCGCGAGGCCCTGCCGTGGATCGCCGCCAGGCTTGGTCCGGGCGTCAGCTGGGCCGTTGATGCCGCGATAGCCACTCCCGCGGCTCCGGTGTCAGCAGGGTGATGACGAACGAGATCAGGCAAAGCGCGGCGCCGGCCAGGATGGCTCCGGTATAGGAGCCGAAGAAGTCGTAGGCGTAGCCGGCAAACGGCGAGCCGAGCAGGGCGCCGAACGCCACGCCGCTGTAGAGCGCGCCGATGATCGAACCCAACGCCTTGCCGCCGAAATAGTCGGCGGCGAGCGAGGGTGCGATGGCAACGAATCCGCCGTAGAAGGCCCCGAAGACAAGGGCAAAGATGACCAGCGCAACGGCGCTGGTCGACATCGACCACATTGCCAGCATGGCGGCGGCGCCGACGTACATCAGGCCAAACGAGTGCTTGCGGCCTAGCCAATTGGTGACGCTTGCGAACAGGAAGCGGCCGACCGTGCTGCCGACGCCCAGAAGGACGATCAGCAGCACGCCGAAGGCTTCGCCGAGCCCGACGTCGCGGGCATAGGGCAGGAGATGGACGAAGGGCGCGAACAGGCCGAACGACATCAGGAGCGCCCCGACATAGATCGACCAGAAGGGCCCAGAGCGCACGGCCTCGCCGAGCGTGAGGCCGGCTGGTATCGCGCCTACGCCCGATGGATGCGGCGGATCGCCGTCTGGCGTCAGGCCGTAGCGCTCGGGCGCCGGGCGAACCAGCGCGCCGGAGACGGCTGCGCCCACGACAGTGAGGGCGGCGAGCACGAGATAGGTCTGGCGCCAGCCAAGATGGGCGATCAGGTGATGGGCGAGCGGCGCGCCGATCAGTGTGCCGACCCCGATTCCCGCGACGGCGATGCCGCTTGCAGTACCACGGCTGCGCACGAACCAGCGCTGCACCGCCGCCACGCTCGGCACGTAGCTGAGGCCGATGCCCACCCCGACACCGAGCCCATAGCCGGCATAGATCTGCCACAAGCTCGTCGCCTGCGACGCGGCCACCAGGCCGACGGCGATCAGCAGCAGGCCGCCGACCACGACCGGCCTCGGGCCGGTCCGGTCGGCGATCAGCCCGGCGGGAAAGCCGAGCAGGAAATAGAGGAAGGCCGAGATCGAGAAGACCAGCGCGGTCTCGCCGCGCCGCGCGCCGAACTCGCTTTCCAACGCACCGAAGAAGGCGGCGAAGGAGTAGGCGACGGCATAGCCGGTCAGCATGCACAGGAAGGCGCCGGTGACCACCCACCAGCCGGGAAAGACGCCACGCTTTGTCTGGGTCATGCGGGGAAACTAGGCAGCAGGGATGAGGCGGGCCACGGCCAATCCTTCGGTGGATTCCGAAGTGTGATGTTCGGGGACTGAGGTTCCGACGCACCTGGCCCGATGCGCATCAATGTTGCTTGTGGTTCTTCCTCTTTTCGCCTGGCTTCCAGCCCCACAGCTTGTTGGCCGCGTCGGCGATCTTGGGATCGAGCGGCTGTTGGAGGTCATTGAGGCCCTTGCCGACAATGTCGTCCACGATCGTCAGGCCCCTCAATCGGGCGCGCATCTTGTTGTTGGAGGCGATCACGTGCCAGGGGGCGCACTCGGTGTCGGTGCGTTCCAGCATGTCGTCGTAGGCCTCGATGTATTCCTTGCGCTTGGCGATATTGCGGAAGTCCTCCAGTCCGATCTTGTAGTGCTTATGGGGATCGTCGAGCCGCGCCATCATGCGCTGCTTCTGTTCTTTTTCGCTGACATGGACCATGAGCTTGACGATGCGTACGCCGTCGTCGGTCAGCTGGCGCTCGAACTCGTTGATCTCGCGATAGGCCCGCTTCCAGGTGTCCTTGCTGCAAAAACCCTCGATGCGCTCGACCAGCAC
The DNA here is from genome assembly GCA_902825855.1 of uncultured Rhodospirillales bacterium. Classification (GTDB taxonomy): domain Bacteria; phylum Pseudomonadota; class Alphaproteobacteria; order Reyranellales; family Reyranellaceae; genus Reyranella. The sequence goes on along the minus strand of CADECW010000001.1, from coordinate 20,455 downwards.
GCGGCCATACCAGGTGCGATCGAAGATGGCCCAGTTGCCTGGCGCTGGCAGGCGGTCCCAGAAACGCCAGAGGTAGTGGCGACCCTGCTCGTCGGCGGTCGGCGCCCCGATGCGATAGACCTGGATCGACTTCGGTTCGAGCCCGCTTACGATGCGCTCGATCAGGCCGCCCTTGCCGGCGGCATCCCAGCCGTCGATGCCGATCAGGACGCGCCCGCCGGTGCGAAGGCTGTGGATCTGCAGGTCGAGCAGCCGATGCTGGAGCTTTTCAAGCTTGTCCTCGTAGTCGTCCTTGTCGATCGGATCGTCGTCCATCTCGATCTTGTCCAGGCTCGGCCACTTACCCATGATTCCCTCCGGTGGCGGATCGTGACAGCGCCGACGTTTGGAGGCAATTCGCCGGCGATTGACAGCGCGAAGCTGCACGACGACTAATCAATGCCGATGGCCGACGCCCAACCCACCATCCGCTACACCCAGCGGGCAGGAAAACCCGTCATCGAGGTCGCCGGCACTTGGACGGTGTTCAGCCTGCGCGGTATCCGGCGCATGGCCGAGAAGGCCCTGCAGGCGGCCGGTGCCGGCAAGGCCGACCGCATCGTCGACGCCAAGAAGGTCGAGCGCCTCGACACCGCGGGCGCCCTCGAGATCCTGATGCTGGCCGGCGGACCCGACGCCCAGATCGAAACGGCCGACAAGGCCCATGCCGACCTGTTCAAGGTCGTGCAGGACAACATGTGCGAGGCGCCGCCCGAGCGCCATCCAAGCTGGTTCGCCCACTGGCTGGAGGAGATCGGGCGCAATACCGTCCATCTCTACGAGCAGGGCGTAAATCTTGCGTCTTTCTTCGGCGAGATCCTCGTGACCTTTGTCGAGGCCTGTCTGCACCCCAGGCGTTTTCGCATGAATGCCGTCGTGCGGCAGATGTACGAGGTGTGGATTCGCGCCCTGGTGATCGTGGGCGTGCTCACCTTCCTGATCGGTGTGGTGATCGCCTATCAGGGCGTGCAGCAGCTCCGCCAGTTCGGGGCCGAGACCTTTACCGTGGAGGCTGTCGGCATCGGTATGTTCCGCGAGCTCGGCGTGCTCCTGACGGCCATCATCGTCGCCGGCCGTTCGGGCAGCGCCTTCACTGCCCAGATCGGCACCATGCAGGTCAACCAGGAGGTCGACGCCATGCGCACGATCGGGCTGAACCCGATCGAATGGCTGGTCATGCCGCGCATCTCGGCGCTAGTGATTTCCATGCCGCTGCTCGCGTTCTGGGGCGACATGACCGGCCTCCTGGGCGGCGCGGTCGCCTGCACCGTCTACCTCGATTTCACCTTCGTTCAATTCTTCGAGCGGCTGCGCGACACGGTCGGGCCCTGGCATTTCTATGTCGGCATGATCAAGGCGCCGGTGTTCGGCGCGGTCATTGCCATCATCGGCTGCTTCGAGGGGCTGCAGGTGAGGGGCAGCGCCGAGAGCGTCGGCCAGCTGACGACAAAGTCGGTGGTCGAATCGATCTTCTGCGTCATCGTGCTCGACGCCATCTTCTCGATCATCTTCCTGCTTGCAGGCGTGTGATGAGTGAGACCGCCGCCCCCGAAAAGGAGCATGCCGAGAAGCCCGAGCCGCCCAAGCTCCTGGAAGGCGGGCAGCTCGTCGATCATCGCGACGGCCGTGACGTCGTGCTGAAGCTGCGCGGCGTGCGCACGCAGTTCGGCGACAACATCATCCACGACGATCTCGATTTCGACGTATTTCGCGGCGAGATTGTCGGTCTGGTCGGGGGATCGGGAACGGGCAAGTCCGTGTTGCTGCGCACCATCATCGGCCTCAATCGACATACCAAAGGCTCCGTCGAGATGCTGGGCGTCGACACCGCCACCCTGCAGGGGCAGGCCGAGCGCGACATGCAGGCGCGCACCGGGGTGCAGTTCCAGGACGGCGCCCTGTTCTCCTCGCTCAGCGTCACCGAGAACATCATCGTGCCGGTCCGCGAGCATGTCGGCCTGGAGGAGCAGATGATGCGCGACATCGCGGCGCTCAAGGTCGCCATGGTCGGGCTGCCACCGGACGCCGGCGACAAGAAACCATCGGAGCTATCCGGCGGCATGCGCAAGCGGGCGAGCCTCGCCCGCGCCCTGGCCCTCGACCCCGATCTGCTGTTCCTCGACGAGCCGACGGCCGGCCTCGACCCGATCGGCGCGGCCCACTACGACGAGCTGGTCAAGGACCTGAACAAGAGCCTGGGGGTCACGATTCTCATGGTCACGCACGACCTGGACAGCCTTTATGCGGCCTGTGACCGGATCGCCGTGCTTCTCGACAAGCGCGTCGTGGTAGGTACGATAGACGAACTGCTCAGGTTCGAGCACCCGTGGGTCCAGGAGTATTTCCGTGGACCACGCGGGCGGGCCGCGGCCAGGCAGCAGGAGTAGAGCGGCGTCAGATGGAAAGAAGATCGCCTTATGTGCTGATCGGCGCCGCGATGATCCTGTTCATTGCGGCCGTCGCGGGCTTCGTCATCTGGAAGTTGCGTGCGGGCGACCGCACGGCGTACGCCTACTACGACATACTGTTCTCGGGTGACGTGCAGGGACTGACCACCGATTCGCCGGTGTTCTACCGCGGCCTGCGCGTCGGCCGCGTCGCCAACATCCAGCTCACCTCGCGCGTCGACACCCAGCGCTCGACCGGGCGCGAGCGGCTCAGCGAGAAGATCGAGGTCACGGTCGCGGTCGACTGGAACATCGACATCCGGGAGCGGTCCTACGCGGTGTTCGAGAAACCGTTCATCGCCGGCGCGCCATTCATCCAGATCGTCGGCCGCCTCGACGTCGACCAGATCAAGCCGAAGAGGAAGGCCGGAGAAAAGCCGTACCCCGAGATTCGCGAGGGTGCGTCGTTCCTGCAGGCGACGTCGACCTCGGCGCAGGAGCTGTTGACCAAGGCCGGTGTCACGGTAGACCGGCTGAACGAGCTTTTGAGTCCCGACAATGTCGGTGCCGTCACCGACACGCTGCGCAACCTGTCGACCGTGAGCACGGCGCTCGCCAAGCAGGACTCGGCGATCCAGACGACGCTGGCCGAGCTGCCCATTGCCATCGCCGAGTTCCGCAAGACCTTCGACAAGGTCAACTCGCTTGCCGATTCGCTGAACGTGCTGGCGCTCGAGCTCGGGCCGCAGGACGCTGCCAGCAAGAAGGCGCTGGCCGGCAAGGAGCCGAGCGAACTCTCCAAGACCATCATCGAGGCTCGGGTGGCGCTGAAGAACATCGACAATGCGGCCGGCCAGCTCAGCAAGCTGGTCGGCGACAGCAAGGGGCCGGTAAAGAACTTCACCGAGACTGGGCTCAACGAGCTGTCGATGACCATACGCGAGCTGCGTCAGCTCACCACCAACCTGAACGTCATCGCTACCCGGCTCGAGCGGGATCCGTCCGGCTTCGTGTTCAGCGGCAAGCAAGGATATACGCCAAAATGATACGTCGCCTGGCCGCCCTCGCGGGGGCGGCCGCCCTGGTTGCCGGATGCCAGTTCATCAGTGCGGTCGACGCGGCCACCGAGCCGCAGGACCTCTACACCGTTACGCCCAAGAGCACCTTCGATCCCGACCTGCCGTCGGTCTACTGGCAGCTTGCGGTCGAAGCGCCCGCCGCCGCGGCCAACCTCAACACCGGCCGCATCGCCATCGCCATGACGCCGACCTCGACGGACTATTACGCCAAGGCGGCATGGACCGATCGCGCGCCGCTGATGGTGCAGACCAGGATCGTCGATTCCTTCGAGAACACGCGCAAGATCGTGGCGGTCGCCCGCGAATCGATCGGCATCCGGGCCAACTACGTGCTCCAGCCCGACCTGCGCAATTTCGAGGCGCTGTACTACTACGGCAAGCCGCCGATCGTGCGCGTGCGCATCATCGCCAAGCTGGTGCGCATGCCGGATCGGCAGATCATCGGCGTCGGCTCCTTCGAACGCTGCGTGCGCGCGCGTGCCGACTCGGTGCCCAAGGTCGTCGACGCCTTCGACCAGGCATTGGGCAGTGTCATCAAGCGCCTTGTCGCCTGGACGCTGCGAACGCCGCCGGCGCGGCCGGCTCCCGACGACGCGCCATACAGCATCGAGCGCTTTCGCAATCCGGCCAACGCGGTGATCGAGAGCGAGAACTGCCCCAGGGGCAACGACGCCTCGATGGTGCCGCTGTCGGACGAGTGACGGGGCGGCGGCCCCTGGCCGCGCTCGCCTAAGCCCTTTTCTCCACCATCGACCAGGCCAGGTCGGCCATCGCCTTGGCGCGGTTGCCGTACTTGGTGGCAGTCTCCGACGAGGCGTTGCCGTCGAGGCCGCGCTTGTAGACGCCCTGCACGATGGCGGCGAGGCGGAACAGCGAGAAGGCCAGGTAGAAATCGAAGGACGGCACCTCCTTGCGGCCGGTGCGACGCGCGTAGGCCGCGAGATACTCGGGCTCAGTCGGGATGCCGAACGCCTTGAGGTCCAGCCCGGCATATCCGCCTGAGGCGCCGAAGCCCTCGCCGAAGTGGTACATCATGCAGTTGTAGCCGAGGTCGGCCAGCGGATGGCCGAGCGTTGAAAGCTCCCAATCGAGCACCGCCACGATGCGCGGCTCGGTAAGATGGACGATGGTATTGCCCAGCCGATAGTCGCCGTGGTTGATGCGCGTCTCGTCGCCCGGCGGAATGTTGGCCGGCAGCCACTGCTTCAGATTTTCCATTGCCTCGATGTGCTCGGTGCGGGCGAGGTCGTACTGGCTCGACCAGCGCGAGATCTGGCGCTGGATATACTGGCCCTCGCGGCCGAAATCACCGAGGCCGACGGCGCGGTAGTCGACGTTGTGGATGCGCGCCAGCACGTCGTTCATGGAATCGAAGATCCTGGCCCTGTCCGCCGGCGGGATGCCGGGCATTTTGGGATCGGCGAGCACGCGGCCCGGCGTGAATTCCATGATGTAGAAGGCTGTCCCGATCACCCCGTCGTCCTGGCAGAGCGCATAGGGCTTCGGCACGGGGACGTCGGTATGGTCGCTCAGCGCCTTGATCACCCGGTACTCGCGATCGACCTGATGAGCGGACGGCAGGAGCTTGCCCGGCGGTTTCTTGCGCAACACGTACATGTGCCCGCCGCCGTCCGTGATGTGAAAGGTCGGGTTGCTTTGACCGCCCTCGAACTGGAGTACGCCCGCAGGGCTGCGGTAGCCGTCGACATGTGCCTTCATGTAGTCGGCGAGGCGCGCCTCGTCGAAGACGTGGTTGGCGCGGACAGGGGTCAGGTTGTCGGGCAATTCGGACATCGGTTGGATGCTGCTCGTGACATTGCTGTGGTCGTGACGGTTTTACCGCCCTAGCGAGACGATGACGAGGGATGCCGCCAAACCGCCGGGCGTAGCGATTGAAGACGGTACATCCGCCGTCGCTTCACGACTCGAGGAAAAGATGTCCAAATTTCGCAGCATCCCTTACGCCGTCTTGACGGGCAGTCTGCTCGTCGGCGGCGGTGCGTACGCGCAATCGATGTACAGTATCGACCAGCGACAGGACTACCAGCAGAACCGCATCGAGCAGGGCATCCAGAGTGGCCAGATCACGCGCGGAGAAGCCTATCGCCTCGAGCAGGGGGAGCGGGCAATCGACCGCGCCCAATCGCGCGCCCGCGCCGACGGCGTGGTGACCCAGCAGGAGCGCAACCGCATCGACCACATGGTCGACCGCCAGGGCCAGCAGATCTATCGCCAGGGCCACGACAACCAGCAGGCCTGGGATCGAGGCCAGAACTGGGGTCGCACCGACGGCCGTTACGACGGCTGGCGCGACCGGAACAGCTACGCGGGCCGTGACGGCGGTCGCGACGGCTGGGGCAACCAAGGGTGGGGCAACCATGGCTGGGGCGACCGCAGCGGGGGCGATCGGAACTGGGGTGGCCGGAACTGGAGCGACCGAAATGGCGGCAACAACAACTGGAGCGACCGTGGCGATCCGAACCGGCACAATGGCTGGGATGGCAACCGCTCGCCGGGCGTCGAGCGGCGCGATGCCTGGAATGACCGTCGTATCGACAACGGCACGCGCGATGGTTCGCTGACGCGGGGCGAGACCAACCGGCTGGATCGCGGCCAGAACCGCATCGACCGATACGAGTCGAACGCCCGCTCCGACGGTCGAGTGTCGCCATATGAGCGCGGCCGCATCGACCAGATGCAGAACAATCAGAGCCAGCGCATCTACAATGCCCGCAACAACGAACGGACACAGCCCACGGCACCGCAGCCGTCCTTCAACGGCGGCAACGGTGGCTGGCGTACGCAACAGGCCGGCATGACGCCGCAGGCGCCGCATCAGCAGCAACCTCAGCAGCAGGGCTGGGGCGGCAACGGCGGCTGGCGCACGCAGCAGGCCACCATGATGCCGCAGGCGCCGCGTCAGCAGCAGCCTCAGCAGCAGAGCTGGGGCGGAAACGGCGGCTGGCGCATGCAGCAGGCCAACATGGCGCCGCAGGCGCCGCGTCAGCAGCAGAGCTTTGGCGGCAATGGGGGCTGGCGCATGCAGCAGGCGAGCGCGCCGCAGCAGGTGAGCGCACCTTCGGCACCGCGGCCGAACTTCATGCCTCAGTCAGGTGGCGGGCAGCGTTCGCGCGGCCGATAGGTCGGTGCGAGGGACAGGACGCGCCGTGTTCGTGGCGCGTCCCCAGTTCTCTCCTCAATTCACCTGGCGCTGCTTGTCGCCCCAGTAGGGCTTGCGCAGCTCGCGCTTGAGGATCTTGCCCGTCGGGTTGCGCGGCAGGGCGTCGACGAAGTCGACCGACTTCGGCAGCTTGTAGCCGGCGATGCGCTCGCGCGCCCAGCTGATCAGGTCGCCCGCGCCGACATCGCTGCCCGGCTTCCTGACGACCACGGCTTTCACTGCCTCGCCCCAGCGCTCGTCGGGCACGCCGATCACGGCGACGTCGGCGACGCCAGGGTGGCCGAACAAGGCGCTCTCGATCTCGGCGGGATAGATGTTCTCGCCGCCCGACACGATCATGTCCTTCACTCGGTCGTAAATGTAGAGATAGCCTTTGTCGTCGAGGTAGCCGGCGTCGCCGGTGAAGAACCAGCCGCCCTGGATGGCGCGCTTGGTAGCATCAGGCAGGTTCCAGTAGCCACTCATGATCTGTCGCGAACGCACGGCGATTTCGCCGACCTCGCCGGTCGCCATGTCCTTGCCGTCGTCGCCGACGATGCGCAGGTCCACTCCTTCCTGCGCATAGCCGCAGGACAGGAGCTTCTCGACGTCGGCCGGATCGTGGTCGGCGGGCGGCAGCAGGGTGATGGCGCCGGTCGTCTCGGTGAGGCCGTAGACCTGCTGAAAGCCGCAGGGAAAGATTCCCATCGCCTGCCTCAGCAGTTCGGCCGGGATCGGCGCTGCGCCGTAGACGATCAGGCGCAGGCTCGATAGATCGGTCTCGCGGATCTGTGGCGCCTGCACCAGGAACAGGATCATCGCCGGCACCAGCAGCATGACCTGCAGCTTCTCGCGCTCGATGGTCTGCAGGATTTCGACCGGCACGAACTCCCGCATCACATGGTTGGTGGCTCCGGAGAAGAGACCGGCAATGCCCCAGCCGGCGCCGCCGATGTGGAACATCGGCAGGCAGACGAGGTTGGGAACGCCTTCGGCCAGCAGCCAGGTCCTGGTCCACAGCGGCAGCATCCAGGCGAAGTTGGCGTTGGTCAGTTCTGCGCCCTTCGGCAGTCCGGTCGTGCCGCTGGTGTAGAACTGCACCGCCGTATCGGTCGGGCGAGTGGGAAGGTTGGGATCGGTGTCGCCCTGGCGATCGCGCCAGGCGGTGAAGGATTCCCAGGCCGGGTGACTCGCACCGAAAGCGACGACCTTGCGCACCGTCTTGAGCTCATCGCGGATCTTCTCGACGACCGGAAAGAACTCTTCGCCGACGAACAGGATCTCCGCCCTGGCATCGTTGACGATGTGCAGTACTTCCGGTGCAGCGAGCCGCCAGTTCACCGACACCATCACTGCGTTGGCCTTGGTCACGCCGAACAACAACTCGAAGAAGATGTCGCTGCTCTTGTCGAGATGGGCAATGCGCGCCTGTGGGTCGATGCCTTCGGATATGAGTCCGTTGGCGACGCGGCTTGCCGCCCGGTCGAGCGCGGCATAGCTCGTCGTTCGCCCGGCATGGACGAGGGCAGTAGCATCGGGACGTTCGGCCGCATGTCGTCGCACGATGTCTGCCAGGTTTGTGATCTCGATGCTCATTAACGCCTTCCCCCGATCGCGGCGGCATCTTCAGCGCTTTTGGAGTCATTTCAAGGATTTGATCGACCTGTTCACGTGCACTAGTGTCGAAGCGCGGGATCGCGTGGGCATTCTGAGGAATCATGGGCAAGCGGATACTGGTCACGGGCGGCGCGGGCTTCCTGGGCTCGCACCTTTGCGAGCGGCTGTTGGCGCAGGGCAACGACGTCTTGTGCGTCGACAACTACTTCACCGGCACGAAGCAGAACCTGGCGGCCTGCCTGGACAATCCTCGCTTCGAGCTGATGCGCCACGACGTGACCTTCCCGCTCTATGTCGAGGTCGACGAGATCTACAATCTCGCCTGCCCGGCCTCGCCCATCCACTACCAGCACGACCCGGTGCAGACGACCAAGACCTCGGTGCACGGCGCCATCAACATGCTGGGCCTGGCCAAGCGTACGCGCGCCAAGATCTTCCAGGCCTCGACCAGCGAGGTCTACGGTGACCCCACCGTGCATCCGCAGGTCGAGAGCTATCGCGGCAACGTCAATCCGCTCGGGCCGCGCGCCTGCTATGACGAGGGCAAGCGCTGCGCCGAGACGCTGTTCTTCGACTACTGGCGGCAGCACAAGCTGCGCATCAAGGTCGCACGCATCTTCAACACCTACGGCCCGCGCATGCATCCCAACGATGGCCGCGTGGTGTCGAACTTCATCGTCCAGGCCCTCAAGGACGAGGACATCACGATCTACGGCGACGGCATGCAGACCCGCGCCTTCTGCTATGTCGACGACCTGATCGAGGGCTGGCTGCGCCTGATGGACGACACGCCCGACGACTTCACCGGGCCGGTCAATCTCGGCAATCCGGTCGAGATGCCGATCCGGCATCTGGCGGAGACGGTGATCAAGATTGTCGGCGGCAAGTCGAAGCTCGTCCAGGCACGGCCGCTGCCGATCGACGATCCGTTGCAGCGCTGCCCGGACATCACTCTGGCGCGCGACAAGCTCGAGTGGGAGCCCAAGGTACCGCTGGAGCAGGGTCTCAAGAAGACGGTCGAGTATTTTGACGGCCTGTTGCGCAGCAACAGGGAAATCAGCCGCGTCGGGCGCTAGACCAAGACTGGACTTGCCGTCAGCCAAGGGCCGCCAAGCCCGCTCTTGCTGGGCGGCCCGTGGTTCGCCATCAACCTACTGCGCCGCCACCGCGCGCGGCAGAGCGTTCACGACGGACGCTTTGCCCGAGGTCATCTCGTCGTGGATCCACTTGTATGTCTTCTCCATGCCGTCCTCGAGGCGGATGGAGGGCGCCCAGTCCATCAGCTTCTTGATCAGCGTGTTGTCGCTGTTGCGGCCACGGACGCCCTTGGGCGCGTCGAGCTTGTAGGAGCGCTTCAGCTTCACGCCGGCGATCTTCTCGACGATGTCGACCAGGCGGTTGATGCTGACCAGCTCGTCACTGCCGATGTTCAGCGGCTCGATGATGTCGCTCTGGGCCAGGCGGATCGTGCCGTCGGTGCAGTCGTCGATGTACATGAACGAGCGGGTCTGCTCGCCGTCGCCCCAGATCTCGATCTCATGCTTGCCCGAGAGCTTGGCGGCGATCACCTTCCGGCAGATTGCGGCCGGCGCCTTCTCGCGGCCGCCGTCGTAGGTGCCCTCGGGGCCATAGACGTTGTGGTAGCGCGCCACGCGGGTGGCGATGCCGTAGTCTTCCCGGTAGTGGCGGGCCATGCGCTCGCTGAACAGCTTCTCCCAGCCGTAGCCGTCTTCCGGCATGGCCGGATAGGCGTCCTCTTCCTTCAGCGCGGTGACATCGGTGCGGGTCTGCTTCTCGGCGTTGTAGACGCAGGCCGACGACGAATAGAAGAACCGCTCGGTGCCGGCTTCCCTGGCGGCGACCAGCATGTGGGTGCTGACCAGCACCGAAAGCATGCACTCGGCCTTGTGGGTCTCGATGAAGCCCATTCCGCCCATGTCGGCGGCAAGATTGTAGATCATGCGCGCTCCCTTGGCCGCGGCGCGGCAGGGCTCGAGCAGGGCGAGGTCGCCCACCTGATTCTCGACGCCAGGGGTCTTCTGGTACCACTCGTCGAGCGGCTTGACGTCGACGGCGCGGATCCTGGTGTGGCCGCGCTGCTGCAGCACGCGGACCAGGTGGCCGCCGATGAAGCCACCGGCACCGGTGACGACCACGAGATCATTCTTGGACATTGACCAGCCTTTCACGCGGAGAGAGGGCTTTTATACGATTTTTCAAAGACTTGCGAGGTCGGGCAGGCGCGCCCTGTGGACTTGCCAAGCGCGATGGGCTGCTCGTTTGCGCGCCTCGAGCGATTCCGTCAAGTCGCCCAGTGACGCGGCCTAGATGTGGCCGTCGCGTGCGGCGGCCGCGGGGCACGGGCAAAATCAGTGGTCCGCGCCAAAAATCTTATTTATACCAGGGGGATAGGCCCTGTATGGCCCCTCAAGGCGTCGTGCTGGCCGATATCACTCCCGTCATCCTGACCTACAACGAAGCTGCCAACATCGGCCGGTCGCTGCAGCGCCTGACCTGGGCGAAAGAAGTCGTGGTCGTCGACAGCAACTCGACCGACGACACGCTGGCGATTGCCGACCGCTTCCCCAATGTCCGCACGGTGCAGCGGCGGTTCGACACCCATGCCGAGCAGTGGCGCTTCGCCGTCGAGCAGACCGGCATCATGAGCGACTGGGTGCTGCGGCTCGACGCCGACTACATGGTCGAGCCGGAGCTGCGTGACGAGTTCGCGGCCTTGGCGCCGACGGACGATACCGCGGCTTTCGAAATCGCCTTCACGTATTGCATCGATGGCCGGCCGCTGCGCGCCTCGCTCTACCCTGCGCTGCCCGTCCTGTTCCGGCGTGGCCGCGGCGGGTTCGTCCAGGACGGCCATACCGAGAAGCTGCGTATCGACGGACCGGTCGTGAAGCTCACCAACCGCCTGCTGCATGACGACCGAAAGAGCCTGGAACAATGGCTAAGGTCGCAGTCGCGCTATCAGGCGCAGGAGGCCGACAAGCTCACCACCCGGACATGGTCCGAGCTGAGCTGGCCCGACCGGCTGCGCCGCACGCGCTTCCTGGGGCCGATCGCCGTCGCCGCGCACTGCCTGCTCGTCAAGGGCCTGATATTCGACGGCAAACCTGGGCTTCTCTATACAGCCCAGCGCGTGACCGCCGACCTCATCCTCTCCATGCACCTGCTGCGCCGCGACCTCGTCTGATGACTTACATCCTCGGGCTCAACGCCCATCACGCCGATGCGGCGGCTTGCCTGGTGAAGGACGGCACCCTGATCGCCGCCGTCGAGGAGGAGCGCTTCCGCCGCATCAAGCACTGGGGCGGCTTTCCCGGGGAAGCGATCCGCTACTGCCTCAGCGAGGCCGGCATCGCGCTCGCTGACGTCGAGCATGTTGCCGTCAACAGCGACAACCGCGCCAACCGTTGGCGCAAACTCGTGTACGTGCTGACCTCGGGCGTCAGCCCGTCCTACGTGTGGAGCCGGCTGCGTCAGCGTGGCGAGCGCGCCGACATCGCGGGCAACCTCAGGCAGGCACTGCCAGACCAGGAATTCCGTGGCGCCGTGCATGCCGTCGAGCATCATCTCTGCCATCTCGCCTCGGCCTTCCTGGTGTCGCCCTACGACCGGGCCGTGGCGGTCTCGGTGGACGGTTTCGGCGATTTCTCGTCGGCCGCCTGGGGACTGGGCGAAGGCGGCAGCCTCCGGGTCGACGGCCGTGTCTACTTCCCCCATTCGCTCGGCGTGTTCTACGAGGCGATGACGCAGTTCATCGGCTTCCCGCACTACGGCGACGAATACAAGGTGATGGGGCTCGCGCCCTACGGCGAACCGCGCTTCGTCGATCTCATGAAGCGGATCGTGAAGACAAGGGACGATGGGACCTTCGAGCTCGACCTGCGCTTCTTTCGCCACGCCTCGGGCGAGGGCGCCGACTATCAGGTGAAGGACGGCATCCCCTCGGGCGGGCAATTGTGGAACGACGAACTCGCCCGCCTGCTCGGCCCGGCGCGCGATCCGGCGGCGCCGCTGGAAGATCGCCATCGCGACATCGCGCGTTCGGCGCAGGTCACCTACGAGAACGCCTTCTACAATCTTCTGGGCGCTCTGCACCGGCGCTACGGCGCCGACGCCGTCGTGCTCGCAGGAGGCTGCGCCTACAATTCGGTCGCCAACGGCAAGCTGCTGGAGCGCACTCCGTTCAACAAGCTCTATGTCCAGTCGGCCGGCGGCGATGCCGGCGGCGCGATCGGCGCCGCCTTCGTTACCTGGCACAGGCTGGGCGGCGCCGAGGCGCGTCGTCACTTTGTCATGGACCATGCTTACTGGGGGCCGTCGGCCACGCCCGACGAGATCGCAGGCGCCATCGCCCGGCGCCGAGCCGACTTCGATGCCGAGGGCTGCACCGTCGAGCGCGTCGGCGACGAGGCGACACTGTGCAAACGGACCGCCGAGGAGATCTCGCTCGGCAAGGTGATCGGCTGGTTCCAGGGCCGCCTCGAATGGGGTCCGCGGGCGCTCGGGAATCGCTCGATCCTGGGCGATCCGCGGCGCGCCGACATGAAGGACATCCTCAATCTCAAGATCAAGCGCCGCGAATCCTTCCGGCCCTTCGCACCGTCCGTGTTGCGTGAGGCGGTGCCGGAGTGGTTCGAGACCGACGACGACGTGCCCTTCATGATGCAGGTGTTCAGGATCCGCGAGGCCAGGCGCAAGGAAATCCCGGCGGTCACGCACGTCGACGGCACCGGCCGGCTGCAGACCGTCACCTGGGCAGGCAATCCGCGCTATGCCCGGCTGATTCAGTCGTTCCGGGATATCACCGGCGTGCCCATGGTCCTGAATACCAGCTTCAACGAGAACGAGCCGGTTGTTTGCAGGCCCGAGGAAGCTATCGATTGTTTCCTGCGAACCAAGATGGACGTCCTCGTCCTTGGTGATACGCTGATTCGGCGATGATCTCGTTCACCGTCAACGGCCAGCCGGCTCGGGTTGATGTCGAGGCCGAGAAGCCGCTGCTGTGGGTCCTGCGCGAGGACCTCAACATCACGGGACCCAAGTATGGGTGTGGCGTGGCATCGTGCGGCGCCTGCACCGTCCATGTCGACGGCGCCCCGGTGCGGTCGTGTTCGATGGCGGCGCGGGACATCGCCGGCAAGACGGTTGTCACCATCGAAGGACTGGCCCCCGGCACATTGCACGCGGTCCAGAAGGCCTGGATCGAGGAACAGGTGCCCCAGTGCGGCTACTGCCAGCCGGGCTTCATCATGTCCGCGGTGGCGCTGCTCAAGGCCACGCCCAAGCCGACCGACAAGGATATCGACGAGGTCCTGTCCAACATCTGCCGCTGCGGCACCTACAGCGCGATCCGCCGCGCGGTGCATCGCGCTGCCGCACTGCTGGGCGGGGCGCCGTGAAGAAGTGGACACGCCGCCTGGCGATCATCGGCGGCATCGCCGGGGGCGGCCTGCTGGGTGTCGGCTTCTGGTTCGTCCGCGAGCGCGATCGGCTGGGCGATCGCGCGCTGTTCAACGTCAAGCCGAACGAAGCGGGCTTGAGCGGCTGGGTGAAGATCACGCGCGACAACGGTGTGGTCGTGGCCGTGCCGCGCGCCGAGATGGGGCAGGGCGTGCAGACCGCACTGGCCATGCTGGCGGCCGAAGAAATGGATGCGCGCTGGAGCCAGGTGCGCGTCGAAGATCCGCCGGAGCATGGTGTCTACCGCAATGTCGACATCCTGATCGACAGCCTGCCTTTCTCGCCGGAGGAAACGGGCACGGTCGTCGACATCGCGCATTGGTTGGCGGGCAAGGCTGGCGGCGTTCTGGGCGTGCTGGCGACCGGCGGCTCGACAAGCGTGCGCGATGCCTGGCATCCCATGCGCGTCGCCGGTGCCGTCGCGCGCGACCTCCTGCTGCGCGCGGCGAGCCGCAAGGCATCTGTGCCGGTGAGCGAGCTCGTGGTCGTGGACGGCGAGGTGCGACGTCGAAGCGGCGGACGCATCGCCACCTTCGGCGAGCTGGTCGACCATGTCGGCGACCTGTCGTCGATGCCGGCGCCTCCGCTCAAGAAGCCGTCGGAGTTCAAGCTTATCGGCAAGCCGCTGTCGCGACTCGATATCCCGGCCAAGGTTTTGGCCACGGCGACGTTCGGCATCGATGTGCGCCGGCCCGGCCTTCTCCATGCTGCGGTGTTGAATGCGCCGACCTTTGGCGGCTCGGCCAGCGGTTTCAAGGTGAAGGGGAGCCTGCCCAAGGGTGTGGAGACCGTGATCATCGTGCCGGGCGGCATCGCCGCCATCGGCGCGAGCTGGTGGCGCGCCAACAAGCTGCTGCAGGAAGGCATCGACGTGCAGTGGCAGCCGGGACCCGAGCCCGACCTCGACAGCGCCACCCTGTGGCGGCGCTACGAAGGGCTGATGCAGGACGGCAAGCCGGCGCTGGTCCGTACGCTAGGCGAAGAAAGGAGGGCGGCGAGCACGCGGCCGATCGAGGCGACCTATCGAGCACCCTATCTTGCCCATACCACGATGGAGCCGATGAACTGCACGGCGCAGGTCGTGCGCGAGGGCGACGCAGCGAAGGTCGAGGTCTGGATGCCCAACCAGTCGCCGACGCTGGTGCGGCTGATCGCGTCCAAGGTCGCGGACGTGCCGCAGGAGGCAGTCGGCGTGCACACGACCTTTCTCGGCGGCGGTTTCGGCCGACGCGCCGAGGTCGACCTGGTGCGCCAGGCCGTGACCTGTGCGCTCGCGATGCCGGACAAGCCGGTGCAGGTCCTGTGGTCGCGCGAGCAGGACATCAAGCACGACTTCTATCGTCCCATGGCGCTCGCGCGCTGGCGTGCGGAGATCGACACGTCTGCCGGCGCACCGAAGCTTTTGAGCGTCGCCAAGCGGCAGATCGCGCAGTCGCCGGCCGACAAATTCACCGAACGAATGATCGGACTGTCGTCATCGCCAAAGCCCGAAGGCAACGCTGTTGAGAACCCGCCCTACGCCTTTCCGTACTACAAGCTCGAGGCAGTGGTGCCCGACGGCACTGTGCCGGTCGGCTTCTGGCGGTCGGTCGGCCATTCCCACACGGCCTTCTTCGACGAGAGCTTCGTCGACGAGATCGCAGCCGACTTGCAGAAGGATCCCTTCGAGTTCCGCCGCGAGCTGCTGGGTAAGAATCCACGGCATCTGAAAGTACTGGAAACGGCCGCGAAGGAAGCGGGCTGGGGCACGCCGCTGCCGGCGGGTTCAGGCCGCGGCATCGCGCTGCGGGCCTCGTTCGGCTCGATCGTGGCCCAGGTGGCCGAGGTCAGCGTGGCCGACGGCAAGACGCTGCAAGTCAAACGCGTTACCTGCGCCATCGATTGCGGCCCGGTGGTCAATCCCGCCATTGTGCGGGCGCAAATGGAGAGCGGCATCGTCTACGGGCTCTCCGCTGCGCTCTACGGCGAGATCACACTGGCAGGTGGGGCCGTCGAGCAGTCGAACTTCCCCGACTACGACGCCGTGCGTCTGGCGGACGCACCGAGGATGACGGTGCATCTCGTCGACACTGGGTCGCCCGCCATCGGCGGCGTCGGCGAACCCGGTACGCCGCCGATCGCACCCGCCGTCGCCAATGCAATCTTCGCCGCGACGGGCAAGCGCCTGCGCAACCTGCCACTTCGCCTCTGACGGTTCCGGACCGGCAGCCCC
>CADECW010000001.1:0-4383 GCA_902825855.1 uncultured Rhodospirillales bacterium | reverse complement strand
GACCGGCAGCCCCAGACCGGCAGCCCCAGACCGGCGGCCCCCAGACCGGCCCCGGCAACGAGGACGATCAGCGCGGCATCTTCCGTCGCCAGCGCAGCGTGTCCTCGATCTGTGCGACAAGATCGAGTTTCGGCGTCCAGCCGAGCTCGATTCGTGCCTTGGTGATGTCGCCCACCAGCTTGGGCGAATCGCCCGGCCGACGCGGCCCGACCGCATGCGGTACCGGTGTGCCGGCAAGGCGGCCGGTCTCGACCAGCGCCTCGCGCACGCTGTAGCCCGCGCCGCTGCCCAGGTTGAACGCCTCGTGGGCGCCCGCCGACCGGCCGGCGAGCCAGGTGATTGCGCGAAGGTGGGCGTCGGCGAGATCGCTGACATGGACGAAGTCCCGGATGCACGAACCGTCGGGCGTCGGATAGTCGGTGCCAAGCAGGGTGAGGGCCGGGCCGAGGCCAAGCGCGGCGTCGGCGGCCAGCGGCAGCAGATGGGTCTCCGGATGGTGCGCCTCGCCGATCATCCCGCCGGAATCGGCCCCGGCGGCATTGAAATAGCGCAACGACGCCGAACGCAGGCCGCGCCCGGCGGCTCGAGCGAGGACTTCCTCGACCTTGGCTTTCGACTCGGCGTAGGGGCTGAGCGGTGCGATCGGATGGGCCTCGGCCAGCTGGTCCATCTGCGGCAGCCCGTACACTGCGCAGGTACTGGAGAACACGAAGGCCTCGATGTCGTGTCGTACCGCTGCATCGATCAGGGCATGCGACTTGGTCACGTTGTTATGGAAGTAGCGTTCCGGTTGCCTGACCGATTCGCCGACTTCTATGTAGCCGGCAAGGTGAACAACCGCCCGCGGCCTGTGGCGTGCAAAAACCTCGTCGAGCCGCGTCTTGTCACCGATATCGCCGCGCTCGAGCGGTCCCCATTGCACGGCCCACGCGTGGCCCTTCTCAAGCGTGTCGTAGCAGACGGGCCTGTCGCCGGCTTCGGCCAGCGCCTTGCAGACATGGCTGCCGATATAGCCGGCGCCGCCCGTGACCAACACCGTACTCATGTCGCGAGAATGCCATACCCCAAGATCGCCCCCCTTCGCCAAGGCTTCGGAGGGTGGTGCCAAGTGAGGGTTTTGAACCCTCGACCTTCGGTCTACAAGGCCGCTGCGGCACTGTTACCGCTATTGCTAAGACAGCGCCGGCATGCCCTTAGGCAGCCTCCATCTCCGACCCAGGCCACGACGCCTTCAACGGGTGTCGCAGAGGTCGGAACTCTTTGCACCATCATCGGGCGGCGGCGTAGATCTTGACCGATGTGCGCCAACTCTCCGACGCCTCGTAAAGGTTGGTGCTCGACGAACTGGAGCCGAGGTCCGGAGGGATCGGACTACTTCGATTGCTCAGCGCCGCCAAGGCTGCGCCAGCGATCAGGACCACCAGGAACAAAAATGCGGCATTACTGTCTCGAGAGGGCATGCTGCGTACTCACACTTCAGCAGAGAGTTGCCGACGGAACGACAGGCGATCGAGGGCTAGAATTTCGAGTCCTTGCCCGTCGTTGCAGCGCCGATGCCGGCTCCCACCGCGGTACCAACAAGAACTGGAGCCAGCAGCGGCCAGCCGGCAACCGCGCCAACGGCAAGCCCCAACCCTGCACCCATGCCGCCACCAGTCACTGCGCGCTCACCCCACGTATCGCCACAGCCTGTGAGCACGAGGAGAAGTGGTATCGAAAGAAATGCGCGATGCCAATTCATTGGAAGTATCCTTTGATTAATAGGATGAGATTCATATTCTTAAGGAAGAATGTCAAGAATGCCCTATAAGTTGCTGAAGAGGAACAGTTTTTTGTATCAGCATATAGATGCGGGCAAGACCGGACATGCAATGGGTTGAATGTGGGTGCACCGCTTTCCTGGCACCTGGCGTCAAATCCGAGCCAAGCCAAAAGCGCGCATTGACTCAGGCGTCGCCGCCAACCATCAGGGGTGCGACTGAGGAAACCCCAAGACGATAAGGCCGGCGGTGCGTACTTGCCGCCGGGCCTTCACGCCGTGAAGCCCTGGTTTCGAGCAACGATCGAGCAACGATCGATCGGCGATCGCGATACCGACGAAACAAATTTTTCGAACCGCAACACCGCGAGGATACGGCGGGACGGTAGATCGTGGCCGTCGTCGGAAGAGAGCAAATATCGCTCCCGAACAAACTGGTGAACCGATGCCTCAGTTGATCGCCCTGCCAGATAGCGGCCGTCCCTGGAATGCGTCCGAGCGAGGGATGCTTGAGCAGATCCAGCGCGCGTTCCGCGAGGAACGACCGGAGACTCAATGCAAGTACGGGGTCACCGACGCGGGTGACCCCTGGACGGCGTTCCATGACGCTGCCAACGGTTCGCCTGTGGCCAAGATAGCGCGAATTGGCGCGTTCTACTTCCTCATATGGGCGGACGAAACGTTTGTACGCGCCACCAGTCTCAGCCGGTTCTTGGACGCAGTTCGCCATGGGAGGGCCCATGCCGCGTAGCCTTCGTCCTCAGGCGGACCAAGGCGCGCGAGGCCGGGATCGCTGAGACGAGGCACGCGATTGAAGAGCGCGTGGCCTCATCTTGCATGGTCATCTAGCGGCGCGTGCGGCCATCAATCGGCGGCGGCCGCAGAATTGGCCAGTTCAACCTGGCGATTATCACTGGATGACGATCTCGACGCGGCGGTTCTGCGGCTCGCGCACGCCGTCGCCGGTCTGGACCAGAAGGCCCTTCTCGCCCATGCCGATCACGCTGATCGCCTGAGCCGGCACGCCTTCACGCACCAGGGCGTCCTTCACCGCGTTCGCGCGACGCAGCGACAGCGCCATGTTGTAGGCTTCCGGGCCCGACGTGTCGGTGTGGCCGGTCGCCGTGATGCGCGCGTTGCCCTTGCTCTTGAACGCAGCTGCAGCCTGCCGGATCGTGTTCAGCGCCTGCTGGCTCAGGTTCGAGCGATCCCAGTCGAAGAACACCATGAACGACGGCGGCGCAACGGCCGGCGGCGGCGGAGGGGGCGGAGCCGCCGCTGCGGGCGCGAACTTGTACTGCCCGCCGATAATCGCGACGATATTGTTGTTGGGCGACGTTACGTTGACGCCAGCGACGTTGACTGTCGGTGACGTGGTCCCGATATAGCGACCCTCGAGGAAAAGGCGCCACTGGCTGTCGATATTCCATGCGCCGCCGACGAGCCCTTGATAAGCGAATTGCGGGCTGTCGAATGCTCCGCTTGTGCTGATCAGCGCAAGGCCGGCGCCCGCACCCACGTACGGGGTAACCGTTGCAGCCGGAAAAAAGTCGTAGAGGACCTTGCCCATGAACTGCAACTGACGGCCGGTTGCAGAGAACGTCCCAAACGGAAGGTAGGCCGTGATGGGGGCTTGACCGTAGGCGACTTCCAGCTCGACGCGCGGGCCCACGAAGTCATAGCCCGCAACCAAGGCACCGAAGCCAAAGCCGACGCCGCCGGCAACGGTCCCGCCTACCGAGGTTGTCGTGTTGAGGAAATTCTCGAGGCCGGCTCCCGCGCCAACATAAAACCCGGGTTGCGGGTTGATATCCTGGGCAACGCCGATCGACGGCAAAAGCAGCAGCGCCCCAACAATACACACCGATCTTTTCATCAGGCTTGCCCTTCTGTGAGATCCAAGTGCTGTTATTGTATGTGTAACTTGCGAGGTCGTCACAGGCTATATTTCTCGCCAAGCGATGGTTGTGGGATTGTTGCCGATGGGGAAAGGGCGAACGGCCGGCGGCCTCGAGGCGAAGGGAATGTTGCGAAAACCTCGATACCCCAAACGGCGCAGCGTCGCCCTCCGTGCTTTCGGCACGCTGGTGATGTCGTTCATGCTCGCCATGTTGTCGGTGCTGACGGCCGCGGTACCCTCCGCCGCCGCTCAGGACACGTGGGTGTTCAGCCAGTCCATACCTTGCAGCACGGCACCGGTCTCCGGTGTGCCCTTCAACAACTGTGCAGTATCGAACATGCGCAGTTTTCGGGTCGGCAATGCCCGTGCCTGGCGCATGATCTTCAGTGATGCGACGAGCGAGGCTGCGTTCGGCCTCTATCGGCTTGTTGAACCGAAGGGCGTGGGCGGCATGGGGCCGCTGACCTCCAGCATGGCCGACTGGCTGCGGAATGCCGATGCCTTGCGCAGTGTTACGGCGGGTTCTTTCGGCTGGACCCAGAACAACCAGTATGTCGCTTTCCAGCGGCCAAACCGGCACTGCGTCGGCTTCGCGCGGACGGGGCCACCGCCAGGTGGTACGGTCTACTGGATCCTGGGTGGCGCCCTCTGCCGTGACTCGCCGACACCGATTCCATCGGCCGAGGCGCAGTTCCTCGTCAATTCAGTCCAGGTGAGAGACTAG